>CAZXMP010000087.1:0-17313 GCA_964641575.1 uncultured Chitinophaga sp. | reverse complement strand
TTCAAACACTGCAACTTGGTTATTGCCTGCTTGAATGGCTTGCATATTGGCGCTACCTATGATGCTACTACGTCTAGTTTAAAGTCAGCTTCTAATACAAGAGGTGGAGTGGAGCTTTCTATAATTTATATTAAAAAGCCTGTGGATCCCAATACTAAAAAACTAAACTGTCCGAGATTCTAGTCGTAACCAAAATATTATAATTGCGAAATGCGAAACCTATAGTTTCGCATTTTTATTGTTCCATTCTATTGCAGTTTCATCAATAAAGGAAGCAGGAACCAACAGAAAAGTGTGATAAGGATAATTGCAATGATATTCATTACAAATCCTGCTTTTGTCATATGCCTGAGTTTGATATGACCGCTGGCAAATACAATAGCATTGGGTGGTGTACCCATCGGCAACATACCGGCGCAGCTTGCTGCGAGTGTCATCGGAATACCAAGTAATAAAGGATTCATTCCAATTGCTTCAGCTAATGAAGATACAACTGGTGCAAAAACAATTACCTGTGCCACGTTACTCATTACTTCACTTACGAATAAAGAAACAGTTACGATTACTAATACAAGAACAAATCCATTGCCCGAGAATTGAGCTAGCCACCCACCCAGTTGTTGCATTAATCCAGCTTTTTCTAATGCACCTGCCAGGCAAATACCACCGCCAAATAATAACAAAATTCCCCATGCCATTTTTGATGTGTCGCCCCATTCCAATAACGAATCATTACTGGGTTCCTTTGAGCCAGAGGGACAAATAAATAATGCGACCGCACACATTACTGCTATAATTGTATCATCCAATTTGAAGGAGAAAAATTTTGTTGCCAAAACATTATTCAGCCATGGAAAAACATCGTTGTTAAGAAGGCCCCTTGTAATCCATAACAAAGCTGTGCCAATGAAAATAGATAGGACTCTTTTTTCTGCAACTGACATTGGGCCGAGTTGCTGAATTTCATTTCGTATTAATTGTTTAGTTCCATCATCAGCCTTTATCCGGTTCGGGAAAAGCCATTTCACCATTACCAAATACAAACAGATTAATAAAAGAATGGCTAATGGAGTGCAGATAAGCATCCAGTTCACAAAGTCAATATCATAATTATATTTTTTTTGAATATAACCAACATAGGCAACGTTTGGTGGTGTTCCTATTATGGTAGCAATACCGCCAATATTAGAAGCATAAGCAATAGCCAGCATAATCGCCAATGAAAAATTAGCAATACTACCCTCGCCCCTATTGTTTTCTTTCATTACATGTATTACAGACAATGCAATCGGGAACATCATCATAGTGGTGGCTGTATTGCTCAGCCACATACTCAATAAACCCGATGCTAAAATAAATCCCAGTACAATTTGGTCGCCACTAGTGCCGGTTATTCGTACAATATTTAATGCAATTCGCTTATGAAGATTCCATTTTTCAATAGCAAGCCCAAGCATAAAACCGCCAAGAAATAAAAAGATAACCGGGTTGGCATACGCAGCGGCAGTTTCATCCAATTTTGCACCATTCATTAAAGGAAGAAGTATGAGTGGAAGCAATGCGACTACCGGCATAGGCAAAGCTTCTGTTACCCACCAGGTAATCATTAATCCGGCAATGGCCAGCACTTTTGCAGCACTGGTATCTACTCCAAATGGATTTACAAAATATAATAGCAGCGCAACAGCTATTCCCGCAAAAAGCGAAATGAATTTGAGTTGTTGTTTGGTCAAGCAGTTTAGATTTTGGCTGAAAATACAATCTATTTTGGTTTACCGCTCACAAAAGGATTTCCTTTTATATAAAATCTGTAAGGCAATAAAGCATCATCGCCGGCATAGTCTACACCAATTCTTGGGGAGCTGGCTATTTCACTTTTTTTGTATTTACACTTATCATCTGCAATAAACAATTCTTTACTGAGAAGCGAATAACCAGTTTGGCTTGTTTGAAAACCCAATGCTTTGGAAACATTTCCCGGACCTCTCGTTAAAGTGCTGTCTAATTTTTTCTTTCCGGTTCGTTTAAGCATTTCCTCAATTCCTGTAATTGGTTCTACTGCTCTTATTAATATCGCATGAGGAATATCTGTACTATTTGTTACCACATTAAAAAGGTGGTGAATACCATAGCACAAATAAATGTATGCCACTCCTGCACCCGCATACATCATTTCATTGCGATTGGTTCTGCGTCCACCAAATGCATGAGAGGCTTTATCAACAATGCCATTATAAGCTTCTACTTCAACAATTCTTCCGGAAGTAGTAATGCCATTCCATTTCGTCACCAATATTTTTCCCGTTAGTTCTCTTGCTATTTGCAACACATTGGTTCGTTTGTAAAAATCAATCGTTAGTTTTTCCATATGATTGAAAAATTTTCGTGGTCTTCCTTCTTGTTCCTTGTGCCTTGTGCCTTAATAACTATATTTACCGCTACAAATTAAGGCTTTGCTGAAAGAAATAGTTATTGCAGCTCAATCATGGGAAGATGCCCGGTTGTTTATTCAAAAACACCGGCTGTTTAAGTGGATCATTATCCCGGGAATAATCTATGCGCTATTGTTTATCGTTGGAATGTTTTTCTTTTGGTCTTCTGCCAATGATGTGATCTCCTGGATAAGCAGCCAACTCGGTATTGAAACATGGCTACAAAAAGAAAGAAGCGAATGGCTGAGTTTTTTATTTGTGATGACAGGAATGATGCTGCGGCTGATATTAGTTCTATTCTATTTCTCGTTCTTCAAATACCTGATATTAATAATCGGCTCGCCGGTATTTGCCTATTTAAGTGAAAAAACAGAAGCTATTATAGAAGGCAAGGAACATTTATTTAACTGGAAAGATCTTAAAAAGGATTGTCTGCGTAGTATTAAATTGGCAGTAAGAAATTGTGGTTGGCAATCAGTGTATCTGATTTCACTTATCTTATTATCGCTGATACCTGTAGTAGGTTGGATTACTCCTGTTGTTGCTTTGTTGATGGAGTGTTATTACTTCGGATTCTCGATGCTTGATTATAGTTTTGCCAGAGCTGGCTTTACACCTGCACAAAGCATTGCGTTTACTGGCCGTCATAAAGGATTAGCGATTGCTAATGGCCTTATATTTTACATTATGCATATTATCATCATACTGGCACCGGCGTATGCAATTATTGCGGCTACGCTTAGTGTTCATAAAGTAAAAAACAGCTGATTCGTTATTTATGGCCACAGTATATCTTATACCATCATTACTCGCAGAAGAAGGGCTGGATGCTATTAATACTTACACTATTGATGCAATAAAAAAATGTACTATTTTTTTTGTAGAGAATGAAAGAACGACCCGTCGCTACTTTAAGCAATTGTGGAAGGATATGGTGATTGATAATTACGAATGGCATACAATTGACAATAACGCTGCAGCAATTTTCAAAAGCAGATTAAAAGATGATATAATAATCGGCATTGTTAGCGACGCTGGTTGCCCCGGGGTGGCTGATCCTGGCCAATTGCTGGTAGGACTTGCACAAGAAATGAATGCAGCGATTAAACCTTTGGTGGGACCTAATTCCATTTTATTGGCATTAATGGCCAGCGGAATGAATGGTCAACAATTTAGGTTTGCTGGTTATTTACCAATTGATACTGCTCAACGCAATAAAGCGATTAAAGACCTGGAATTGGATTCGCAGAAAAGAGATAGCACACAAATTTTTATAGAAACGCCGTATAGAAATAATCAACTAATTGAAGCATTGGTAAAAAACTGCAATCCGGCTACAAGGTTATGTATTGCTATTGATATTACCGGGAAAAACGAATGGATAAAAACGAAGACCATTGCTGAATGGCAAAAGGAAAAAATAGATATACATAAGCGGCCAGCAATTTTTTTGTTATACGCAAAATGAGTTGAGGTTAATTTTACAACACGATTTTGTTATTCGCAAATGCTATTCCGTGTTACTTCTGTACAAGAGTGCGACGCAACAGACTTTAATAGTAGTAATACAGCCCGGATAATAAAAAATTCACTCCCATAATTTCGTAATTAACCAAATTACTAGTTATTTACTCACTCCTCATTGAGATAATACTGTCCACTATATACTTTGTATTTCCCCGCCAGGGTAATGCGCCGTGATATTCTTTGTAATGCAAATCGAATAATTTACCACTGTTGGTAGAAAGAATATCGTAAATGGCTTTACTTTTTATTGAAAACTCAAACTCATACGATTGAATAGAGCCGGGAGTTTTTGTTCGGTAGCCTTCCTGAATTAATTTCCCTTCATAGGTTTTGAAAAAATTTCCCTTTTTTACTGCATAGTTTAAATGCCCGCTTTTAACACCATCGCCGAACACAAAGAAAAAACGGAAATAAAAAAATACACCCAGCCCTATCAGCAGAAGCATCAATAAAGTCCTGGTAAATTTTTTAAATCCTGATACCTTTTTCTTTGCAGGTTTTTGCTCTAACGATTGTTCGGTAAACTGTACATTATCATTTGTCATACAAGTGATTTTATAACAAAAATTTTATCAAAAAAACCAATTAATAGTTTACATTTGTTGCCAATTTACGACTTGTTTGTAAACATGAGTAATATACTGACACATACTAAACAAATCGCTTTTCACGGGTCAATTACCTGTGGTGTTTATGCTGTTGGGTATGACTTGTTTACATTCTGCCGCCCCCGACGTCGCCCTGTATTCTGACAGGACGAACCCTTCACCATGGTCCCTGTCAGTGAAGCAACTCCCACAATATGATTTTTTGGACTGGTGAGCCGCTATATATCAAGTTAAACACAAAATGGACAATCAAAATATTATTATCAGGGTAGCTACTGCTGCTGATAAAGTGTATTCCAAAACCATCACCGATGAGATGGAGGCTTCTGCCGCTGCCCGTGGAACGGGTATTGCCAAGCGAAGTCCTGATTACGTAGAACAAAAAATTGATGAAGGCAAAGCAGTGATCGCCATTACCGACCAGAATGAATGGGTGGGTTTTTGTTACATCGAAACATGGGGACACGGAGAGTATGTTGCTAACAGCGGATTGATTGTTGCACCTGCATTTAGAAAAAGTGGTGTAGCAAAAAATATCAAGCAGAAAATATTCAATCTCTCCCGTCAAAAATATCCGGATTCAAAAATATTTGGTCTTACAACCGGCCTTGCCGTTATGAAAATTAACAGCGATCTCGGTTACGAGCCTGTTACCTATTCTGAGTTAACACAAGACGAAGCCTTTTGGGCTGGTTGCAAAAGCTGTGTGAACTATGATATACTAATGAGTAAAGAGAGAAAGAACTGTATGTGTACAGCAATGCTTTTTGATCCTAAAGACCATTACGAGCCAGAAGAAACTAAAGAATTCTTTAAAGAAAATGTAAAAGGTTTTGAACGTTTACTTCGTTTTAAACAATGGAAATTATTACGGCCTTTTATGAAAAAAGATAAAAACGGTGGTGCGGCCAAACCAAAATCATTGCTACATCATTTATTTCATTTATAAATCAACCCCTCACATACGATGTCAAAAAAAGTTGTTTTAGGTTTTAGTGGTGGTTTAGACACTTCTTATTGTGTAAAGTACCTGACAGAAGACCTGGGATATGAAGTGCATAGCATTATTGTAAATACTGGTGGTTTTACTGCCGAAGAATTAAAACAGGTAGAAGCTCATGCGTATAAACTGGGTGTAAAAACGCATAAGACCGTAAATGCAATAAAAGGATATTACGAACGCATCATCCGTTATCTTATTTATGGAAATGTGTTAAAAAATAATACATACCCTTTGTCTGTATCGGCAGAACGATTGAGCCAGGCATTACATATTGCGGAACATGCTGAAGAATTAAATGCAGATGCAGTAGCACATGGCAGCACTGGTGCTGGTAACGACCAGGTGCGGTTCGATATGGTATTTCATATTATGATTCCGGGAGTAGAGATCATTACTCCCATCAGGGATTTGAAATTAAGCCGTGAAGAAGAGATTGCTTATCTGAAAGCAAAAAATGTTGATATGAACTTTGAAAAATCAATGTACTCTATCAACAAAGGACTTTGGGGAACTAGTGTGGGGGGAAAAGAAACATTATCATCAAAAGGCATGTTGCCGGAAGAAGCATGGCCCACACAGGTAACAAAAACTGGTAGCGAGGAAGTAAAACTTCATTTTGAAAAAGGGGAACTAAAAAAAGTAAATGATAAAAAATTTGACCATCCGGCTGATGCAATTCAATTTTTACAAACTATAGCCGGGCCTTATGGTATTGGCCGTGATGTACATGTTGGCGATACTATAATTGGTATTAAAGGCAGAGTTGGGTTTGAAGCCGCTGCGCCAATGGTAATTATAAAAGCACACCATGCCTTGGAGAAACATGTGCTCACCAAATGGCAATTGCAATGGAAAGACCAGATAGCACAATTTTATGGCAACTGGTTACATGAAGGACAAATTCTGGACCCTGTAATGCGAGATATGGAAACCTATTTGGAAAGCAGCCAACGAAATGTAACGGGTGATGTGTTTGTACAATTACATCCCTACCGTTTCCAGGTAATAGGAATTGAAAGCAAATATGATCTGATGAACAGCAAGTTTGGTAAATATGGGGAAATGAATACCGGTTTTACCGGTGATGATGTAAGAGGCTTCAGTAAAATATTTGGCAACCAAACATCCATTTATCATTTGGTAAAGACATATACCAATGGAGAAAATTAAAGCAGGTATTATTGGAGGTGCAGGCTACACCGGAGGTGAGTTAATAAGGATCTTGTTAAATCACCCCGGTGCAAGTATCTCTTTTATTCATAGTCGCAGTAATGCAGGCAAACCGATCGATAGCATTCACCAGGACCTGATCGGCGATTCAGCATTAAACTTTTCAGATGAAACTACTCCCATCAGCGATGGCTCAATTGATGTATTGTTTTTATGCTTAGGCCATGGCGAATCAAAAAAGTTTTTGACGGAAAATAAGATCAGCGGCATCACCAAAGTGATTGATCTGGCAAATGATTTTCGGTTAGCAGCTCATTCGTCCATTGGAGAAAGGCAATTTGTTTACGGGTTACCTGAATTGAAAAAAGAAGAAATTAAGACGGCACAAAACATTGCTAATCCGGGATGTTTTGCCACGGCTATCCAATTAGGATTACTACCATTAGCAAAAGCCGGTCTATTATCTGATATTTATACAACCGGTATTACTGGTTCTACGGGTGCAGGGCAATCTCTTTCTTCTACTTCTCATTTTAGTTGGAGAGCTAATAATATTCAAGCCTATAAAACATTAACGCATCAGCATCTTGGTGAAATTGGCGAATCGCTTTTGCAATTACAACCCGTCAATGATGTGGACCTGAGTTTTGTTCCCTGGAGAGGTGATTTTACAAGAGGCATTTTCATCAGTTCTACTTTACATTGTGACCTGAGCCTGGAAGAATTAAATGTGTTGTATTCGGAATTCTATAAAGAGCACCCGTTTACAGTTGTAAGTAAAGAACCCGTTTTTTTAAAACAAGTTGTCAATACCAATAAAGCAGTCGTTCAATTAGAAAAAGCAGGAAGCAAATTAGTTGTGCATTCTGTGATTGATAATTTGGTAAAAGGTGCGTCAGGCCAGGCTGTGCAGAATATGAACCTGCTGTTTGGCCTGGATGAAACCTCCGGACTCAAACTTAAAGCCAGTTACTTTTAAATCATAGAAATGAACTTATTTGATGTTTATCCTATCAACGAAATCACTATTGTAAAAGCGAAAGGATCGTATGTATGGGATGATAAGGGGGAACAGTATCTGGACCTTTACGGAGGCCATGCTGTAATTAGTATTGGACATACACATCCTCACTGGGTAAAGCGCATAGAGGATCAGTTAGAACAAATTGCTTTTTATTCTAACTCTATACGAATACCATTACAGCAACAACTGGCAGAAAAGCTGGGTAAAGTATCCGGCAAACCCGATTACCAGTTATTTCTTTGTAACAGCGGTGCCGAAGCAAATGAAAATGCGTTGAAGCTTGCTTCCTTTCATAATGGAAGAAAAAAAATAATCGCTTTCAGCAAATCATTTCATGGCAGAACATCGTTGGCAGTTGCAGTAACGGATAATAAAAACTATTCGGCTCCTGTTAATGAAACAGACAATGTAATATTTCTTCCTTTTAATGATGAAGATGCATTGGAAGAATGCTTTGCAAAAAATGGAAAAGAAATCTCGTCCGTTATTATAGAAGGAATGCAAGGAGTAGGTGGAATCAATATTGCTGCTGACTCATTTTTGAAAAAGATCCGTTCTCTATGTGATGAACACGGAGCTGTTTATATTGCAGATAGTGTACAATGTGGTTATGGAAGAACCGGAAAATTTTTTAGTCATGATTTTGCTGGTGTAAACGCCGATATCTATACCATGGCGAAAGGAATGGGCAATGGTTTTCCTGTTGCAGGAATTATTGTAGCTCCGAAAATCAAGCCAAAACATTTTCAATTGGGCACTACGTTTGGCGGTAATCACCTGGCATGTGCTGCTGCGATAGCAGTATTGGAAATTATAGAAGAAGAGAAGCTGATGGGCAACGCAGTGATGGTTGGCAAATACCTTCGAGACGAATTAGAGGCAATACCTCAATTGAAAAATGTGAGAGGCCGTGGCCTAATGATTGGGTTTGATGTACCGGATGAGTTAAAAGACCTGAAAAAGAATCTGCTTTGGGAGCAGAAGGTTTTTACAGGAGAAGCAAAGCCTAATGTGATTCGCTTATTACCATCACTGGGTTTAAAGAAAAGAGATGCCGAGCAATTTATTGATTCGATAAAAGAAGAGGTTAAAAAGTTGATGGCTATTGCAGAATAAACGACTTTGTATTTGATGACCAATGAACCGAACGATGAATGGTGCGACGCAACAGGCGATGCACAAAGAACCGAACGATGATTAACAAATAAATTTAGTACGATTGAAAAATTTTGTCTCTGTCAATGATGTAAGCAATATTGATGCCTTGGTGCAAAAAGCATTGGCGTATAAAGCCAATCCTTATGTTGATAAAACATTGGGGGTTAATAAACGTATTGGCTGTTTATTCCTTAATCCAAGCATGCGTACAAGATTGAGCACTCAGATCGCTGCACAAAACCTTGGTATGGAACCGATCATTTTTAATGTGGGCAGTGAAGGCTGGATGCTGGAATTTGAAGAAGAAGCCATCATGAGCGGAACAACGGTGGAACATGTAAAAGATGCAGCACCTGTGTTTGGAAAATATTTTGACATTCTTGCTATACGAACTTTTCCTTCTTTAAAGAATAGAGAAGACGACTATAGTGAATTATACATTAAGCAGTTCATCAAATATGCTGGCATACCAGTGGTCAGTTTAGAAAGCTCCACATTACATCCATTACAATCGCTTACAGATATTATAACTATTACAGAGGAGTTGCAAAAATCTACAATCGTCAACCCAAAACCAAAAATTGTTCTCACCTGGGCCCCGCATGTAAAGCCCTTACCTCAATGTGTAGCCAATAGTTTTTCCCAATGGGTAAATGCATGGGGCAAGGCTGATTTTTTAATTACTCATCCGGAAGACTATGAACTGAGCGAAGAATTCACCAAAGGAGCTACGATTACATATGATCAAACTGAAGCATTGAAGAATGCCGACTTTGTATATGTAAAGAACTGGAGCACTTTTACTGATTATGGGAAAATTTATGAAAGCGATCCCAGATGGATGCTTACAAATAAAAAATTAGCAATAACTAATAATGCAAAAGTGATGCATTGCCTTCCGGTAAGAAGAAATGTGGAATTAAGCGATGAGATATTAGACGGTTCGAATAGTATTGTTACACAAGAAGCAGCAAACAGAGTTTGGGCTGCCCAGGCGGTGCTGTCTGAAATCCTTAGGAACAATGGATAATTTATATATCATAAAAATCGGTGGCAACATTATTGATGACGAAAAAAAACTTTCTTCATTCTTAAAAGATTTTGCTGCTGTTGAAGGAAATAAAATACTGGTACATGGTGGTGGAAAGCTGGCTACTAAAATGGCAGAGCAGATGAATGTACCACAGCAAGTAATAGATGGACGACGCATTACAGATGCTGAAACATTAAAGATAGTAACCATGGTATATGCTGGCTATATCAATAAAAACATTGTGGCCAAGCTACAAATGAATAATTGCAATGCTATTGGTCTTTGCGGTGCCGATGGAGATGCAATTTTAGCGCATAAACGCAAACACCCCGTGATGGATTATGGTTTTGTAGGTGATGTTGATTCAATAAATACAGACCTCATCAGCAGCTTATTAGAAAAAAATCTTACCCCTGTATTTGCTCCTATTACCCACGACCAGCAAGGACAGCTATTAAATACCAATGCCGATACGATAGCCCAGGAACTGGCAAAAGGTTTAAGTAATGATTTTAACGTACATCTTATTTACTCATTTGAGAAAGCTGGAGTATTATTAGATGCAAATGAAGACACAACAGTTATTCCTGTTATTAATCCATCATCTTACAAGAAATTAAAAGCAGAAGAAAAAATATTCGCCGGCATGATACCGAAACTGGACAATGCATTTACAGCCCTGAACAGCGGAGTAAAAAAAGTCATTATTGGCAAAGCTGAGAATTTAAAGGAGCTGATTGCCGGAAAATCAGGAACAAGCATAATTAATGAGTAACGATTTACATACTTTACAAACCGAAGCAATCTCCTTATTAAAAGAATTGATTGCTACACCATCGTTTAGCAAAGATGAAGACCAAACAGCAAGCTTACTTTGCCGCTTTATTGGCGAAAGAAATATAGTACATACAAGGATTGGCAATAATGTTTTTGCATTAAACAAACAGTATGACGAAAACAAACCAACCATTCTTCTTAACTCACATCATGATACGGTAAAACCAAATCCGCAATACACTAAGGATCCTTTCTCTCCTATTTTGGAAGAAGAAAAACTTTATGGATTGGGAAGTAACGATGCTGGCGGATGTTTAGTTTCACTTTTAGCTACATTTTTACATTTCTACGATAAAACAACAGCATATAATATAATTTTTGCCGCCACTGCCGAAGAAGAAATATCCGGTACTGGTGGTATTGAATACACTTTGCCTTACTTGCCAAAAATCGATTGTGCCATTGTTGGTGAACCCACATTGATGCAAATGGCCGTTGCTGAAAGAGGATTAATGGTACTGGATTGTACCAGCTATGGCAAAGCCGGACATGCAGCCAGAGAAGAAGGTGAAAATTCCATTTACAAAGCATTGAAAGATATTGAGTGGTTCAGGAATTATAAGCTTTCAAAAGTTTCTGATTTACTCGGTCATTCAAAAATGAGTGTTACTGTTATTGAAACAGAAAACAAAGCACATAACATGGTTCCATCACAATGCAAATTTGTAGTGGATACCCGCATCAATGAATTATACAGTTTTGAAGAGGTTCTGGATATTATAAAAGCTAATGTTGATTGTGAAGTAAAACCAAGAAGTACAAGACTTCGTTCTACGTCAATTGCATTAGACCATCCTTTGGTTAAAGCAGGACTCCATCTCAACAGAACTTATTACGGTTCTCCTACCACTTCAGATAAAGCATTGATGCCTTTTCCTTCGTTGAAAATGGGACCGGGCGACAGTGCAAGAAGTCATACAGCAGATGAGTATATTTATATTAAAGAAATTGTGGAAGGGATTGAACTGTATATCAAACTTCTAAACCAAGTACTATGAAACTCTGGCAAAAAGACAACGCATCACTAAAAGAAGTAGAAAAATTCACCGTAGGTAACGACCGTGAAATGGATATGTATTTAGCGGCATTTGATGTATTAGGTTCATTAGCACATACCGAAATGTTGGAATCAGTTGGATTGCTGACAAAAGAAGAGCTGACGCAATTACAAGTAGAGTTAAAAAACATTTACCAGCAAATACAAAAAGGTGAATTCAAATTACAAGATGATGTAGAAGATATTCACTCACAAGTTGAATTGTTATTGACGCAAAAACTCGGCGATGTCGGCAAAAAAATTCACAGTGCCAGGAGCCGCAACGACCAGGTTTTAGTAGATGTAAAATTATTTCTCCGCAATGAACTGGAAGAGCTGGTAAATACTGTTCAACCATTCTTTGAACTATTACAATCGCAAAGTGAAAAATATAAAGCTGATCTCCTACCTGGATACACACATTTGCAATTAGCCATGCCTTCTTCCTTTGGGCTTTGGTTTGGTGCGTATGCAGAAGGTTTGGTGGATGATGTAGTAACAATCAAAGCAGCCTACGATGTGGTAAATAAAAATCCCTTAGGTTCTGCCGCAGGCTATGGCTCTTCATTTCCAATCAACAGAACATTTACAACGAAACTGCTCGGCTTCGATGATTTGAATTACAATGTAGTGTATGCGCAAATGGGAAGAGGAAAAGCAGAACGCATCGTTGCACAGTCATTAGCAAATGTTGCTGATACATTGGCAAGGTTGAGCATGGATGCCTGCTTATACATGAATCAAAATTTTGGCTTCATCAGCTTTCCAGCAGAATTAACAACCGGCAGCAGCATTATGCCGCATAAAAAAAATCCGGATGTATTTGAACTCATCCGTTCCCGTTGTAATCAACTAAAAGCACTACCGAATGAAATAATGATGATGACAACCAACCTACCATCTGGTTATCACCGGGATCTGCAATTACTGAAAGAACATTTATTCCCTGCTTTTAACACATTAAAAGACTGCATTGAAATGGCAGGACTAATGTTGTCAAATATTGAAATAAAGAAAGATATTCTGACCGATGAGAAATATAAATATCTCTTTAGTGTAGAAGAAGTAAACAAGTTGGTAAATGACGGAAAGCCTTTCCGTGATGCGTATAAAAAAGTAGGTTTAGATATTGAAGCCGGGAACTTTACTTACAACAGCTCCATAAATCATACCCATGAGGGAAGCATTGGCAACCTTTGTACGGAAGAAATAAAAAAACAGATGCAAAAAGTGGTTAGTACTTTTCCTTTTGCATCGGTTCAAAAAGCAATTGAGAAATTAGTTTCATAATTACATTCCGTATTTATCAACGAGATAGATCAACGCCGCCATATTCACTGCACCTAAATCCAATTCTCTTTTATTCACCGCCTCAAACACATCATTACGGGCATGATGAATATCAAAGTAGCGTTGTGAATCCGGATTCAATCCTGCCGTTGGCGTTTTAAAAGCTCGGTTCAGCGGGCCAATATCTGCCCCGCCGCCTCCGCGGTTAAATTCAGTGCATCCATAGGGAGCTATCAAGGGCTTCCAGCTTAAAAATTTCTGGAATTGCTCATCAGTTCCAGTCATTCCAAAACCTCGTGGTGTAAATCCTCCCGCATCACTCTCCAATGCGAAAATATGTTTCTCGCCTTTTGCTTTGGCCTCCTCTGCATATTTGTTTCCGCCACGCAAACCATTTTCTTCATTTGCAAATAACACAAAACGAATTGTTCGTTTTGGTTTATAACCTAACGCCTTAAAAGCTCTCATTATTTCTATGGTTTGTACACAACCAGCACCATCATCATGTGCTCCTTCGCAATTATCCCAACTATCCAGGTGGCCACCAACAGTTATTATTTCCTCTGGAAATTCAGCTCCCTTTAATTCTCCAATGATATTATGTCCAATTGTATCAGGTAAAAAGTGGCCGTTTGTAAATAGCTCGAGTCGCAATTGTGCAGGTTTAGTTGTTTCTGCCTGTGCATTTATTTCAGTGCTTAACCAATCTGCATCCTGTAACCCAATTGCTACAGCCGGAATTTTAGCATATGCTGAATCATACCGGGTAGATCCTGTATGCGGATTATTATCTGTACTGTGACTCATACTTCTCACAACTACTCCTAAAGCCCCATATTTTGCTGCCATACTTGGCCCCTGTCCTCTGTATTTATTAGCATCGCCATATGCCTGAAAAGTACGAATGAATGTGGGGTTGAATTTGTAATTGTAAAAAACAATTTTCCCTTTCACCTCATTTTTCCTTTTCTCTAGTTCATCAAAAGATTTTACTTCAATCACTTCGCCTGAAATGCCATTTTTTCCACTTCCGATTGAATTTCCGAGTGCTACTACATCCAGTGCTTTTGGTGTCCATTCAGTAGCACCAGCTGTCTTTTTTTTGAGTGCTGCTTTATCCTCTCCGCCCCTTACCCAATAAGGCACCATACATTCCTGCATATACGCTTTATCTGCTCCACTTTCCTGCATTATTTTTAAACCCCACTGTTCAGACTTCACCATTCCCTGCGAACCGGCCAATCTTGCTCCTATGTTTTTAGTAAGGTGCCGCAAGTTCTCATAGGCTTTCCCATTAATTAATATCTCATCCGAAATCCGTTTAATAAAAGCCGAGTCTTCTTTCTGTGCGAATGCCACAATTACTGAAAAGAGAAGGATGAACAAAACAGACAGTTTTCTCATTGGTGATATTTATTAAATTAAAATACAATTTTTGTTTGCCAGCTGCATAGCTACTATCATCGTCACTTGCGAACTTGTTCTGTTATTCTTTTCTTTCAGTGAAAGGAAAGAATAATCACCTTCATCGTTCTGTTCGTTACTCAGCATTATATTAAGTCTCCGATAAAGATAATTGAAATGTCATTAAAGATTTAAGACAAGCGGTAAACCATACTCCTTTAAAACTGTTACCTTCGATAACCAGATTATAATACATTATGAAAATTGGTATTGTTTGCTATCCAACATTTGGCGGTAGCGGAGTTTTAGCTACTGAGTTGGGCAAAGCCCTGGCTCAAAAAGGCCATATGGTTCATTTTATTACCTATCAGCAACCGGTAAGGTTAAATGGGTTTATTCCAAATATATTTTACCACGAAGTACAGGTACCCACATATCCTTTATTTGATTATCCACCATACGAAACTGCTTTGGCCAGTACAATGGTAGACGTTATAAAAAACAATAACCTTGATCTGCTGCATGTACACTATGCTATTCCCCATGCCTCGGCGGCCTACATGGCCAAGCAAATTTTAAAGAAAGAAGGAAAGAATATTCCTGTTATCACTACACTTCATGGTACCGATATTACCTTGGTGGGAAGAGATAAAACCTATGCGCCAGTGGTTACATTTTCCATAAATGAAAGTGATGCCATCACCGCTGTATCACAAAACCTACGGGATGAAACATTTAAACATTTCGACATCAAAAAAGAAATTGAAGTTATTGTAAACTTTGTTGATGTAAGCCGTTTTAGTCGCAAACCTATTGATGCATTCAAGAAAGTTATTGCACCCAATGGAGAACGGGTTTTAATGCATGCTTCAAATTTCAGAAAAATTAAGAGAGTACAGGATGTAGTAAAAATTTTTGCCGAAGTAAATAAACAAATTCCCTCTAAATTATTATTTGTAGGTGATGGTCCGGAACGTTCTACTGCTGAAGACCTGGCAAGAGAGTTAGGTATTGACGATGAAATTCGTTTCGTTGGTAAGCAAGAGCAAATGGAAGATATATTGGCCATAGCTGATTTATTTTTATTGACATCCGAATATGAAAGTTTTGGTTTGGCAGCATTGGAAGCAATGGCAGCCGGTGTTCCGGTTGTATCTACTAATGCAGGTGGGCTTGGAGAAATAAACATTCAAGGCAAAACAGGCTATATGGCCAATGTAGGAGATATTGAAACCATGAGTAACCAGGCAATGGTTATTTTAAAAGATGATGCTACATTAAAAACCTTTAAAGAAAATGCAGCAGAACATGCTAAGATTTTTGACATCGCTAATATCGTTCCGTTGTATGAAAAGCTTTACGAGAAGTTTCTATAAATAAGAAAGCCCTGAATATTTCAGGGCTTTCTTATTATATCAATAAATTTTTTTTACCTTCTCAACCATGGGGACGGATCAATGTTTTTGCTTTCAATCATTAAAATAAAATCAATCTGCCCGCCGCTTCCATCATCATCTTTTCCTGCCCTTCCAATTGATTGTCCGGTTTTTACAACCGTTCCTTTTGTAACTCCAACTCCGTTCAAATTACTATAAGTAGTAAAGTATTTACCATGGCGAATTGTAACAGCCATACCATCTCCCAGGTTATAAACACCCACCACTTCTCCATCAAAAACGGCTTTTACATTTGCGCCGGGTGAAGGAGTAGAAATGGTGATACCGGGATTGTCAAAAGTGAGCAATGTGTTTTCAATCTTATTATTTCCAAACCTCATGGTAACTATTCCATTATCAACCGGCCATGGCAGTTTGGCTTTATTTGCCTGGAAGCTACTGTTCAGTGCTACGTCTTTGGCATTCAAATCAAGATAACTAGCTGGCTTTTTAGTAGGCTCATTTCGTTTAGCAGTAGTGGTAGTTGGTGCTGTAGTAGTTTTTGTTGTTGCGGTTTTTGTTTCATCTACCGGAGTAGTTGGATTGGCAGTTTTCTTTACCACTTCCTCTGATTTCTTTTTTGCATCTGCTTCAGCTCTTGCCTTTGCCTCTGCTTTGGCTTTATCTTCAGCTGCTTTAATTTCTCTTCTTACAATAGCTACTATCGCATTGTTCAAATCCTTATCCCTCTTTTTCTTAGTGGCTATTTGCTTTTGAATATCCTTTTCTTTTGATTTTAATTGAGAAATAACCGCATCCTTTTCCTTCTTTTGTACCGCCAATTCACCTACTTGTTTTGTTTGATTGGTCAGCGCCTCGTTCTTCTGGACTTTTCGACCCAACTGCTGCTGTTTTCTTTTGGCAATTAAATCCTGTGTTTCAAGAATTGTTGTTACCTGCTTTTCCCTGTAAGCCCGGTAGCTTTTTAAATATGCAATTCGTTTAACCGCATCATTGAAACTGCTGGATGAAAAAATAAAATTGAGGTAATCGTAATTACTTTTATTCTTGTAAGCATATACTACGGTTTTTGCATATTGCGATTTTAAAGTATCCAGTTGCTTTTGCAGGCGATATATTTCCAGATTGCTCAGGTAAATATCATCATCAATTGATTTAAGTTCTTTACTAATGCTGTTGATATACTGTTCCTGTAACTGTATTTTCCTGTTCAGTACACTTAGCTGTCCTAAAGTTTGCTTCTTTTGCCCTTTAATTTTATTATAGGCTCCTTCCATTTCCTTCAACTCCCGTTGAAGCTCTTGCCTTTCCTTTTCTAACTGGGTCTTATCCTGGGCTGTTGCGATACCACTTACGCCTACAATAAGTGCTGCAATAAATAATAATTTTCGCAT
>CAZXMP010000086.1:0-17435 GCA_964641575.1 uncultured Chitinophaga sp. | reverse complement strand
ACTAAAAAGGGGGAAAAATAACCTATAAAATATTTTGTGGCAAGCATTATTTCTCTATTATTGCAACAAACGCCAAGCTTGAGGCGCAAGAAGAATGAGTAAACAATTATATACCCTGGAGTTCCCGGTTCGCTGCTCTCCCTCAATATTATATGAATTTCTTTCCACTCCTGCCGGATTAGGAGAATGGTTTGCAGATAAAGTAGATGAAAGAGACAATGTCTTTTATTTTGGCTGGAATGGCACTTTTGAGAAGGCGGATAAGCTGGAAAGCGAACAAGATAAATTTATCCGCTTTCATTGGCAAACTGCTCCTAAAGAAGAATACTTTGAGTTTCGGATTGATAAGTCTGAAATTACCAATCAGACTATTCTTATCATCAAGGATTTTGCTGAGAAAAAAGAGATTAAAGACCAAAGCCGTTTATGGGATTACCAGGTAAAAGAGCTTTTTCATAGGCTGGGTAATTAACCTTTTAATAGCTTTACAAGATTGCTATACGCTACTAGTATTATATTTTTAGCATCATCCCACTGTGTAAGTGGGATTTTTTTTGCCAATTTCAAAAATTCTTGTTGTTGGATGAGTTCGCTAAATTCTGTTGCTGAAAAATCGTTGACCGCTGCATAATTATCTTTTTCAAAATGGTGCTCCCATTGATTTTCATGGATGCCCACAAACAATCCGCTGGCAGCAATAGCATCAAATGCAGCAATTATTTTTTGTTGATACTGCTCCTTGTATTTGCCGGAAAGATGAAGGGTGATGCTGAAATAATTTCCCCACCAAAACATAGTACGGATAGCCAGAATATTTTCTTTATCAAAACAACGGGGGTAATCCAACATGAGATAAGGAAGACCCCTGTAATTTTCGCCTCTTGAAATTTTGGGGTGGGGTAAAAGAGTTGCTGCCGGAAATAAATGAGAATAGGTCTTGATGACTTCTTCGGCTGCAGTTTGCAATATAGCCAGCAATGTTTTTGCTTTCTCAATTATGGCATTCTTTGTTAAAATAACCTCCGCATTAGTAACCAGTTCCATCTCCTTTTCTGAAAGCCTTATTTTTGCGCCACTCATACATTAAAGATAAGTGTTCAAAAAATTAGATAAGCTCATTGTTAAGGCCTTTATTGGTCCTTTTATCGCTACGTTTTTTATTACGTTGCTGGTATTAATAATGCAGTTTTTCTGGTTGTATATTGATGATTTTGTGAGCAAAGGACTAAGTACTGGTTTAATACTTGAATTTATCTGGTACCTCAGCGCTACATTAGTTCCGCTTGCATTACCGCTTGCCATTCTGCTTTCTTCTTTAATGACGTTTGGCAATCTTGGTGAAACGTTTGAATTGGTGGCCATTAAATCAGCAGGTATTTCGTTGCTACGTTTTATGCGGCCACTATTTTTTGTGGCGTTAATTCTTTCAGGAGTAGCTTTTATTTTTGCTAATTATGTAATACCCGTAGCTAACCTCAAGCAGCGAACATTGCTGTCGGATATTGTGTATGCAAAACCAGCTTTTGATTTAAAAGAAGGTGTTTTCTATGATAAGATAAGCGGCTTCTCCATTAAGATTGGTACAAAAGAAGCAAATGATAGTGTAATAAGAGATGTGATAGTATATGAGCAGGGCAATCCGTTGCAAGACAATTTCATCATTGCCAAAAGCGGCATCATGCGGATTACAGAAGATAAACGTTTTATGGAATTCAACCTGAAAGACGGATGGCGATACGAGGAAAAAGGAAATACCTATGAAAGGAATTCAGAGTTTATACGAATAGGATTTAAGGAATACAAAAAGCGATTTGATTTAAGCTCCTTAGGATTTAATAATCGGACTGCAGATAGTGTAAACAGGAATAATGAGAAAATGTTTAGTATGCGTCAATTGGAAAAAGCAATTGATTCATTAAAAAAAGATAACAGCAAAATTGAAAACCAGAACGTAACAGATATGTTCCGGCAACTAAGGTTTACAGGGATTATCGATTCTGTTTGGGATAAGAAAAAAATACCTGATACATTCAAGGCAACTAAGGTAAAAAGTTTTGACTTGCTATTGCCGGATTCTGCAAAATCACAAGTAAGTCAATCGGTGCAAAGTGTTGCTTCTTCGGTCCGCATTAGTGCCGAGTCGCTAAAAAATATTATGTGGGAGAAAGAAAGAAACCTGCGTAAGCACCAGATTGAGTGGCATCGTAAAATTTCTCTTTCATTGGCTTGCCTGGTTTTGTTTTTAATTGGTGCACCGTTGGGTTCCATCATCCGAAAAGGGGGATTGGGTACTCCATTAATTTTCTCTATTATCTTCTTTATGTTATTTTATTTCTCTAGCACTACTGGTGAAAAATTTGCAAAGGAAGATAATATGAGCCCTTTTGCTGGAATGTGGCTCGCAACCTTTATACTACTTCCTATCGCCTTTTTTCTCATTTATAAAGCCATGCATGACTCACAACTTTTTAATAAAGAGTTTTATTCAAAAATTTTCAGAGCTATCCGAAATTTTATTGGATCCAAGAAAACAAAATAAATTTTCAATACGCTGTAAATTAATTCTGTAACCCATTAAGTTGGTTTATTTTATTACATTCGGGAGTAAAAAAGCAAGGTTTTATGAAAGTTTATTTATTCGTATTAGCCATTTTGTTTTTAAGCTGCAACTCTTCTACTAATAAGGATTCCCAAACCGGTAAAAATTCAGGGAATGTTGTTTCCAATGCTGATTTTATGAAACCTCAAAAAATCAGTATGCAGGAGTTGCCTGCTGAAATAACCGTATATGGAACATTCAACGAAGCCTGGAAATGGACAGATAGTTTGGGGAAAAATATTTTTGTATTATTTCATGAAACAAAAAATGACAAACGGCTAAATGAATTTGATGAAGAAGCGGAGTCTGGTTTTGTACATACAGCTCATTACTTAGTTAAAGAAGGTAAATACAGAACTGTTAGAACATCTACAGATGATCAGAAATCCTGCTCATTTGACTTACTTTGTGATTTTATTCCGGGTTCTACTACTATTACGGATTTGGACAATAACGGGTTTGCTGAAATTAAGTTTCAGTATACTAGGGCTTGTCGCAGCGATGTATCCCCCTCTGGTATGACACTTGTATTAAGAGAGAATGGTAAAAACCATATGCTTAATGGTACAAGATGGATTGCTTATGAAGAGGGAATGACATTTAACATTACAGAGGATAATGCTAATCTTGAAGGAACTACGCAATTAAAAGATGAACTCGCAGAAATGGAACGAACAATGGGAAAGTATGAAAGTGAGTATCAATTTTCAAACACACCACCGGCATTTTTAATATTTGCCCGTAAGGAATGGGTAAAATATGCAAAAGAAAACATGGGAGATTAACCTTTGGGTAAAGCACAACAAAATCTTACTGTTCAAAAATGGGTAGCTGTAGTTTCTGTACTATTGCTGGTAGTAAAATTCGTTGCTTACTATTCAACATATTCAGTTTCCATTCTTACCGATGCATTAGAGAGCATTGTAAATGTAGCCGCAGGGTTTATTGGTTTATTTAGTTTATTCGTAGCTGCTAAGCCACGGGATATGGACCATCCTTATGGACATGGCAAAGCCGAGTTTCTTTCCGCAGCAATTGAAGGCACATTGATCGGAAGTGCCGGGGCTATTATTTTATATAAAGCTTTACAGAATCTTATCAATCCTGTTGAACTTCAAAAAATTGATTATGGAATTTGGCTGGTTGCTGCAACAGCAATTGTAAATTTTGTAATAGGTTTTTTTTGTCTTCGTATAGGAAAGAAGAATGGATCATTAGCATTAACGGCAAGTGGTAGGCATTTGCAAAGTGATACCTGGTCAACGGTTGGTATTATAATCGGCCTTATTCTGCTTTATTATACCGGGTACAAATGGATTGATAGTTTAGTTGCAATTCTTTTTGCCATTTTTATAATGTATACTGGTTATAAAATTTTGAGACATTCTATTGCTGGTATTATGGATGAAGCAGATACAAAGTTGCTTACAAGAATGGTAACTTTGTTAAATGCAAACCGTAAGGAGAATTGGGTTGATTTACATAACCTTCGGGTAATTAAATATGGGAATGTATTGCATGTGGATTGCCACCTTACAGTACCATGGTATCTTAACATTCATGAAGGTCACAAGGAGATAGATGTATTAGCTGTATTAATCAGGAAGGAATTTGGCGAGTCGCTTGAATTGTTCGTTCATTCCGACGGATGTTTACCTTTTTCTTGCCGCATTTGTAATAAAAGCAATTGTATCGAGAGAAAGAACAATTTTGAACATCGGATCAACTGGACGTTAGAAAATGTATCACAGAACAAAAAACATGAACTAGTATAATATGAAAACAATTACAACCTGGAAAAAAGATCATGAATTTGAAAGCCTGCATGAGCATAGTACCATAAAATTGGATGGAAATCGGGAGAATGGGTTTGGTCCCAAAGCTTTGTTACTAGCAGGACTTGCTGGTTGCTCGGGTATAGATGTGGTTGACATTCTAGGAAAAATGAAAGTGGCTTTTTCTGATTTCTCTATTGAAGCAGAGGCTGAACAAACTGAAGAGCATCCTAAAGTGTTTAAGGAAATACTAATTACTTATAAAATAAATACAGCAAAAGAAAACGAGGACAAGGTTAAAAAGGCAATTGATCTGTCGTTGGAAAAGTATTGCGGCGTATCCGCCATGTTGAAAAAGAA
This sequence comes from uncultured Chitinophaga sp., assembly GCA_964641575.1. Taxonomy (GTDB): domain Bacteria; phylum Bacteroidota; class Bacteroidia; order Chitinophagales; family Chitinophagaceae; genus JJ008. Next base: position 12,701 of record CAZXMP010000086.1, on the reverse strand, counting down.
CTCGCTAATCAGTTATAACTTAGTTATTCAGTAATTTAGGCGTCACTATGCTTTCAAAAAAATCACAATACGCCTTTAAGGCACTTGCGTATCTGGCAGCAAAGTATAATCAGGGACCTGTACTTATTTCTGAAATTGCGAAAAAGAAAAAAATTCCACTGAAGTTTTTGGAAAATATTTTGCTGGAATTGAAGAAAGCTGACATTCTGCATAGCAAAAAAGGAAAAGGGGGAGGTTATTTTCTTAACAAAAGCCCTGAAAAAGTAAAAGTAGCAACAATAATCCGGCTTATAAATGGCCCAATCGCTATGTTACCTTGCGTCAGCCTTTACTTTTATGAGCGATGTAAAAATTGCGATGAAAAACATTGCGGCTTGCATGATATGATGCTGGAAGTTAGAGATGCAACCTTGAATATCGTAGAAAACAGGACTCTTAAAGACTTGATCGTCTGATCTATACTACAGCAAACAGTCGTTTGCGTACTGTATCATAAAAATAGTCTATCGTCTTGGTAGGCTATATTTTTACCCCTATTTTTGCAGTCTACTAAAATTGTATACTATGTCTTTAAGACTGGGAGATACAGCGCCAAATTTTACGGCTCAAACAACGGAAGGAGAAATTAATTTCTATGATTTTATAGGCGATGAATGGGCTATTTTATTTTCACACCCTGCCGACTTCACCCCTGTTTGTACTACGGAACTTGGTAAAACTGCTCTATTACAGGAAGAATTTGCAAAACGGAATGTAAAAGTATTGGCGGTAAGTATTGATCCGTTGGACAAACATTTTGACTGGAGAAAAGACATTAATGAAACACAGAATTGCACAGTAGGATTTCCAATAATTGCTGATGCAGATAGGAATGTGGCAACTCTATATGACATGATCCATCCAAATGCTTCTGCTACTGTAACGGTTCGTTCGCTTTTTGTGATAGGGCCCGATAAATTGGTGAAGCTGATGATCATTTATCCTGCATCAACAGGGAGAAATTTTTATGAAGTGTTACGAGTTGTTGACTCTTTACAATTAACAGCAGGATATAGCGTAGCAACACCCGCCGATTGGAAATCGGGTGAAGATGTAATTGTTGTACCGGCAGTTTCTACCGAAGATGCGATAAAGAAATTTCCAAAGGGAGTTAAAGTAGTAAAACCCTACTTACGTTATACACCACAGCCTAATTTATAATGCTGAGTCTTCATCAAATACAAGCAATTGAAGGAAGTACCGTTCCGGAAGCCATTGGGTTAGTTACCCGGTTGTTTTCTGAAGGGGTTGTGTTTTCGTCCTCATTAGGCCAGGAAGACCAGGTGCTCACAGATATTATTTTTAAGAATAACCTTCCGGTTAAAATATTTACAATTGACACAGGTAGATTATTTAATGAAACATATGAGTTGCTTGACAGAACTACGGCCCGGTATAAAAAAGGCGTCGATGTTTTTTTTCCGGAAGCAACGGACATAGAGCAGTTTGTAAACACAAAGGGTATTAATAGCTTTTATGAATCGGTTGACAATCGGAAAGAATGTTGTTTTATCCGAAAAGTAAAACCAATGAACAGGGCATTAAAAGGAGCGAAGGTCTGGATAACCGGGTTAAGAGCTGAGCAGTCGGGCAACAGAGAACAAATGCCAATGATAGAATGGTCGGATGAAAAGCAGTTATACAAATTCAATCCGCTAATACGGTGGAGTTATAATGATATGATGGAGTACATTAATCAACATAATGTACCCTACAATCATTTGCATGATAAAGGTTTTATAAGTATAGGATGTGCGCCATGTACAAGAGCCATTGAATTGGGTGAAGATGCCAGAGCTGGCCGCTGGTGGTGGGAAACATCACAAAAAGAATGTGGCTTGCACGAAAGTAAAATAAAATAGCGGTGTAAATTTTTTTTGAATAAAAAGTCTACTATAAAAGTAGACTGATAAGAAAATATTATTATGAGTAACTATCATTTAAACTACCTGGAGGAGCTGGAAGCAGAGAGTGTTTACATATTCCGGGAGGTAGCAGCGCAGTTTGAACGTCCTGCTCTGCTGTTTAGTGGAGGTAAAGATTCCATTACCCTGGTTCACCTGGCAAAAAAAGCATTTGCGCCGGGAAAAATTCCTTTTCCCTTAGTACATATTGATACCGGACATAATTTTCCTGAGGCATTGGCATTTCGGGATCAATTAGCAAACGAAGTAAAGGCAACCTTGACGGTGCGAAAAGTAGAAGACACCATTAAACAAAGAAGCCTGACAGAACCTAAAGGAAAATTTCCGAGCCGCAATTGGTTACAAACTTATACGCTGCTCGATACGATAGAAGAATTCAAATTTGATTGCTGCATTGGTGGTGCAAGAAGAGACGAAGAAAAAGCAAGGGCCAAAGAAAGAATTTTTTCGGTGCGGGATGAATTTGGACAATGGAATCCCAAATTGCAACGTCCGGAATTATGGAATATTTATAATGGGCGAATTCATAAGGGAGAAAATGTAAGAGTGTTCCCCATCAGTAACTGGACAGAATTGGATATTTGGAATTATATACGTAAGGAAAATATTGACTTGCCTTCAATCTATTTTTCGCATGAAAGAGAAGTGATAGAGCATGAAGGGCAATTAGTGGCTATGAGTGAATATGTGCAACCGGGAGCGGAAGATGTGATCACTACAAAGAAAGTTCGATATCGCACCGTTGGGGATATGACTTGTACGGCGGCTGTAGAATCAACCGCTTCTACATTGGATGAAGTGATTAACGAAATAATTTCTACCAAAATAAGTGAACGGGGAGAAACAAGAATTGATGATCGGGTTACTGAAGCAGCGATGGAAGACAGAAAGAAGAATGGATATTTCTAGAAAAGTCGGAAAGACGGTAAGCCAGAAAGTCCGAAAGAAAATTCTGCAATTGTAAAGCATATTTGGCTATTCGAAATATTACTTTCCGACTTCCGGTCTCCCGGACTTTCGGACTAAAAATAACACAATGGATTTACTAAGATTTATAACCGCAGGCAGTGTTGATGATGGAAAAAGTACTTTGATCGGTCGTTTACTATACGACAGTAAAAATATTTTGATCGATCAGTTAGAAGCGTTGGAAAAATCAACCAAAAACAGGACGGATGGTTCTGTTGATCTTGCTTTGTTGACCGATGGATTAAGAGCCGAGAGGGAACAAGGTATTACAATTGATGTTGCATATAGATATTTCACAACACCGAAGAGAAAATTCATTATTGCTGATGCACCGGGACATGTGCAGTACACCAGGAATATGATTACGGGAGCATCAAATGCCAATCTTATTATTATACTGGTTGATGCCAGACAAGGCGTAGTGGAACAAACCCGTCGTCATTCCATTATTGCATCCTTATTGAAAATTCCACATGTAGTGGTAGCCATTAATAAAATGGATCTGGTGGAGTATTCGAATGATGTGTATAATAATATTGTAATTGATTATGCAGAAGTAGCCAAACAATTAGGGCTGAATGATGTGACCTATATTCCAATCAGCGCATTGAATGGAGATAATATCGTTGAACAATCAACAGCGATTGATTGGTACACTGGTAAGCCATTACTTGAATTGTTAGAGGAAGTAGAAATTGATAATGATATTAATTTAACGGATGCCCGATTCCAGGTGCAGTTAGTTATTCGTCCGCAAACAGATGACTTACATGATTACCGTGGCTACGCAGGTAAAGTAATTAGTGGAATTTATAAAAAGGGAGACAAGGTAACTGTATTACCAAATGGAATTGAGACGACAATCAGCAAATTAGAAGTAGGTGGGGAGGAAGTTGATGTAGTATTCGCTCCGCAAAGTGCAGTAGTTCAACTAGCAGATGATATTGATATAAGCAGGGGAGATGCGATAGCTAAAATTGATAATCAACCACAGGTGAGTAATGAACTGGAAGTATTGCTTTGCTGGTTAGACGATAAGCCGCTGGTGCCGGGAAATAAATATTACCTGCAACACAATAGTCGCCTGGTAAGAGCAATAGTGAAACAAATTGATTATAAACTAGACGTAAACAGTTTGCAACAACAACCAGTAGAAGGAAATGTAAAACTGAATGAAGTAGTAAAAGCTACCATTAAGACGGCTTCTCCTATTGTGTATGATTCATTCCAAAAATTAAATGTAAATGGTAATGCCATTTTGATTGATGAAACAAGTAATGCTACCGTTGCTGCAGTATTGATACAATAATTACTATGATTTATCCAGGTAAAGAATTAAATGGGCTCTCGGTAATTAATAAAGCATTGTCAACGGAGAGTCCGGTTGCTGATGCTGAAGTAATTGTGCATACTGCCAGTGAAACTGAAAATATAGGTTTACCTGAAGAGATTCATGGCAATATTCGTAATGAAAGAAAATGGAAGCGGATTGCAACTGTTTCATTAGTTCTTTTTGCATTAATGATTATTGGCTTTTTTGTTTTGGAGTATGTTGGTTATGCCAGTCTTGCTTCGCTTGTTCAATCAGTTCAGTCAAATATTGACAGTTCTTTTTATCTTTTTATTGTAGCCGGATTTATTGCACAGATGGTAGATGGTGCTGTGGGAATGGGCTATGGTGTTACCAGTACAAGTTTATTAATGAGTATGGGAGTTAGTCCCGCAGCAATAAGCGGTAGTGTGCATACGGCAGAAATCTTTAGCAGTGCAGCCAGTGGTTATAGTCATTATAAATTCGGTAACGTAAATAAAAAGCTTTTCAAAGTATTAGTGATACCCGGAGTGCTGGGAGCAATTGCTGGTGCTGGTGCGTTGGTATGGGCTGGGGAAAAATATGCAGGTTTCATTAAGCCTGTATTAGGAGTTTATTGTTTAATACTGGGTGTGCGGATTCTATACCAGGCATATAAGAAAAGCAAAACGATAAAAAAAGTAAAAAGGGCAGGTTGGTTGGCAGGTGCAGGAGGTTTTCTGGATAGTTTTGGCGGCGGCGGTTGGGGGCCTTTAGTTACTAGCACATTGATTGCAAAGGGCAGAAGTCCCCAGTATGTTATAGGCAGTGTAAGTTTGAGTGAGTTTTTTGTAACGTTTGCAAGTGCCATGTCGTTCTTTATGTTTATCGGGATTACGCATTGGCAGATAATTGCAGGTTTAATGATTGGTGGAACAATTGCAGCTCCAATAGCAGCCAAACTTGCAGGAAAGTTACCATTGCGAACGATGCTTATTTGTGTTGGGCTAATGGTAATTATATGGAGTCTCCGTATAATTATTAAAGTGGTGTAATTTTTTATATTTATAGTCTATAAAATCAATAGCGTAATAAAAGTAATCTACTTTTATGCCAGATAGCAACTGGATGTCAACTTTTTTACAGCATTGAAGTGAAGTATTTACTTTAGTAATTGTTTCACTGGAGGAATCCGCTATGTGGGGGATTCTATTTTAAAAAACAACCCTGTGACCGAGAGGATAGGTGAAGGGCTGCAAATCCTTATACGTCGGTTCGAATCCGACCGGGGTGTCACTAAAAACATATCGTCAATAATTTTGGCGATATATTTTTTTCGAATAGTAGTGTGTGATGATTAATCTTACTTCATATTAATGCTCGCATTGTATCTTTGCCCTCCTATTAATTAGATAATTCAGCAAATGGCAAAGCAGCATCCTGAAACGAAGGCGATACGATTACAAACAGAAAAGACAAGTCAAAAAGAGCATTCAACTCCTTTATTTCTTACCAGCAGCTTTACTTATGAATCTGCGGAAGATATGGCAGATGCATTTGCCGATGATACATTAGAGGTAAATATTTATTCAAGGTTTTCTAACCCAACAGTCGATGAATTCATAAATAAAATTGCCGCATTAGAAGGAGCAGAAGATGGCATTGCAACTGCAACAGGCATGGCCGCAATTTTCGGAACCTTTATGACATTCTTAAGCAAAGGAGATCATATCATTTCTGCATCAGCAATATTTGGTTCTACACATACAATACTCACCAAATATTTACCAAAGTGGGGAATTGAATCTTCTTACTTTGATATGAATAAACCTGATAGCATTGAAGGGTTGATAAAGCCCAACACTAAAATGCTATATGTAGAAACGCCAAGCAACCCCGGACTTGATATCATAGATGTTGAGCTGGTATCAAAAATTTGCAAAAAGCATAATATTTTACTCGTAGTTGATAATTGTTTCGCAACTCCAGCAGTGCAACAACCTATTCAGTACGGTGCTGATCTGGTTTTACATTCCGCTACAAAATTTATTGACGGTCAAGGAAGAGTATTAGGTGGGGTAGTTGTAGGAAAAAAAGAATTAATTAAGCAATTATATTTATTCATTCGCAATACGGGGCCTTCTATGAGTCCTTTTAATGCATGGGTACTGACGAAAAGCTTGGAAACCTTATATGTTAGAATGGACAGGCATGCAGACACCGCATTTAAATTAGCCACCTCATTACATTCGCATCCGCAAATAAATAGTGTAAAATATCCTTTCCTGGAAACGCATCCGCAATATGCGATTGCAAAAAAGCAAATGAGCAATGGCGGGGGAATTGTAACTTTTGAATTGAAAGGGGGAGTTGAAAGCGGTCGACATTTTTTGAATGCGTTGCAAATGTTATCCATGACAAACAATCTTGGAGATAGCAGGAGCATTGCTTCTCATCCTGCATCTACCACCCATTCTAAATTAACTGAAGAAGAAAGAAATGCAGTTGGAATTACTCCAGGTCTGATCCGTGTCTCTGTTGGTTTAGAACATCCTGAAGATATTCTGAATGATATTTTGCAGGCGTTAGATAAGAGTTAGAAAACCATAATTGCCTTCTGTATTTCTTTGTGTCGTTGCTCCTTTGCTGCCCTGTCTTCCGACAGGCAGGTTTGCGTGAAAAATTATTTCTTCTTCACCCATTTCTGCAATTGCTGTACTGTAGCTCGTAGATCTTTTGGCAATTCAGCTGTCAATTCTTTTTGCTCACCTTGTAGTGTAGTAAAAGTTAGCTGATAAGCATGTAAAGCAAGTCTTGACAGTAATGGTCTTTCTTCCAGCACATCTTTACCCAGCTTAAATTTTTTCTTTTTGAGCGAAGAAAGTAAAACAGGTTTTCCATCACCATATACTTCATCACAAACTATGGGATGACCGATCTCTTTCATATGCACCCGTATCTGGTGTGTTCGACCGGTATGAATTTGAAACTGCATCCACGAGTACAATCCAAAATCTTCCATCACCTCATAATCAGTTAATGATTCTTTGCCCCGGCGGTTAACGATCATTACACCACGCTGAACCATATTTTCTGCGAGTGGCAGATTAATGCTTCCTTTCGTTTCAGCGGGAGAGCCAATTACAAGCCCGGTATAAATTTTTTTAGTTAATCGCCCCTCAAATTGCTGTGAAAGATGTTTATGAGTAGCCTCATTCTTTGCAAAAACAATTAACCCACTTGTATCTCTATCCAATCTATGTACAGTAAATATTTGCGTATATTTTTCCTGCAATAAACTCTTCAATGAAACTTCTTCTCCTTCTCTGTCGGGAATAGATAATAAGCCAGATGGTTTATTCAACGCAACAAAATCATCATTCTCAAAAATTATTAACTCAGAGAGTTTCATCGTAATAATCAGTGTTAATCATATCAATCAATGTAATCAGCGGTCTATTTACCTTTTCCAAAATGCTTCAAATCCCTTACTTCCTTCTCACTCAAAAAACGAAACTTACCTCTTTCAATATTTTTCTTCGTCAATCCAGCAAAAATTACTCTATCAAGTCCTTTTACATCATATCCTAGACTTTCAAATATTCTGCGAACAATACGATTGCGTCCACTATGAATTTCTACACCTACCTGTGTTTTATCTTTCATATCAGCATAGGCCAATACATCCACACTGGCAGGACCATCTTCTAATTTTACACCACTTAATATTTTGTCAAAATCTTTTTTTGTTAATTCTTTATCTAGCGTAACATGATAAACCTTTTTTATCTCGTTACTTGGGTGTGTTAATTTTTGCGCCAACTCACCATCATTGGTAAGCAATAAAACACCAGACGTATTTCTATCAAGCCTTCCAACCGGATATACTCTTTCCGTAGTCGCTTTACCAATAATATCTAAAACGGTTTTTCTATTCTGCGGATCATCGGTTGTAGTTATATAATCTTTTGGCTTATTGAGCAGAATATAAACCAGGTTCTTTGCTAAAAATGTCTTCTTGTTATTTACAATAATATCATCCGTAGGCAATACTTTATGTCCAGGTTCTATAACAACTTTGCCATTTACTTTCACCAATCCTTTTTTTACCATCTCGGCAGCTTCACGGCGGCCACAAATACCTGCATGGGCAATGTATTTATTCAGCGGCATTTGCGTTGTAGGTTGCGGGCGGCTATGTGTAATTGGGGTAGGAGTTGCACTTACAACTGCACCTCTGCTTCTCAGTCCAGACTGCTGAGCCCTTGTTTCCGCTTTCTTTTTCTCAAAAAACTCCTCTTTTTCTTTCTTGAATTTTCTTTTTTCCTGCTTGAATTGCTCTTTGATAGCGGCGTTACTCTTCTTAGGCTTAAACTTGTCGAAATGACTGGCTTTCTTTTTCATGTGTAGTAGTTTGCTGTTTTACAACAGTAGTGAGGCGCAAATATAAGAAATCAAATTTTAGTGAAGTTTTTGAGGGTGCTCATTTCTAAAAGAGTGTAACCTTTAAAAATAAAAAACCCGTTTCGAAGTAATCGAAACGGGCTGGTTCTCTTCTGCAAAATTTTTATATAGTTGTCTTTTTTCCTTTTCTATCAGAACGTTGTCCTTTACCTTCTTTCATTTTCTGCAACTGCTCTTCCGTAAGAATTGATTTCATACTTTCTTTTTGCTGCTTCATCAATTCTTTTACTTTTTCTTTACGTTGTTCGTCACTTAAAGATTTGTCTTCACGCAATGCTTTCATTTTTGTAGACATTTCAGCTCTATTCTTTTGCATTTTTGCAGACTGCTCATCAGTTAATCCAAGATTGGCTTTCATTTTAGCACTTCTTTCTTTTGACATTGCTTCAAATTTCGCTTTACCTTCTGTTCTTGATTTTTCTAACTGTGCTTTCTGCTCGGAAGTAAGAATAGCTTGCGTTTTTTCTTTATGATCTTTTCGGATAGCCGCCATCTTCTCTTTCGATTCTTTTACAGTAATACCATCATTCTTTTTTAACTCAGCCATTTGCATACGAAAATTTTCATTCTGCGTTTTGAATTTTGCTTTTTGATCTTCTGTAAGATTCAATTGCTTCATTGCATCATGATGCCCTTTTTTACCAGGATGTTTTTCATGACGCTCAGGTTTATCAGATTTTCTTTCTTTGATTTCTTGTGCTTGCACTCCAATTGCCATTGACACTATCAAGGCGGATAAGATTAATTTCTTCATGGTTATCATTTTTTGTTTTTAGACGCTGCATATTCACCTTAACCTACGGCAGCATTTGTTATAATTTTTTAACGTACTACAGACCTGTAATTGTTGTTTAGGTTTAACCGAAGTATGAATTTCTTCGTAAAGGGCTGAAATCGATTATAAGCGGATTCATTTTATGCGTTGCATGAAAAAGTTTTTTTAACAAGCTGCACCTGCCTGCCGGCAGGCAGGTTACTACTATCACTGTTCCTTGCGTCGCACTCTTCATCGTTCGGTTCGCTACTCAGCATTTGCGAATACCTTAATACTATTGTTACATTTATAAAATGCGGAATGTGAATCTTGCAAATTGAAATGAATCTTTACAATTACGGAGTCTTGAGCCCTTCTGCGGAAGGTTGGAAGGCTAATTCTTATTCGCCAACTGTCCACAAGCAGCATCAATATCTTTTCCCCGGCTTCTGCGAAGACGGGCATTCACCCGGTGCTTGCCAAGATACTCCATAAAAGCTTGTACTTTTTCTTCCTGCGGCTTTTGAAACTTTGCTAAATCAATTGGGTTGTATTCTATAATATTAATAAGATCCGCAGGAACCTGGCGGTATAGTTTGATCAACTCATCTGCATCTTTCAACGAGTCATTAAAATCTTTGAATAAAATGTATTCAAAAGTTATTTTATTCTCCGTTTGCATATAAAAATAGTTCAGCGAATCAATCAGCGATTGAATATTGTTCGTGTCATTAATAGGCATTATCTCATGCCGCTTCGCATCATTAGCTGCATGCAGCGATAAAGCCAATTTGAATTTTACTTTATCATCACCCAATTGGCGAATGCCTTTGGCAACACCGGCAGTAGATACAGTGATGCGACGTGGACTCATTCCCATTCCGTTTGGAGATGTAATTCTTTCAATAGCCTTCAATACATTTTTATAGTTCAGCAATGGCTCCCCCATTCCCATAAAAACGATATTACTCAGTTTTTTTCCATTCTCTTTTTCACATTGCTCATTAATAATGGCCACCTGGTCATATATCTCATCAAACTCCAGATTTCTTTTTCTGTCCATATAACCGGTAGCACAAAACTTACAACTCAGCGAACAGCCAATTTGTGAAGACACACAAACAGTGAAACGGGAAGTGGTGGGAATTAAAACACCTTCTACAAAATGTCCGTCATGCGTTTTAAAACGGGTTTTGATAGTTCCGTCTTCAGAATGTTGTACTGTATCAACAGTAAGTCCTGGCAAAGTAAAATCAGTGGCCAATTTCTGGCGAATAGCTTTTGAGATATTCGTCATTCCATCAAAATGTTGAACCGGTTTCAGCCAAAGCCATTCATACACCTGCTTTGCCCGGAATTTTTTCTCCCCCATTTCTTCAAAATAGGTTTCTAATTCTTCCAGGTTAAGTGTTCGTATATTCCGGATGGTATTTTTTGCCATGCGGCAAAGATAATAAACAGCTGTGCCTGTAAAGGCAATAACGAATCAATTATCTTGCAGCTACTATTAATATATTATGAATACAGTTTACATAGTTGATGCGGTAAGAACGCCGATAGGCAAGTATGGTGGTGCGTTGAGTACTATTCGGCCAGACGATTTACTGGCTTATATTATTAAAGCATTGTTGCAACGCAATTCTTCTGTTGATGTTAATGCAATAGAAGATGTAATTGCTGGTGCTGCTAACCAGGCCGGCGAGGATAATAGAAACGTAGCAAGAATGGCAGCTTTGTTGGCTGGGTTGCCGGTAACTGTTGCCGGTAATACTGTTAACAGGCTTTGCGCCTCAGGTTTGCAGGCTATTATGGATGGCGCAAGACAAATAATGTGTGGCGATGCAGAAATAGTAATTGCTGCCGGTGTAGAAAGTATGACAAGAGCTCCATTTGTGGTAGCAAAAAGCACTGATGCATTTAACCGGTCACAAGAAATGTTTGATACAACAATGGGTTGGCGTTTTGTCAATAAAAACTTATCAACGTTGTATTATCCATATACAATGGGCGAAACAGCAGAAAATGTAGCAGCACAATGGAAGATCGGCAGAAATGAACAAGACGAATTTGCATTAGCTTCCCAACAAAAATATTTTGTTGCCAAAGCTGCAGATAAATGGGCGGATGAAATAGCTGCTGTAGAAATGAATAATAAAGGGCTCATCAGTTGGGTGGTAAATGATGAACATCCAAGAGAAACCACATTGGAAAAATTGTCTTCCTTAAAACCCGCATTCATAAAACAGGGAACAGTCACAGCTGGTAATTCATCGGGTATTAATGATGGTTCAGCGGCTATGTTGCTGGTTAGTGAAGAAGCATTAAAGAGATATGAGTTAGCACCCCTGGCAAAAATAAAATCAATGGCCGTAGCAGGAGTTGAGCCATCCATAATGGGAATAGGCCCTGTTCCGGCAACAAACAAAGCATTACAAAGAGCCGGGTTATCTATAAAAGATATTGATCTCGTAGAATTAAATGAAGCCTTTGCATCACAATCAATCGCCTGTATGAAGGAATTGCAACTTGATGCTGCAAAAGTGAATGTAAATGGCGGTGCCATTGCCATCGGCCATCCGCTTGGTTGCAGCGGAGTAAGAATCTCCACCACATTGCTTCATGAAATGCACAGAACAGAATCTAAATATGGGCTTGCCACCATGTGTGTCGGCGTAGGACAAGGAGCAGCAATTATTTTTGAACAGGCATAAAACAATTCGTAAGTTTATTATTACTTAAAAACATAATCAACCATGAAAAAAATTTTTCTTTTTGTAATTGGATTTGTTGCTTTTAATGCTGCAATGGCTCAAACAGATTCTTTAAGTCATTTTACCGGCAAATACAGTTTTCCCGAAGGCAGTCCTGTTACTGAAATAACAGTTGTACTTGAAAATGGAGTATTATCTGCCACATCTGCAATGGGTAATACGGAACTTCGTAAAACACAGACCGATGTGTTTGATATTGTTGCCTTTGGTGGTACAGCTACGTTCAAACGGAATACAGAAGGAAGGGTGACCGGCGTTCAGATAGTTGTGGGGGATGTAAATATGGAAGGCACCAAATCCGACGGAATAGCCCATTTTAACCAAAATCAACCAAATCAATCGTTTGCGAGGACCTTTATTATATAATAAGTCCTGTTATAACGACTAATTACCATACATATATTTTTTGACCATATAGTTACTTCTTCCTTATTTTCGTGCAGCAAAAATTAACAAACTGTTGTCTTTTTGGACTGACTACAGTTTAC
>CAZXMP010000085.1:0-17470 GCA_964641575.1 uncultured Chitinophaga sp. | reverse complement strand
AACTTATCATATCCCTTTCTTGCATGAAAGGTGTATATGCCATAATTATTAAACAATCCTGTTGATACAAATGAACTATCCGAGCCAAAATTGGCTTTACCATTTGAATAACCCGGCCAGTTTTCAAATCCATTAAGCCAGTATTGTTTTCCATTATAACTAAAGTAGGGCCAATGAAAATTTGATTCAGGATTTTTGGTGGCAAAATGTTTGGTCAATAAATCTCTCAACCCTTGTCGTGAATAAGAGCCGAGCAACAATAAGTTAGAGTGGTAATAATTATCAGAATACCTGAGATAGTCTACTACAGAACTAATACGACCATTGTTTTTTTCAAAGTCATACTCAGCCACTTTTTCTCCACCAAAAAATGCTTGTTTCTGTGAAAAGCCTTCTGCAGCAAACTTATCCCAGTCAAGATTAAGTTGGGAGGCTACAGCAGAAAATATAATAGGCTTCAGGGTAGACCCCGGGCCTGGGTTCATTCGCAATAAATTTATATTACCGATTTGTTTTCTTAATAGTGATTGGGAGACATAACCATTGTCACTTATTATTACTTTACTAAAAGCTGCTTTATCATTTGGATCAGGCCTGTTCATTTCTTTAATAAAATCGGACATAGCAATCAGCCTTCCATTACCATCAGCAATACAAATTCCATACTCGGCTCCTTTTTTATAGGATGTATCTGCATTGAGCATTGTTTTAATCTTTACAGATAAAGAATCCATCAGTATTGCGTCTAATGATACGAAAGCATTTTTTTGAGGTTGCCCATTAGCAGTGTACTCAGATGAGATACTCTCCGCAAAATTTCTTGCCCAAATAAAATCTTCTGCTAGTGGGTAAACATAAAACCGGCTTCCGTTTACATAATAATTTTTCATAAATGCATCTGGCTGTGTTACCAAAATAATATCCACTCCTTTAGCATTGGCAACCCGTATTCTGTCAGGATTACGAATCTGAATCGTATCATTCTGTGACAGCATGCTATTGCCTTCCTTCGATGCAATTGTATACGACGATGCTGAACTATTTACCAGGTAAAGTTTATTTTCAGAATTTTTTGCTGCGACTTTTGTAAATAAAAGTTGTAGGCCATTTCCCAGGCTAGTATTTTCAGCTGCTGAGCTGCCGGTAATTCTTTTGTAAGAAACGGTGCCATCTGCAGCAGACCATAAACTAATATTATAATTACTGCTATCCCCAAACACATTCCCTGCCCAATATTGTTGCAAATGTGGCGGTGGTTCTACCCGGAAATAATTATCGTTCACCGCTAATTGGGGTCGCCCTGAATAGAGATCAAGATACAGCATTCTTCGCTGATCAAGATGGCGGGAGAAATCAGTTTTTGTATAGGCTTCAACTTCTTTTTTAAAATATTTTCCTGCATCATCTATAAAACCAGTTGCCAGTAATTTTCGCAATGAATCAGTAAACAATCTATCCTTTTTGAAAATTGACAATTTGCGGGTAGCTTTTGAAGAATCGAAATAATCAAACAAGGGTTGCAAACGAAGTTGTACATGCGAATCCATTTCTTTAGCAATATCTGCCACACCAAATTCTTTTCCTTTATTAAATACAGGACTAACCAGGAATAATAATAAGGCCAACCCTACAAACACAATTGAACCGGGTATAAGTTTTCTTCTGTTCGGGTATTGTTCCAACGGAATACGTTTGAATAAAAAAACAATTATCACTATCAGGGCAGATGGAAACAAGATCGATTGCTTGCTGAGTATACTACCAAAAGGTAAATCCTGTCCGAAGAAGATATACCGTCCCGTAGCGGCCAATATTACCAGTAACGCAGTTATCAATAAATAATTCAGTAAGGAAAATCCGGCTGTAATAGTGGGATAGTTACCGTTGATTCGGTTTGTAAAATCAGGATATAGTTTATAAAACGAGGCAAGCAATGTGATGGGCACTAAAAGCAGCAATACATATAACAAAACAGACCATTTACCATGTTCCGCAATGAAGAAGCGGCTGGCAACAAGGTCGGTTGCCTGTGCGTTATATTTAGCTCCTTTATTTTGTGGTGCATGAGGCAATAAATTAAACCCAACACTATTTACAGATGGATTATTCCTTTCATAGATGAATGTATTGATGAACCATTGGTTTTGTGCAGCCCTGATAACTGGTTCGTATGTCTTACCATCTTCATATGCTACTTCAATGGCTTTATCAACAGGCATTGTCATTACATCAATCCGGTATTTTGTAACGGCAGCTTTGCTTAAAATTCTTTCCTTGGGGAAAAAAAGGAATGCTATGGCAAAAAGTAAGATGGCTGAAGATAAACCCGACAGTATTCGTTTTCGTTCGCTGGACTTGTGTAATAATCTTACCACCGCATAAGAAATGGCAATAGCAAATAAAACATAACCTGCTAAATAAAGCAGTTGGGGCAATTCCAGCAGGTATTTGAATATATAAGAGCCGTAAACAAGATTGATGGCAAATGACAGTAAATAAATAAATCCCAGCATTCCAAATAAGGAAGCATTCTTCTTACTACCTGCTGATAAACCAGCGATGGCATAGTTGATACAGAGAAATGCTTCATTAAATAATAAGAAATTGAGAAAGATAATTGCAAAGCCAATATCAACGAATGCAAATAAACCCAACAAACTCACAGATAACAAAACCTTTACCGGATTATTAATAATAATATCAAATGATTTGGCTGTATTAAGTCCCCACCAGCTTTTTTCTGATGATATAACTAAGGGAGAATGTCGATAGGAAATATAAATAAAAAGAAAATAGCACAGCATTAGTCCAATAGCAAGGTGGCGGCAGGTTGTTGGATCAAAATTATTGAAGGCAGCAAAGCCACCCGCTGCCAATAAAACAAATATCCATGCAGCAAAGAAAATAACTCTTACTCCTTTCCTCTTTACCAACGCATTCTTATTCATTACAGAAGAAATGTTATCCTCTGTAAAAAAGATTTTGCTACTGCTGGGTTCCTGGTACGATAGTTTTAAAATGGAAGCTGCCTGCTTACGGATGCGGTTATACAAATACTTCAGAAAATTAAATCCAAAAATAATTGCCAGAATAATTCCGGTTAAAACTATAATCCCAAAATTCCAGGGACTATTCAATTGCTGTGCAGATGGCAGGTCTAATCCTTCATAAGGAGGAAATGTTTTGTATCGCCAATATAAAAAGAAGCGGGTAGTTAGTAATACAATAGTAACACATGATAGCAATTGCCATATCCAGCTTAGCTGGTACGGTGGCTTAATTAACGAACTACAAAAAACAAGCAGGAAAAAGAGCAGTAATGTTCCAAATAAAAGTAATTGCCAGTTGCCTGCTGATAAATTTGTAGACCCTAAATTCCAATTAAAAGAATTTTCCACCGAAAACATCCAGCTAAAATCTGCCGACTTTGCTGGCAAGAGTAATTTATTACCAGCATTGATGACCGGCATTCCCCTTCCATTCATAAATTGGGCCTGTAAGTTCAGGGGAGCATTGGCTTTTGCTTTTTGATAAGTAAGTAATACCGTGGAAAAATCAATTGTACTATCTCCATCAAAAGGAGCAAACATAAAGCCCTCGTTAAAAACTGCTGGTATCCGTTCCATATCTTTTGCATCTGCCACCAGGAATTTATTGACATGATGCTTTGTCCAGTTACCTTTCTCCTCCTCAGTTAAAGGGTATGAAACCGGATAACGATTTAGTAATGCAAAACTATCGGCCTCGAGATATTGAACCTGGAATTGGTTTTTGTTATTGTCCAGGAAACTGATTCCCCAAACAACAGTGCTTTTATCATCAATAGGTTTATTAAAAGCTATATTTTCAATGGTGATAAAGTTTTCATCATATTTTACTGTCCGGCAATACGCAAACAGTTTACCTGATAAAAAATATTTTAGTTCTCCGCCCCCATTTCTTGAAACATCATCCCGCAGCAACAGTATACTTTGAAGTACATTTACAACTTGTTCATTGGTATACCAAGTGGAGTTTATAAACTGTATATCATCTTTGAAAACATTCCAGCCACTCAACCCTTTCCGAATGGTCTTTCCTGTTTTTGTAATAAGCGTATTTCCAATACTTAATTCAAAGCTTGTATCGGCTACTGATCTTATATTCAAATAAGCCGAATCTAATTGGAAAGATAGCTGATGCCCTTTGGCGACATAATTAACTGAAAGAATTTTATAAGAGTTTTCTGTTGCGGTATAAAATGGCTCTTCCGAATAAGAGGAGATCAGTTTTAGACCGCCTTCCTTCTTTTGCAGTACAAAGCTATTATAGGAGTTGGTTTTGTAATTAACAGTATCTGTTCTTCCCAATTCTATTTTGCCTGCTACTTTAAAGCCTTCATGCCGGATAAAATGATGATCGAGATTACTGAATGTTTTTAGCTTCAGCGGCGCATGAATATTAAAATACAAAAATGAAAAACAGGCAACACCGATCAACAAGAAAACAACCGGGAATCTTCTTTTCTGGTAACCATTCTTTATAAACCCTTTGTAAAAGAAAAATCCATACAACAACAGCACCACAATAGTGAATGCATATAAAAAACTGAGGCTGGTAAAGAATTTCAGCATGAAGCGGCTTATTGATTATTTAAATTTGTTTCATCAAATACAGGATAAGATAACTGGTGTAGTTCCACTTTATTCAAAGCAATTTTTACCACCAATGCCCTGCTGCCAAATTCGGTGTTCATTTTCTTCAGTAATGAAGTATCCGGTCCTTTACCTTTTGAAAATTCCTTTATCCGTTCAGCAATGCGTCCGCCAATTGCCAGTTCATTTACCCGCAGATACAAGTATTCTATGTATAAAAGCGAAAGGGAAATTAACAGGTCCAATAATTTTTCATTATCGGCTTTGCTCAACTTTGCAGGATTGTTTTTGTTAGCATCTGTAATAGCCAGAATCGGTTTTAAAAATTTTTCATAGGCAAACCCCACTACGGCATTTTCCGTTTCCAAAACCGCTTGCATAGCTACTTTTTCATCCTTGGTCTTATCATAGCCGGGATAATTTTTTACTTTGTATGCCTTTTGAATGCCGTGCTTTAGCGAATCATACTCATGCTGTATACCATTGTACTCTTTTATTACAAGGCTTAACCCTTCATTTTCTTTGGATAGCTTCAGTAATTCCGCATTCAGATCGTTGATCTTATTCTCCATTGCCTGAGGAGATAGTTTCCCCTTCTTGTCTTTAGCTAGGGCAGAAAGGCCATTATCCGTTCTTGCGGACGATTGCTTTGCATCTTCCTGTAAGCCGGCAAGGGTTCTATTTATTTTTCGCTGGTGACGGAACAACAAATAAATCACCATGATCAATAAAACTACAATCGAAGCAAGGCCAGCCAATATATATTGCTGCGTATCGTTTGTTTCAACTTTTTCTGGTTCTTTAACTTCTTGCTGGGGAAGATTGATAAGGTTTAATTTTATCAGCGAGTCCAGTTCCGAACGAAGGATGACCGGATTCCGGCTGCTTTTTTCCGCTGCTGATAATGTATCCACTATCCTGATCGATTTAGTATCCGTTTGTGCATACAAACCTGCTGATAGTAGCAGCAACAGCAAAGTGAGATATATTTTATTACGCATAATCATGTTGTTGATCTTAAAATTGAAAGAACTGGAGAATGCCTTGCTTTTTCTTAACTGGTTTTTCATTCGCTGTTTTTTTCTCCTTTATCATATCATTATACACAGCATTTATGGAAGCCAGCTCACCGGTGTAACCTGGAAACATGGAGATAGCTTTCATATCCTGTATCGGTGAATAAGTTTCGGCCACAGAAGTAAGCACACTGTATAAAGACCGCACATCCTTTACCCGTTGATTTTCCATCAGGCGGAGATAAATATTGTCACGGGTAAAATAGATATCAACCGTTTTATTCTTAAAGGATTTTAATTCCTGGTTATTGCGCCTAACAACAGCCGCATTATACAAAATATCATTGCCGGGTTCGATCTTTATACCCCTGTAGAGATAGATATTATTATTCAACACATCGTTATTCTTCGACAAACCTTCTTTCTTATCAATAGGAATGCCGGTAAAGTCAGTGATCTTATAGGCGCCGCTAAAGGCACCATGTATGGCTACATTCTTATTGTTCAATGCCCGGCCCGGCGGAATTGTATTTATTTTGATGGAGGTACCAAGCAATTCTTTCAGTTGCCGTTCCAGTTTTATTTTCAATGCATCAAAATAAAAAGCCCGGCCACTAAGCATTACCGCTTTTATTCTTTTCTTAATGTCTTTTGTAATTACATCGCTAATGCTGGCCACAATGCAATGCACAATACAATCAGTGGCCTTATCAATAATACCTGTTACTTCCTCATCCCATCGTATACTTCTGTCTTTAAGGATCACATCAGCATATTGCAGTAATGTTGACTGGTCTTTATGCAGGTTACCAATCGTTCTTTCTGTACTAAAAGAGTTTTCTGCTAATTGAGAAAATGCTGTAACACTTATCGGTTGCAGTTTGCTGAACTTTTTCTTTTGCTCTTCCATCAGCTGGATAAAATTCAGCACATCCGCTGTCAGGTTTTGGTCGAGGATATGGCGGCTGACAAAATCTTTTACAGAAATATCATTGCTGCCCGGAATAGCCCGTAATACTTGTGTAAGAAAATCTTCTGCAAAGCCATAGAGCAATACATTTCCTGCTCCGGCAAACCCGGTTCTGAAAAAGCTTGAATAATTCTCATTATCATCTGCCAGTACCATCGAAATATCAGTAGTTCCTTTACCACAATCGATCACCAATGCAATTTCTCCATTCGATAAATTTACTTCGTCGGCATGTGTTTGCTGGTAACCCATAAAAGCCGCATCACTTTCAGAGATCGTTTCGTACTCGATATACAGATCATCACTACTAATTTTCAATGAGGATAATAAATTAGCTGTTTGTGTTCTTAATTCGTTCAACATTTCAAACACATCATGCTGAGTATAGATATTAGGAACCAGCAATGTTACGATCATACCTCCTTTTTGAAAAGAAGGCTTAGTGCTTATCATTAAACGAAGCAACCGAAGCAGCACGGCGCTGATCAATTCCTTCTTATGTGTTCGGATGCTGTAATCTTCTGTATAGTTCCCCATTGAAAGTTGCAGGCTTTTTTCAATGCCTAATTTCAGATTGGGTATGATCTCATAATCATCCCTGAAAGAAAATTCTGTTGCGGCTACTTCCTTCCGGGTAATGAATAACCTCAGCTCATCATTCAATAGATTATCGGTGAAGTTGAAAGGGAATGTCTTTCTTTCTGTGGTGGTTATCCTTTTTTTAACCGCATAGAAAGAACGATAGAGCATATTTTGTCCGGCCTCATTATTCAAAAAATCATTCCGTTTCCAGTTTTTGCTATTATCTGTAATATTCAACTGACTGATAACATTCTCTAATATATCATAAGAAACAATAGCTGATTGAGGCCCGCAATTTTTATATCCTACCTGGCTGGCTTCACTGCCAAAGTCAATAACTACCCGCTGACAATCTTTCGATTGAACAATGGTAAACTGAAATTCTACGGAATAATTCTCCTTCACATCATGCTGCAATGTAACCCGGAGATTAAACGCTGTTTTCTCTACCCGGTATTTATAAATACCTATGGTGACTCTTTTTTGATCGGCAGAATAATCAAGCCGTAAACCAGTTTCTTCATCCTGAAAAGGCTCTACTGAAAAGGAACTGCTCTTTTTAATGATCAGTTCAAAATCATCACCATTCTTTTGTAATGAAATATGACATTCCCGCAATGGAATGTCCTGCTTTCCGGATGGAGCCATCTGATTCAGTACAATTTTTGCCGGATCTTCTATCGTAAGCAGCGGGGTAAGTACCCTGTCTTCTGCAAACACAACAAAATTGAAATCTGTTTCCGAAACAGATTTCGCTGTATGTTCCAGCCGGGTAACAAAATACCTGTCGCTGCGAATTAAAACGGGGAGATAGTATAGTGCCATATAAAAGTTTGTAGTTTTTTGTTTATAGTTTGTTGTTATTCCCTACAGAACCAACGATCATTATAATTGCCAGAATTATTTTTTGTAGCAGCTGAGTAACAGAAGTTGAACGCTTTTGCTTTGATGGATTCAAAGGAAACAGAAAGACTATCGCCTTTATACTTGTAATCCAATTCCCTTTTAATAGGCTTATCGTATTTAATGTTGTTAAAAGCAAGTGTGTCAGTAAAAGTCACCTTATTACTATTCCATACCGATATTTTAACTATCGCCTTATCAATGGTAAAGCCAGTGGTGTTATCAAGCATTACATCAATGTTAAAGAAACGGGAGTCTCCATCATTTGATTCTTTGTCTGATTTTAATTGTAATAAAATTCTTTCCGGCCAGGTATTGCGCATCCGGAGATTTGCTTTTGTATGCTTATCTATTGCTTTTCCTCTCACCGTTTCAATGTCTGCTATCAAAGAGTCCATATCCATTGGCGGGACATTGGCCGGCCTGATAGCGGATGTGGTTAATTGTTCAGCTTCTTTCCATTTTATTTTTGTAAAGTTGAAAACAAGAAAAGCAATGGTGGCAACACATAGCACATATAAAGATTTCTTCAGCCAGCGAGAGCTGCCTGACTTATTAGTATTGACAGTTGCTCCTATATTCTTTTGATTGTTCTCTGTAGAAGTATTCCTTGTTTTCCTAAAAGCATCAGGAAATTGTTTGCAAAATGCAGCGAAGCCAATCCATTCGTTGCTACTGAATAGCCATATACTGATCTTATCCTTATCAGGTGAGGAAGTTATCAGTGTATCTAATTCTTCCTGCGATTGTATTTCTCTTACGCCATTTGTTCCGTCAGTAAACAACATTTTATTCATTGTCGGGCGGTGTAACCAGTGTTATAGTTGTTGGTTAGGTGTAGAGAAGCATCAAATAGGCTAGTGTGTTTTTTAAATGAAGTGAAAAATTACGTTGTCAACGCATACCAACATATACCCAGTAGCCCTTACAACAATACTTTATGAAAAACTGAAAGTATTATGATTTTGTAAACAAAAAATGTGGGTGCATTTATACTAAAATGAAAATTAGTATGTTGCCAGCTTTATCTTTCCATGGCATCCCGGTTGCGTCGCACACTTGTACTGCATATCAATTCGCAACTTATTAAGTATTGCTAAATAGCGAACAGAACCCTGCAGAGTGATTAATTTATTATCATCCACTGGAAGAAAATAAATTAACAGCCCTTCAGCCGCAAGGGACGATCCTAGTAGCAATTAGCTGGTCAAATAAATTTTTCATTTTCCCCTTTTCATCAGGCTCCGGGTAATTACCTTTGCCCCTATGCTTACAATCTCTAACCGTGGCCAACAGATGCCACCCTCGCCGATTAGAAAATTAGTGCCTTATGCTGAGGCGGCTAAGAAAAAAGGACTTAAAGTGTATCATCTGAATATCGGGCAGCCGGATATTGAAACACCTCCGGCTATTATGGATGCGGTGCGAAATGCAGATATTAAAGTGCTGGAGTATAGTCATAGTGCAGGCAATGAAAGTTATCGCCACAAACTGGTGCAGTATTATAAATCGGTTGGTATTGATGTAAGTCATGACCAGATCCTAATTACTACCGGTGGAAGCGAAGCGATCATGTTTGGCTTTTTTGCTTGTTTAAATCCGGGTGATGAAGTAATTATTCCGGAACCATTCTATGCCAATTACAATGGTTTTGCTTGTGCGGCAGGTGTAACGGTAGTGCCGATCACTTCCCGTATCGAAACCGGGTTTGCATTGCCTCCTATTTCAGATTTTGAAAAAGTAATTACCCATAGAACAAAAGCCATCATCATTTGCAGCCCGAATAACCCTACTGGCTATTTGTACAGCAGAGAAGAAATGGAAGCGTTGAAGAAAATTTGTGTACAACATAATTTATATCTTTTTAGTGATGAAGCCTACCGTGAGTTTTGCTATGATGGTGAATATGTAAGTGCCATGCATCTGGAAGGATTGGATCAGCATGTAGTATTGATGGATACTATTTCAAAAAGATACAGTGCCTGCGGTGCAAGAATTGGGGCATTGGTAACTAAAAATAAAGAGGTGTATGATGCAGCAATGAAATTTGCACAGGCAAGATTAAGTCCACCGGGTCTTGCACAAATAATGGGAGAAGCTGCGGTTGATTTACCAGCCAGTTATTTTGATGCACCAAAAGCGGAATATTTATCCAGAAGAAATTTATTAGTAAGCCGGTTGAATGCAATGGAAGGAGTGTATTGTCCGAATCCTGGTGGTGCATTTTATGCGATAGCAAAATTGCCGATTGATAACAGCGATAAATTTTGCCAATGGTTGCTGGAAGAATTTTCGTACAACAATCAAACAGTAATGCTGGCACCAGCTACCGGTTTTTATGGTACAGCAGGTTTAGGTACGAATGAAGTGCGGTTGGCTTATGTATTAAACCTGGATGCATTAAATGCGGCGATGGATTGTTTGGAAAAAGCATTGGAAGTATATCCGGGAAGAGTAGCTACTGGAAATTTGGCTGCTGCGGAAGCAAAATAAATAAAGTATCGCCGACCCCTTTTACTGTTTTAGCAATTTTGATTGTTCGGCGAACAGTACGGAAAGAAAATGTTTATTTAGCTTCGAAAATTTTGTGGGTGCAGCCGGCTCATCGCCATAGTCATTAAGTTGCAATTGCCACCAGCCTACATTTTTCCATTGCCCTAGCTTATAGCCTACTTTTTCGTAAGTAGCAAAATAAGTAAAGCCCAAACTTTCATGAAAGGCCACACTCTTATCGTTTGGCAAATTAATTACGGCATACACATTATTAAATCCTTGCTTTTGTAGAATAGCAAACAAGGCTGTGTACAAAGCGCTGCCCACTCCAGCTTTTTGAAAATCCTCATGGATATACACCGAGCATTCCACACTCCATTGATAGGCCACCCGTTCCCGGTAGCGGGAAGCATAGGCATAGCCAGCAATTTTTCCATCGGCTTCACAAACTAACCAGGGCCAGTTTTCAAGATAGTGACTGATTCGCTGGGCAAATTCTTCCACTGATGGAACTACTGTTTCAAAAGTAAGCGAGGTGGTTTCAATATATGGTGCATATATATTGAGTATGCCTTCGGCATCTGTAGGGGTTGCAAGTCTGATAGTAAGCATTACAGAAAGCAGAAAACCCACTTTTGTGGGTTTTCTAGTACGGGAGAGCAGACTTGAACTGCCGACCTTCGGGTTATGAATCCGATGCTCTAACCAGCTGAGCTACCCCCGCAATTGGGCGGCAAAAATAGCCATTTTAGGCAAAAGAGTAAAACGAATTTTGACCATTTTACAACTAATTATTCCTAAAAAAGAAAAAGCAGGCTTTTTCAGCCTGCTTTTTTATAAATCGAACGATTTAGTTTAATACAAGGAATAAGTATATCGTCCCGTACAGTTACCCGTTGCTGTCCAATCTCTTGTACCGCCGGTAGAAATACAATAGATTTCAGTGTAACCATCCGCTACGTTTACTGTAAATGAACCATAAGGAGACAACGTACCACGATAGTAACCATCTACATATACTTTTACGTATAAGCCAGAATAGTTATCAAAGAATACGCTGCAAGTTCCTCTGGATTTTGTTTCTACAACATCCGTTGTAGGAGCTTCTCCTTTAATTTTAGAGGCGCTGCGGTTGGCTTCTACAGCACTTGACTGCAATTTTACAGCAATTTTTTTCTGTGCGGAGGCGGTGGTGGTAAATGCAAGCATCATACAAGTGATAGCAAACATTCCAATCAGTGTTTTTTTCATGTTTTATTTTTTTGTTTAAATGTAATCCGAATAGCTAGTTAAAAATTTTTATTCTTTTTTATCAAGCAAGGTAATATTGATAACTACCTGCTCCTATACCCATTTATAGGTATTTTAATATTTTGATTTTACGGGCAGCTTAATCAGGTTCCAGTTAGATACAGATTTTTTAAATGACCTCGTTCCGCCTTCATTTCCCATGTTCAACAAATTACCCAATGGATTTTCAACACCCCCAGCCGCTCTTACTCCTTCCTGGTTAAATACCATCGCATAATTAGGAATAGCTTCATCGGCAGCCAATACATAATAATTATCTGTTCCAATTGGTTCTGCTACTTCTCCTTCAAAAAGAAATACTTTCTTTACGAGATTAAAGTTTTCATACTTCGGAAACTGGTTGCCCACATTACCATCACTTTCGCTTGGATAAACCAATGTCATATTTCCATCCTTATCAATCAGGAAAACATATACAAATCTTTTTACCCTGTTGGCACCGGTGTATCCATCGTTAGCTACCAAATTAAAAGCAACATTCTCACCCACTTTATATTCCTGGTTATTTATTGTTTCACCCGTTGCCTTATTTACAATTTCCAGGTGAAAAGGAAAATTGCTCTCCCCATCCTTTGGTCCCGATAGCTGCACCCATCCTCTTATTTTAGAAAGACGCATCGCATACTCATACAAGTTATCAGTTACAGCATTGCTGGCTTCATTACCGCCATCTTCCAACACAAAACTTTTTGTTTGTACCGGCATTGATTCCAGGCTATCTCTCGATGATGTTTGTGCCCGGCGAAATCCATAAGCTGGTTTTCCATTCTCATCAATAGTTCCATATAAAACATAATGTGCATCAGAAGAATTATCAACAATCATAATACTCCTGTTGGAACGTAATTTTCCTTTCACTGCATCAGCCAATGCTTTAGATGGTGGCAGTTCAAAATAGAAAGATGAATCCTGTTTGCCCAACTGTAAAAGATTAGCGGCAGTAAGACTTGCTGGTGCTGGCACATCCTTACCATCTACATTCACTTTGTATTTATTGCCATCATAAAAAACAGTCGTATATGGATCTGCTTTTTCCAATTTGTTTACCCAATTTATTTTTTTGGATTGCCGCAACTCATTGTTAACCGCCGCCAGCTTTGCAATATCCTCATATAGCATATTTACTGAAGGAACATATACTTTTAATAACGGTGCTGCAGAAGACACCCAATTAGTTACTTCCAGCAAGTTGCCGGCCTTCAAATCTTTAATGTTGCCTTTCACCACCTTGGCTCTTGATTTATTAACGCCCATTACAGAATCGATTTCCACTTTTACCAGTGTATCTTTTCCATTAAATTTCACTAACTCATTTTCTTTATTCAATCCTAATGCAAAACCACCTTGCAAAAAAACTTTTCCATTTTCAAAACCGGAAATAGCAATTAATGATTTATCAGGGAGAGTTCCTTTCTCAATACCAAACAAAGTTTGTTGTTGCCTTTCAGGCTTACCGGCCAATACAGGTTCTTGTTTCTTTCCATTGCTCTTTAAAATGGCACGCAAACTTGTAAATAAATTTATTACAGACGCATTTACAGATTGTTGTTCCAAAGCCTGGGTTAAAGCGATGGTAAAGGCGCCACGGGGAATATTATTTTCATCCCGCTGCTCTTGTGCAAATTCATTATCCTGTGCAGCTGAGATAATAAGAAAATTTCCTTCTGATCTTGTTTCTGGCGGCACTGGTTGTGAGGCATCTTTTGCATCGTAATTGGCATCGGCAATAAATCTTGATTTGCCGGGAGCATTTGGCCCACGGGAAAGTGATCCGCTATGACAGCAATCCATTATCACCGTTAGCTTTACACCCTTATCTATAAAGGCATTAAAAATTTTTGCCAGTTCTTTATCCCGGATGTCCTCCACTCCTTCTTTATAGGTATCACTGGGCACCATTGATTCATCTTTTTTGTCTGCTTCCTTTGCAAGGCTGTTAGGCACCTGGCTTCCGTGTCCGGCGTAATAGATAAAGGCAATATCATTGGCTTTGCTTTTATCCAATAAATCGTTCATTGATTTAAGGATAGCCGCCCTGTTTGCAGCATCATTATACAAAGTGTCTACTTTGGCTGCATCAAACTGGAATTTAGATATTACAATAGATTGAATGGAACGGCCATCATTTACACAACCATCTAAATTTCTGAAATTTGACCTTGCTGTACTGGCAGGCTTATAAGTGGGCGGTGGCTCATATTGATCAATAGCAATAATAAGAGCTCTTTTTTCCTGCGCAATTAAGAAGTTGGTAACGATCAGGGCTAGTGCGGCAATAAAGATTTTCTTTGACATAACCTTTTATTTGATGATTTGGTGGTGCTTTACATTGATTTTGAAGCAAGTATACCTAAAATCTATATTTCTGAATGGTTGGCTACTAATATAAAGTGTTTTGGCGACAACAACCGACATAATCCTTCTAGACGTAACCATTGAGTTGGTTAACGGCGGAAAAGTTGTATCCGTTGAAAAAAAAGAAGTACAGCCCTTCCAATTAAATATTTTAGTTGTTATTAGACGTTTCATTACTTACACAATTTAGCTGAAGAATATCCGCTAAACCATACCCCGCTAACGGTATTTTAAACTTCTTAATAATCTACCCCAAAAACAGAGAAGCTGGCCCATTTTGATGGGTCAGGATATTTTGCTTTTGTATCCAATACCGCCTTTCTCATAGGCTCTGCAGGCAGAAACATTCCAGGCTGTTGTAAATGAAATAAAAAACGGTTCATTAAAAAAGCTGTCGCATAATCATCCACATTCCATAAACTCATTATAATATGATTGCTGCCAGACAGTAAAAAACTTCTGGCTAACCCAGCAATACCAGCTTCCATAGATTTGCCTAATCCTGTTTGGCAAGCGGAAAGTATCACCATTTCGGGGAAACGATTCTTAAAATAAGAACTGTTGCGTAGATCCATTATATTTTTTGCAGTTAGAAAAGGATCGTCACCACTTAATACCAGAAAGCTTTTTTCCATTGGCTTTTCTTCATCAGAAATACCATGTGTTGCAAAATAAACTACATCTGCATTTCGCATATAATGAATAACTGAATCCTTGATTGCTTTATCCCCTTCCAGCAATTTGTATTGCATAGCATAGGGAATAGCCGCATCAATTTCATTCTTGGCGCCGGGTAAATCTGGGAATAGAAATTGTGAATTAGTTGGATAAAGAGGATTGCTTATAAAAAGCGGATTCTCCATGGTAAATCTAAGTGAAGAAAGAGTTTTGCTTAACAAAGTGTCGAAGGGCTGTTTCACATCACCGCCCCAACTGGTATGCATTTTAAGAAGTTTTATCCTTAACGCAAATAAATCTATCAGGCTTGATGCAACAGTATAGCTGCATTTATCTACGAGATACGAGTCATCTGCATAAGGTTTCAATAAGTAAAAAGGTATAGTACCAATATTTAATGCCGGTATAATGATCAGGTGCTTGTATCGCTGATCAAATTGTTCTGGTAATAATAAGGCGGTTGCTTTTTTAATAACAGATTCATAAGTTGCGCCTTTGGTTTTTTCCTTTGGCTTTACAATTAGCCCCCTATTTACTGGTGCTCTCTTATCAGATAGTTTGTATAAACCCAATACATGATTAAAATCATAGCTTAATTGAAGTAATTCTTCTCTTTTTATAAGGATATTTTTCTGTTCTACAATTTTTCCAGGCTCAAATAAAACACGACGCAATGTATCCTTATTAAAAAAATAAAAAATGATAGCAATTCCCTTGTCGGATGGATACAATCCTTTTAATACTTCAGCAAATCCTTTATCAGATGAGATATTATTACTTCTAAATTCGTTAAGTATTTTAATTATCTCCGGATATGAAACACCTCTTACCTGCAACAATTGCTTAAACTGCTCCTCGTAGATTTTATATACATTATCCGGGTCAGCCCCGGTTGTAGCTGGCTGGCATTTTGAAGTAATTGTTATAAATATAAACAGCAGTAAAAGATATGCCCGGTTCAAAACCTTAAAATTTCACTCAAAATAGTAAATTATTGATCAGTTATTTCCCATGTTTCTTTAATTACCATTTTATATTCTTCGTTTATACCAGGACAGTTATAGGCTTTTACAGCAAAGGCTCTTGCTTCCACCGCATTTCCGATACTATTGAAACAATTCATTAGAATTAGATACAGGTAATATTCCTTCCCTTTATCGATTTCAAATAACCGATAATCTTCAAACCGATTAATTAGCCGCTGTGCATTTTCTTTATCAATAATCACTGAAAATTCTTCAAACCAACCAGCTATTGAAGCGATACTTACCGGGCTTTTATTATCATCAAGGTATTGTAATAATAAACTTGTAGCCTTACTTATATCTTTATCTGCCCGTAAAGCTTCTTTCAACAGCAGGTCTTTCAAAGCATAATCAAGTTTGGCTGGAATATATTTTTTCACAACGTTAATAAAAGAATCTTTTTGCTGACCGCCTTTATGATATGCAGCCATTGCCTGGTTAAAAATTCTTTTGTATAGCAAAGAAGAAGTTTGCACGGCATCGAGCTTCAACAAGTCCCCGATTCGGGCAGAGTTATTTATTAAATAATTCAATTGTTTGTTGGTAAGTTCTGGCGCCTGCAACAATGCGGTAATGGCTACATCTCTATTGGCAAGAATATCATCCTTTCCTGCTAAGTATGACCTAATGATTGCTCCTATATCATCATCTTGTAACCTTTCTGCCTGAAATGCCCATTTTGTAAATGCAGCATCAGTTAATGATAAACTGGAGGCTTGTTCTTTCATCAATATATATTGCTTTGACGGATCTG
Source organism: uncultured Chitinophaga sp. (assembly GCA_964641575.1). Classification (GTDB taxonomy): domain Bacteria; phylum Bacteroidota; class Bacteroidia; order Chitinophagales; family Chitinophagaceae; genus JJ008. The sequence goes on along the minus strand of CAZXMP010000085.1, from coordinate 749 downwards.
CCGCATTTTCGCCAAGACTGATAAAACCTGACGCATCTGTTGCTCCAATGTATTTATGTACCAGTTTGCCATCAGGAGAAAAAAACAATAATGTAGGATAGGAGTCTATTGAAAATTCTTTAGCCAGCTCAACACCTTCTCCCTTTTCCATATCAAACTTTACGCTAATGTAGTACTGGTTGTAATAAGCAGCTACACCTGCATCGGTATACACATTTTTCTCCAGGTATTTACAAGGTCCGCACCAGACGGTGTAGGCATCAAAAAATATCATCTTGTTCTCCCGTTTGGCCTTTGCTTTTACGTCTGCCCAGCTGGCATTTTTTTCAAAGGCAATTTCACCGGCAAAGCTAATCGAGTAAGAAAGTAAAAATATTATAAGAAGTGAAGTATGAGGTTTCATAACAGTATTTTTGGTGTGCATTATTTTAATAAAAGATACCGTTGCCAGCATAATTACACTTGCGATGCAGTTAAATAAACCTTAATGAAAATTAATAGAGATATTTTACACCGTTCCTAATTGATGTCGGCAGATTCTGTAGGGAAATATTTCTTCAGGAGATTTTTAAATTCTGGAGCAGTACGAACAAAAGCCAGGTCTCCATCATATAGTAGTGTAAAGTAATTGCCATAGCCAAGTCGTAACGCATTTTCCAGACTTTCTAAAGAAGCCTGCTTGTCTTTTATTAGTTATTTGTAACAAGCATGGTGATACCAGGTGTACACATCATGCTGTTTGTAAACAA
>CAZXMP010000084.1:4893-17475 GCA_964641575.1 uncultured Chitinophaga sp. | reverse complement strand
TGCAGGTGCTGGCTTAGTACCCGATGCACATGATGCTACCAAAAAGCATCAGCCTTTTATGCTCACTACGGATCTATCATTACGTTTTGATCCGGCGTACGAAAAAATATCAAGAAGGTTTTTAGAAAACCCGAATGAATTCAATGATGCATTTGCAAGAGCATGGTTCAAACTAACGCATAGAGATATGGGACCAAGGGCTCGTTACCTCGGCGCAGAAGTACCTGCTGAAGTGTTGATCTGGCAAGATCCTGTTCCGGTAGCATCACATCAATTAATAGATGATAATGATATTGCTGCACTCAAAGCTGCAATACTTGCTTCCGGATTAACGGTGTCTGAATTAGTATCCACTGCATGGGCATCTGCTTCTACATTCCGTGGGTCTGATAAAAGAGGTGGTGCAAATGGTGGTCGTATTCGTTTAGCACCGCAGAAAGATTGGAAAGTAAATAATCCTGCACAATTAGCAAAAGTGTTAGGAGTGTTGGAGAATATTCAAACTGAGTTTAATAAAGCACAAACTAGCGGCAAGCAAGTTTCTATTGCCGATCTAATTGTATTAGCTGGTAATGCAGGAATAGAAAAAGCAGCCAGCAATGCAGGCCATACGGTTACCGTTCCATTCACAGCAGGTCGTACAGATGCTACACAGGAACAAACCGATGTAGAATCGTTCGCTGTATTAGAGCCGCAGGCAGATGGTTTCCGCAATTATGTAAAAACAAAATATACCGTATCAGCAGAAGAGTTGCTGATCGATAAAGCACAATTGTTGAATTTAACTGCACCGGAAATGTCAGTACTCGTTGCAGGTATGCGGGTATTGAATACCAATTTCGATCAATCTCAAAACGGTGTATTTACTTCTCGTCCAGAATCACTCACCAATGATTTCTTTGTGAACTTATTGGATCTGGGTACTACCTGGAAAGCGGTTTCCGAATCGGATGATGCATTTGTTGGCAGCGATCGTACAAAAGGCGGCATCAAGTGGATTGGTACAAGAGTAGATCTGATCTTTGGTTCCAATACTGAGCTGAGAGCAATTGCAGAAGTATATGCATGTGCAGATGCGCAACAAAAATTTGTGCATGATTTTATTGCAGCCTGGAACAAAGTAATGAACGCCGATCGTTTTGAGCTTGTATAATAAAGTTGAATTATAATTTTAAAGGCGACCTGTAAAGAGGACGCCTTTTTTATTTTTTGCATTTAAAGCCTGACCAAAGTTGATTAAGACTTGTCCAAACAGAATGACTAAAAGGTTGGGGTGATAGTTCGTAGAAAATAAAGGTCTTATTATCCTCAGTGCAGGTACTAAGATGCACCATGCAATTCAATGTTATTGGTTTCAGTTGCAAATAATCCATCATTTCAATAGTGCCGGTATAGGTTTCCAGATCACCCTTGCTCGTTGATACTTTTTTAAAAGAAGTTGTTACCGGAATTATTTTCACCGATGCTTTCTTTGCACTGTCTGTATTAATGTTAAATAACCCGGTGTAGTAATTTTTTAAATCCTCGGCTATTGTATTCTCATCCATTTTTATTTTGCCATCCAGATACCATAAAAAAGCATAGGACCAATATTCTTCACTTTTAACTTTCGCCCATCCGGGAGTAAAGCGAATATCTTCCACTCCCTTATATAAAATCTGAGGCGCAAAACCAATGGGGATCTGAAATCGTTCAATACCCCAATCTTTTGCTGTGGGCAAATAGTAAGGAGCTTCCCATTTATGACCATCAAATTCTTCCTGCCCATACATGTTTAGTGATGAGATGCAGCATATCAAAAGAAGTATATTTTTCATTTCCAATTTTTAGTTGCTGCAATTAAATTAGCCAGAATGTTTTCCTTTTCGTTAAAGTAAAGGATGAACGGCGTAGAAATTATTTACCAGGCTGCATTACTACTAGCATCGTCTGTTGACCGTCCGAATGGCAAGGCCGGGCGGACGTCGCACTCTTGTACAGTTGTAACACAGATGAGCATTTAATGATTGTCTCACTATTTATACACAGTTGTTGAAAACCAGTAACAATTAAACGGGTTACCTTCTTTTAACTATTGTATTAACGATATCATATAGTCATTTCCGGCTATTTTTGCCGAAAATCCACGATTTCTTGCCTTTCTTTTTATTGTAAAACAACAAATTTATTATGGCGACAAAAGTAACATTTACGCTTTCAGCGGATGTGGTTGCAGATGAAACAGAATGTTTATTACTTGGCGAGTTCAACAATTGGGACCAGGCCAACGGTATTAGTTTGAAAAAACAAAAGGATGGTTCTTTAAAAGCAATTGCCAGCCTGGAAGCAGGCAAAACATATCAATATCGCTATTTGCTGAGTGATGGCAGATGGGTAAATGATGACAAAGCAGCAACATTTGCGTTTGCACATGAATTTGCAGTGGAAAATTGTGTAATAACAGTACCAGCTGTGGAGCCAAAAGAAGTGAAAGCAAAAAAAGCTCCTGTAAAAAAAGCTGAACCTAAAGTAATCACTGCAGATGACCTTACTAAAATAGAAGGCATTGGTAAAAAGATCAATGAGTTATTGGCGGCAGAAAATATTGTATCGTTCAAAGAATTGTCTAAACTATCTGCAAAAAAACTGAAAGCAATTTTGGAAGCAGCAGGAACAAAATTTGCTATGCACAATCCAACATCCTGGCCGAAGCAAGCTAAACTGGCTGCAGCAGGTAAATGGGATGAATTGGCTACCCTGCAAAAAGAACTGGTAGCAGGAAAATAATTTTCTTCTGATATATTTTGTCAATGTCAACCTTGAATTTTATTCAAGGTTGACATTGTTGTTTATTTAATTGCCCTGGGTTTCAACCCGGTGATTATTGTTGAATGATTTTGTATTAGCAAAAATTGATAACTGTCGTATCCGGCCGCTCTATTTATTTTGCCAGAATAATAAATTCACTCCCCGGTTCATCATCACCAAAACTTCCTAATAATGGGCCCGAAGGGAGTTTTTTTACAAACTCAAAAAAGTTAGTGGAGGTTAAAATCTTATCCGCTGCTCCCCGGGTTTGTAGACATTGAATCAACCGCTGGGCAAAAGGGGAGTGCTTCCCTTTGTAGCCATCCGGTACTTCTTTTTTGCCTCCCGACGTCAGGTAGAGCCTTGTTTTCTTCTTCAGCTTTTCGGCAAAATAATTTTCCGCACTCAGGTTATCATACATATCATTTTTCGACCTCGCCTGGTTGCGTACAACTCTTTCATCAAATGTGCCGCCAAAACATACATCCAGAATCATAATAACCTGCTGGGCAGGCAGTTTATTGATCATTCTCGAAAGCTTGGAATACTGAATATAGGTATTTCGATAAGTATCGTTTTTAGTGGGTTTTGAATCCGCACAAACAATAAATCCGTCATCAAATAATCGTTCATCAAAGTCGCCATGACCCGCCACATAAATCAATAGCTGGTCATTAGGCTGCAATATCTTTGAGAGGCGGATTATATTTTCATAAATACTATCTGCTGGTTTATCGTATAAGGTAATAACATTGAAACCAAAACCAGTTTGTAGTTCTTTTGCAATATCCTTTGCATCCAATACCGGATTATTCAAGTCATTCCACTCTGGTTTGCCTGCATAAATATCAGTACCTACAATCAATGCATAGCGGTTTGAAATGGTTGAAGCAATGGCGGCTTTATCTTTTTCCTGCACTTTTAATCCCCGGCTCTGCATTACCTCATCCGGTAATAAATAACGGAGACTGCTGATAAACTCTCTTTCAAAGAAAATGTCAAAGTATTCCGTACGGAAATAATCACAATCCACTTCCGTTTTATTCAATGCAAATTTCACAGCGTCTTTATATAGGCCGCCTTCAAATAAACCAAAAATGTTCAGCTCATCCGGTAAGGAGGTAACGAAATAATTAATGGGCCCATGGTCTTTGTTGATATTGTTGCAGGAAAATTTATCAAGTCCGCTTCCTTTGGGAACAATAAAAATCCTGTTCTTATTTGACAAGGAAGCAATGGATGGACTGGTTTCAATCAACGCCTGGATAAACTCTTTTTGAAAATCATTGGTGGAACCCGCCTCGGTTATAAAAAGTTGATTGTTGGCCGGAATCAGTTGAAAAAGATCCTTTAACTGGTTCAAAGGAATTCCCTTTTGCATTATTTCCAGTGAATCATTCAGTGCCCTTAATCCATACGGTACGAAATACGTAACCTGTTTGCCGGCACTATCCCGCAGTGGTTTACAATAACCTGAAAAATTGAATATAAAATAATCTTCCGGTTTTGTATTGGAAATAGCATAATTGATAGCAGACAGGATACTGTCTTTTGTCGCATCCTTATTGATCAGTAAGGTGGAGAAAAGTTTTTTCTTATTCTTTGTATCAGAGAGCTGTTCAAACTGGTTTTCAAAAAAGCTGGCATAAGTCTGGGCATCAGAAGCGCAGTTTATAAAACTCAATTCAGTTTTATTTTTTTCTTTGTATTCAGAAATACCAACCGACAGCAGAAATGAATTGCCTGATTGTGTTAAGGTTGGTAGTACTGCAAGTTGTTGGCTACCCGAAGTTTCACTCTCTTCAAATAAAAACTGTGTCTCACTGGCGAGGTAACCCGGGTTTTGACGTTTCCCATTTCTTTTCAAAAAAGAAATCACCTCTTCGTGTAATTCCGCCGTATTTAAAATACTTGGGTTGGATAAAGATTTAGCTAAAGCTAAAGAATAAGCCCCGTAAGGCATACTATTCTCACCCTGCATTTCCTGACCAAATTCGTTTTGATTTGTTCCCGTATAAATAACCACTGGTGCCGTTTCATCTTGAACCAGGTTAAAAAGCATATTATTACTTTCTCCCCGCATAGAAATATTGTTATTGTTGGCGGTAGTTGTTTCTCTGTCTCCATAGGTTAACAATTCCCCCGAATGGCTTACATCTAAAGAAACAATCAACTGTCCTGTTCGGCCCACCTTTTTCTTTATGTCATTGAGAAAATTCTCCAATTCAAACTGGTAAATATTGTTGCCTTTTGAAACGGCAGAATCGGTCGGATAATTTGCATCCCGGCAGGGAATTAAGAGTCCTTCATATTTCTTCAGTGAGTCTGGCATTTTTATCGCTAAATTTCCATGACCTGAAAAGTGAATAAACACTAAATCTCCTTTTTTCAATTCTGCTGAAAACTTACTAAAAGCAGCCAGCATTTTAGTTTTTGTAGCGTCATCATCAGTTACACGATAAATATTTTCAGGGTTGAATCTTTTGTCATTGATTAAAGTTGATGATAGCAACTTGACATCATTTACAGCACCATCAATATCCCGCCAATAATTCCTTAAGCTAGATGCTTTAGGGTCACCTTTAGTTTGAAATTTATCAATACCAACAAGAAATGCTTTTTTGTAATTATCAAATCCTCCTTTATTCGTAGTCGTATCGGTCACTCTCCCTTTTTCATATATCAATTCCCGTTGCAGTTTACCATCTTTACCAAATGTTTGAGATTTTCCGTTAAGCAACCCTGCTTTCGTAGAATAAATATTTTTAGTTTGGCCGTTACTGTAAAACTCTTTGTAAGTGCTGTCTTTTAGAATATTGTTATTATAAAATCTTGACAGCCGTAAGTTTTGGTTAGCATAATAAATATCTTCCCGTCCTGTTTTCACTAATTTGGGATTGAGATCATACCAGGTGCTGTCAAATTTTTTTCTTTCAAGACTGTCCCTCAGTCCCACTACATATTGGGTACGGATGCTTGTGGCACCTGATACATAAAAATTTTGTATTTCGATACCCTGGCTGAATACATCTGTCAAAAGGCATTCCCTGACTAATTTTCCCTTGCCCGAAATATCCTGGTATTTATAAATTTTGCCAGATGAATTTTTATAATAACACCTGAAAAAAGCGGCATGACCCAACTCAACTGTCTTGGCAATGATCTGCCTGTTTAAAAGAGTATCAGCCTCGTAGTTTTCTTTTTGTTTTTTTCTTTTGACTGAATCAGGAAGATTTGAATTAATGCCCACTTGTTTTTTTAACAGGATGGTTAAAGTAGAGTTGGTAAGAATAAAATTATCAGACTGAAAAAAATAATTATTATTAGTATATAAATCTGTAATACCAGACAACGATTCTTTGAAAGCTATGGTTTTGGGCTGCTTGAAAACAAGCACGGCTGAATCGGGCTTATTCCCTCTTAAAAAATGATTATAGTTTTTGGTGTAAACGGGAAATGATTTGTATTGAATTCTTATTTCTGTGCCGGGTGGTTCTTTGCCAAAAGCAATGCCATATAAACAAGAAACAAAAACCGCTAGCAATAATTTTAACCATATTAAACTGGAGTGCATGGGCTTACTATTTATAACTTTTATGCCGCTGTTAGTTTTTCTTTTCTCAACAACTCGCATTGAAGTTACTTTAAAATAGGAAAGGAAATGCCTGAATATCTAATTAGAATTATTGAAGGATGAACTAAGTGAACCTTTATTAGCTCAGGGTAAATTTCACAGACGAGAAGCCTTCAACATCAAACAGAACTGGAATACAGCCGGGTAAATAAGCATCCCCAAATCAACTCATTTTCAAATCACCAAATCAGTTACCTTTGCGCCATGACAATCGAAAAATTGAATGATATGCGGTCCCGCATTGCCGGGGTAAGGAGGTTTCTTTGACGTCGAAAACCGACGATATAAAATTGAAGAAGACAAGCAGCTTTCGTTAAGTCCCGGGTTCTGGGACGACAACAAAAGGGCTACCGAAATTCTTAAAAACACCAAGGTTAATGAGTATTGGGTGAAACTCTACGAGACGGCTGAAACGTCGGTAGAGGATTTTGCTGTGCTCTTCGAATTCTGGAAAGGTGGCGATGCTACCGAAGAAGAAACGAAAGAGGCTTATGATAAAGCTTTGACAGTTTTGGACGATGCAGAATTTAAAGCCACACTCAATGAACCTGAAGATGAACTGAATGGTGTATTACAAATAAACTCGGGTGCAGGTGGTACCGAAAGCCAGGATTGGGCAGAAATGCTGGCCCGTATGTATCGCATGTACGGCGAAAAGCAGGGCTGGAAAGTAACTGAACTGGATTGGCAATGGGGCGATGGTGCTGGTATAAAAACCTGTACGCTGCAATTTGACGGACCATTTGCCTATGGCTTCTTAAAAGCTGAAAGTGGTGTGCATCGCCTGGTCCGTATTTCACCCTTTGATAGTAATGCAAGACGACATACATCTTTTGTAAGTGTGTATGCATATCCGTTAGTAGATGATACCATCAATATTGAAATAAATCCGGCGGATGTTAAAATGGAAACATCAAGAAGTGGTGGTGCTGGTGGACAGAACGTAAACAAAGTAGAAACGAAAGTACAGTTAACGCATATTCCAACAGGTATTGTGGTAGTGTGTCAGCAGGATAGAAGTCAGCTTGGTAACAGAGAACTGGCCATGCAAATGCTGAAAAGCCGTTTGTATGAAATGGAATTGCAAAAACGTAATGCGTTGAAAGATGCAACGAATGCCAAGAAGAAGAAGATAGAGTGGGGCAGTCAGATACGTTCGTATGTTTTTCATCCGTATAAAATGATAAAAGATCATCGTACCGATTTTGAAGTAGGTAATGTGGGACCAGTGATGGATGGTGAGCTGGATGGATTTATAAAGGCGTATTTGATGAGTGAGAAGGAAGGTGAAAGTTAATTTGGAAATTTGATAATGAGATGATTTGGAGATGGGTGTCGGAAATAAGTTAGAGTATTGTAATTTCGATTTTCGTAATTAAACATTACCAAATTATTACATTCCCAAATCATCAAATCGTTCTATATGCAAGGAAATAAAGAAAAGAACTTGATTGTTGATCTTACTTTTGATTTTGCATTGGAGATTATTAAATATACCGGGTTGCTTGAAAAAGATAGGAAGTTCGTTTTGGCAACTCAGTTACTTAAATCGGGAACAAGTATTGGTGCAAATGTGCGAGAAGCACAAAATGCAGAAAGCAAGCCTGATTTTATACATAAAATGAAAATAGCGGCTAAAGAAGCTGATGAAACGGAATATTGGTTATTGCTTTGTGATAAGACTGAAGGATAACCAGAGTGTAAAGAATTAATTGAGGATTGTGTCTCAATAGTCAGAGTACTATCAAAAATAATTGCTTCATCAAAGAATAAGGCTAATTAGCTCATCATCAAATTATCAAATCTCCAAATCATTACATCATGTCAATTGGAACTTTCTCTTACCCAATGCCAGTAAATGAACCAGTATTAAGTTATGGACCTGGCTCTCCTGAAAAGAAAAGATTAAAAGAAGTGCTTGCTGAATTAAAAAAGCAGGAAGTTGATGTACCGATGTATATCGGCAGTAAAGAAATAAGAACAGGTAAAAAAGTTTCCATGCATCCGCCGCATGAAACAAAACATACACTCGGATATTTTCATGCAGGAGAAGAAAAGCATGTACATCAGGCAATTGAAGCTGCACTAGCTGCAAAAGATGCATGGGCTAACATGAGCTGGGAAAATCGGGCCGGTATATTTTTAAAAGCGGCTGATTTGATTGCCACTAAGTATCGTCCTTACATGAATGGTACAACGATGCTGGGACAAAGTAAAAATGCTTACCAGGCAGAAATTGATGCAGCATGTGAATTGATTGATTTTCTTCGGTTCAATGTTCATTTTTTATCAGAAATATATAAGCAGCAACCGATCAGCAGTCCGGGTATGCATAATAGAATGGAGTACCGTCCGCTGGAAGGATTTGTTTTAGCGATAACTCCATTCAATTTTACAGCTATTGGTGGCAACTTGCCAACATCTGCAGCTATGTGTGGTAATGTGGTAGTTTGGAAACCAGCTAACACACAAGTGTATTCGGCACAAATGACAATGCGTATCTTAAAAGAAGCTGGCTTACCGGATGGTGTTATCAATTTAATTTATGTAGATGGACCAACAATTGGAAAAGTATGTTTCAACCATAAAGATTTTGCAGGAGTACATTTTACAGGTTCAACAGGTGTGTTCAATAATATGTGGGAAACGATAGGCAAGAACATGTCGAATTACAAATCATATCCAAGAATAGTAGGAGAGACAGGTGGTAAAGATTTTGTGGTGGCACATAAGAGTGGAGACCCGGATGTAGTAGCTACAGCATTGCTTCGTGGTGCATTCGAATTCCAGGGACAAAAATGTTCGGCTGCATCAAGAGCTTATATACCTTCTAACATTGCCGAAGAAGTAAAGAAAAAAGTGATTGCCGGAGTAAAGAGTTTTAAAATGGGTACAGTAGAAGATTTTACCAATTTTGTGAATGCAGTAATTGATGAAAAAAGTTTCAACAATATCAAACGGTATATTGACAACGCCAAAAAAGATCCGAAAGCAGAAATATGGGTAGGAGGAAAATGTGATAGCAAAGAGGGCTGGTTTGTGCAGCCAACAGTGATAGAAGCCAAAAATCCTAAGTATGTAACAATGTGCGAAGAGATATTTGGACCCGTATTGACCGTTTACATTTATCCGGCAAATAGTTTTGAAAAAACTTTGGAGTTGGTTGATTCAACGTCTCCTTATGCATTAACTGGTTCTATCATTTCTACTGACAGAGCTGCTGTAGAACTGGCCGTTAATAAACTACGAAATGCGGCGGGTAATTTTTATATCAACGATAAACCTACTGGGGCAGTGGTAGGTCAGCAACCTTTTGGTGGAGCAAGGGCAAGTGGTACTAACGATAAAGCAGGATCGATTTTAAATTTGTATCGTTGGTTAAGTGCAAGAACTATTAAGGAAACATTCAATCCTCCAACGGATTATGGATATCCTTTTATGCAGGAAAAATAAAACCAGCTTAAATTGTTTTTATTGTGTTATGGTGTAATTACTTGTAATAAATACTCGTAAAGTTTTCCTGCCTGTGCATAATTGTTTTTTTTCTTATTGTTAACTAATTAAAGCTTTGTTATGTAACATTGCTGCATTACTTTTGCAGCCGAATTAATAAAACTATAACCCAAACACAATTTTATGAAAAAAATTATTTTAGTATTTTCTATTTTGTGCACTACAGTCGCTGTGAATGCTCAAATCCAATTCGGTGTTAAAGCTGGTGGTAATTTTTACACCTTTGGTGGCGATGACGCAGAAGGTGAAGGATTAAATTCCAAATTTGGTATCCATGCTGGTCCGTTGGTTAATATTTCCGTGTCAGAGAAATTTAAAATTCAACCTGAACTCTTATTTTCTATTCAAGGTTCAAAGCAAGAAATTGCTAACTCTGAAATTAACTGGAATTTTAATTACCTCAATTTACCTGTAATGGCTCAGTTTTATGTTTCAAAAGGTTTTTTCCTTGAAACTGGCCCACAAGTTGGCTTTAATTTAAAGGCTGATATAAAGCCAGAAGGTGGTTCAACTGTAGATTTTAGCGATGAAGTAAAAGGTATTGAATTCGCATGGGGATTAGGTGCTGGTTACAAAGTAAGCTCTAGTTTTGGTGTTGGTGCCCGCTACAACCTTGGTCTTACAAGTATTGGCGAAGATGCGGATAGTGATCTTAAAAACCGCGGACTACAAGTAGGTGTCTTTTATTTGTTTGGCGGTAAAAAAGCTAAATAATAGTAGAGTTAATTTTCTTTCAAAGGCCGGAATTTTCCGGCCTTTGTGTTTTATGATATATTTGTACAAGCATAAAATAATTATACTTGAAAACAATATTAACCGGCACTCAATTAACCGAAGCAATTACTGTATTGGTTAGTAAAATAAATGAGGCTCATCCCACCTTAGCTGATGTTGTTTTTGTGGGTATTCAGCAGGGGGGGGTTGTAGTTGGTAATGATATGATAGTGGCTTTACAACAGCTTCATGCATCAGAAACAGTTCAATATGGCCAACTGGATATTACTTTTTACCGTGATGATATTCGAAATGAAATACTCACCCCAGATACTATGCATCTTCCCTTTGCTATAGAAAATAAAACGGTGGTATTGATAGATGATGTGTTGTTCACAGGCCGTACTATTAAAGCGGCCCTGGATGTACTCCTTGATTATGGCAGGCCCGCCAAGGTGGAATTATGTGTGTTGGTAGACAGGAAAGAGCACCGGCAGTTCCCCATACAGGCTGATTATGTGGGGTTAACAGTACAAACAAATAAAGCAGATAAAGTAAAGCTGGTAAACAAAGAAGTAGTGCTTATCAGCAAGTAAAGATTTTATTGGTAAACTATACAACCTGTGACTAAATCCTCTAATTTCGCTTTTTAATGCAACTATCCACTCGTCATCTGCTGGGCATTAAGAACCTTACTAAAGAAGATATTTCATTAATTCTATCCACAGCAGCTCAATTCAAAGAAGTTTTACAAAGACCAGTTAAGAAAGTACCATCACTTAGAGATGTAACTATTGTAAATCTATTTTACGAGAACTCTACCCGTACCCGATTTTCTTTTGAGTTGGCAGAAAAACGATTAAGTGCTGATACGATCAATTTTGCTTCGTCCTCCTCTTCTGCTGCAAAAGGAGAAACTTTACTGGATACGGTCAACAACATATTATCCATGAAAGTGGATATGGTGGTGATGCGGCACAGTGCAAGTGGAGCTCCACATTTTTTAGCACAACATATTCCGGCAGCTATCATCAATGCCGGTGATGGCATAAATGAACATCCTACACAAGGTTTGCTTGATGCATTTTCTATCCAGGAAAAAACAGGAACATTAGCAGGAAGAAAAGTAGCCATCGTTGGCGATATAATGCATAGCCGGGTGGCACAAAGTAATATTTACCTGCTGAAAAAAATGGGAGCTGATGTAACCGTTTGTGGCCCGCCTACTTTAATTCCTAAATATATTGGAGAAGCTTTAGGCGTAAGTGTAAATTATAATCTGAAAGAAACATTAGAGTGGTGTGATGTAGCGAATGTTTTACGCATACAGTTAGAAAGACAAAACCAGGTATTATTTTCCTCCCTCAGAGAATATAGTTTGGCTTACGGTATTAACAGAAATTTGCTTGATAGTTTGCACAAAGAAATCGTTATCATGCACCCCGGGCCCATTAACAGGGGCGTAGAACTGGATAGTGATGTGGCAGACAGTAAACAATCTATCATTTTACAACAGGTAGAAAACGGAGTAGCAGTTAGGATGGCAGTACTTTATTTATTATCTGGTAAAAACTAATTTAATAAGTACGAACTAAGAAATACGAAGTACGTTGCGTACTTTCAAACTCTATCGTACTTCTAACTTTTAACTTCGTATTTGTTATGGCTCGTATCTGCTTATTTCCAGGAACCTTTGATCCGCTAACACTCGGTCATGTAGATATTATCAACAGGGCATTACCATTGTTTGATAAAATAGTAGTAGGTATTGGTTTAAATGCTGCCAAAGCACCCATGTTTTCTCCTGATCAGCGGTTGCAATGGATAAAAGATATTTATAAAGATGAGGACAGGGTAGAAGGAGCTGTTTATGAAGGGCTCACTATTAATTTTTGTAAAACAATTGGAGCTCATTTTATTTTGCGGGGTATTCG
>CAZXMP010000084.1:0-4883 GCA_964641575.1 uncultured Chitinophaga sp. | reverse complement strand
TGCCAACCGTACGCTGGATAAAAATATAGAAACTGTTTTCCTCACCGGTGAACCTAAATACACTTCCGTTGCATCTACCATTGTTCGGGATATTATTCGTAATGGTGGTGATGCGGCTCCATTCTTACCAGAAGTTGTTTCAAAATCTTTGGAAAAATAATTATTATGTCAATTTGGTTTAACAAAGAACTTTTGCTAAGCGACTTCAAACAGTTTGGAAAAGGCACCATGGGTGAACATATCGGTATTGAATGGGTAGAGTTGGGAAATAATTTTCTGAAAGCAAAAATGCCGGTGGATCATCGTACCATACAACCGTATGGCTTGTTACATGGTGGAGCTTCTTGTGTATTGGCAGAAACAATTGGAAGTGTAGCTTCTGCAATGGTCATCGATCATGCTTCATATCAATGTGTAGGACTTGAAATAAATGCGAATCATATTCATAGCGCAACAGCAGGATTTGTAACAGGTATTGCCACGCCATTACACCTCGGCAGAAGCACCCATGTTTGGGATATAAAAATCTATAATGAAAATGATAAAATGGTGTGTGTAAGTCGCCTGACTGTTGCTATAATTGAAAAAAGGGATTTTAGCAAACCAAGGTCTTTGTAAAGTCAGGCCTCTCCACCCTCCTAAGGAGGGATTTAAGTCGTTTATATTTTGTCATTTACTCAGGTAAATAAATGCATATACATAAACCCGGCTATTTTGTGATATTCCTGCCCACTTACATTTAAAGTTTTTTACTATACTCTTGTATCACATCAATAACCGAAGGAAAACACTCTGGGAAAAATGCTGGGGCTTCTTTTAAACTTACCCATTTAATTTCAAGAATACCTTCATCTGTTTGCGGTACTAAATGTTGTTCGCCTTTTACTTTCATTTTGTACCAATACGATTCTTTAAGAACAAATTTTGTTCCTTCATGATAGGTATGATAGGTTATTATTAATGGAGCACTAAGTTCAACATTTGTAAGCCCGGTTTCTTCTTCAACTTCCCGTACCGCACATTCTTCCAGGCTTTCCCCTTTATCTAATTTTCCTTTAGGTAAATCCCATTTTCCTCTTCTGAAGATCAGGAGTATTTCTTTCTTTTCATTTTCTACTATACCACCCGCTGCTTTAATAATAGTGAATTTTTTATAAAAAGCTTTTTGTAATTCCTTTAGATCCGGGTGGTAAAAAACGCCGGCATGTACTTTCTCCAATTGCATTTCATGTATCATTGCTTTCACTGTATGACTATCCAGTTCATCTATAAAGATGGCATCATCATGATGAATAAACGGTTCAATTTCTCCATCAATTGTATCGCACAAATAGAGTGGCTTATTGTCAAAGTAAATTTTGATGTACATAACTAATATAATAAGGTACAAGTAGCGTACGTTGCCCACAACTTGTGTATTTATATCTTATCCTCCTAATTTAATAATAATTGCAGATAAAATTTTTCTGATTTGCTCCCCTTCATCCATCAGTTTTACCCGTTCTTTTTCTAAATCTATATTTTCATATGTTAGAATCAAGTCAATCCATTTAATAGTTTCTTTTGCTTCCCGTCTGGCAATTTTAATTTCATTTTTTCATCAGCTTTTCCTAAATCATCAGAGGCTTCGGTATAATTAGCACTTATTGAACCACTGGAACGAATTACTTGCTTAATATATTCTACATTCATAATATCCCATTTCACTTTTCTGCAATAATCCCTTACAGCTTTTGAAGAATTATGAAACCTATCTTCCAATTCTTTTGACACCCGGATAAAAATTTTAATATTCGAATTTAAGAAGTTGTTGGTTGTTATTTGAATTTTAGCCTTTTTCCCCAACTATCTTAAAATTTAATATATCAAGACTTGTTCCTTGTTCCTTGCCCCTTGTACCTTTGTATCTATGACAGACGCAAAAGCAGTAGCCGAAAAATTATTACAAGTAAATGCCGTTAAACTAAATCCAAATCAGCCTTTTACCTGGGCCAGTGGGTGGAAAAGCCCCATTTATTGTGATAATAGAAAAGTATTATCGTTTCCTTTTATCAGGGATTATATCAAGTCTGAAATGTGCAACGTCGTGTTTGAAAAATTTCCGGAAGCAGAAATACTTGCGGGAGTAGCTACAGCTGGCATAGCCTGGGGTGCAATGGCTGCAGATCAATTAAAGCTGCCATATATCTATGTTCGTCCAAAACCTAAAGAACATGGATTGGGCAACCAGATAGAGGGGTATTATGAAAAAGGACAGAAGGTAGTGGTAATAGAAGACCTTGTTTCTACTGGTAAAAGCAGCTTGCAGGTGGTGGATGTATTAAAAGCACAGGGATTGGAAGTGATTGGCATGGTATCTATTTTTACTTATGGCTTCGCCGCTGCAACGGAAGCTTTCGCTTCTGCATCATTAACTTACTTTTCGCTTACCACTTATGCTGATTTGATAGAATCGGCTATTCAAAAAGGAATAGTTTCAGGTGACCAGCAAGATATTTTGTTAAAATGGAGAGATGATCCGGCTAACTGGAATGGCAATTCTTAATTTTAGACTCAAATAAAAACGATGATAAAAAAGATTTTATTTTCTGTTATAGCTGTACTGGGATTATCAATTGCCGGGTTTTCGCAAACAAAGGCATTGGTACAAGCAACAATAAAAACGCCTACGGCACTCTGCCAAAGCTGTAAAGAAAGAATTGAAGCCTATCTGAAGCGGTATGACGGAGTAACTGAGATAAACGTAAACTTCAGAAAAGGTGAGACTAAGGTTAAATATCATACAGACCGTACAGATATTGAACAAATAAAGACAGCCATTGCTAATGCCGGTTATGATGCAGATGATATTCCCGCAACGGAGGATATGTATAAAAGACTACCCAAAAGCTGTAAAAAGCCTGAAGATGGAGGTGGTCACCCAAAACCAAAAACGCCTCCGCCGCCACAACAATAAATTACAACCCTCTTTACCGGAGGGTTTCTTATTTTAATAAAGCTGCAAAATTCTGTTTACCCTCGTAATTGATAGGATAGTTAATATACACAAACCCCTTTCCCACTTTTGCAATTCCTTTTACTTTCAGCATTACCTCGTTACTCAGAAAAGCTGCAAATGAATTTTTAAGCAGTTTACCCATTTCCAATTTTAATTTAACGGGCAAATAGAAGGAGTCTTTTGCCGGAATATGTATCAAACTGTCCATAGAAAACCTACCCAGAAAGTTGCCATCCAGCCAGGCATCGCCTTGCACTTCTTTTAGTTTAAGGTTTGAGTTATTGGAGTTAAAATAATGAAGATTGAGGGATAAGGTAGATTCCTTTACGCCGAGCTTATCGAGGTTAATATTATCAATTCGTTTAAAATCGGGTTGTTTAAATGATTTGCAGGAAGACAAATAAAGCCCTGAAAACAGCAGAAAAAGAAGGGGATAAAATCGGGCTTTCATGGTGCATTTATTTTATGCAAAATAGGGGAAAGGAATCCGCAATGCCGGTTTCTGCCAAATCCTGGCAACTATCAGTTATCCACAAAAACCTTAACCAATCCTTTTAGCAGCCCTGAGTTACTAGTAAAAACCCCATTGCGGCAATGTGCAGGGTAGGGCTAAAATCAATTTCCTGTCCCTAATTATTTTAGAATGATTTGGAGTGCAGTGGGATATAATGCCCATAATAATTTCATATTTTTATACTAATTTATTTAGAAATATAGAGTTTAAAATTAAATTACTAAAAGCTAATTTATTTAGTCAAATATTATATTATTTTATACTGTTTATCAATATTTTAATCAAGATATTTTGATATAATAAATAGAATTATTGAGCCAAAAATGTAATCAATAATCAAAAATATGCATATCATTAATAAATTTATATTTTTTAATATTAATTAATGATTATCAGTATTAATTGATATTTATTGATGTATTAACTAGATATAAACTATCGAATAATAAAATATTTGTATTTAAACGATAGGGAGAAGATAGATTTGGTGATTATGCTTATCAAAAAAAACTCATAACTCCTTCATTGCCGTATAAATACGACTCATGTTTACTGGTAACTATTTATCCAGATAGCTGGTAAATCCCTAGTATTTTAACTTTCTATTTTGTAGATTAGCAACTCTTTCTTCACGATTCAGGACTTTGGACCCAATGAGAAAATTTTACCTACTAAGTACCCTTGTACTAGCCATGCTTTGTGGTAGTACCTCTTATGCTCAAGATTTTTCTAATAAAGGAAAAGATTTTTGGGTGGCCTATGGTTATCATCAAATAATGAATTCCGGTAATCAACAGCAAATGGTTTTGTATTTTGCTGCTGACCAGGCTGCAGTTGTAAATGTTTCTATTCCTTCTACAGGTTATTTTCAAAGCTATAATGTGGCGGCAAACTCTGTTGTTACATCGAACCCAATTCCGAAAACCGGTGCACAAGATGCCCGGCTAACTGGCGCCTCTAATTTTCCAGAAAATAAAGGAATACATATAACGAGTGATAAGCCAATTGTTGCGTATGCGCATATTTACAATGCAAGTGTTTCAGGTGCTACTATATTATTCCCAACCGCAACATTGGGCAAGGAATACTATTCTGTTAATTATACAAATTTGTCTAACAGTGCAAACTCAAATTGTTGGTTTTATGTTGTTGCTGCTGACGCTGGTTCAACAACGGTTGAAATAACTCCCAGTGCAGCTGCGATCGGACATCCCGCCGGAGTTCCTTTTACTGTTACATTAACACAAGGACAGGTTTATAATGTTATGGGTAATTACAGTGGTAATAGCGGATCTGATTTAACAGGTTCTACTATAAGGTCAATTAATACTGGTGAGGGTTGTAAACGTATTGGAGTATTTTCTGGTAGTG
>CAZXMP010000083.1:0-17527 GCA_964641575.1 uncultured Chitinophaga sp. | reverse complement strand
GCAGTTCAACAGTATCTTTTAAATGGTCGTATAAAAGACTGTAGGTAAATGCTTGTTCAAAATCGCCTTGTTGCTGATATAGTTTTTTTAATTCACTTGTATTGTTTTTCTGTCCTGCTAAATCTGAAACAGTTTTGCTTAGCTCATACGACTGCTGATAATAAGTAATAGCTTCTGCCGTCTTATTTAAAAGAGTGTAGCAGTAAGCATATTCATTCAAAAAATTCTTTCGGGTCTGCGGATCATATCCCGATTTAAAATATGGTTCTGCCTTATTAAAATAAAATAATGCGCTGTCTGGTAGCCCTCCATAAAGATTTATTTCTGCCAATATCCAGTTTATATAACCCGGGCCGGAATTAATGAAAACATTTCTTAATTCATGATTTTTCTCCAGGTATGCAAGCATGAAAGAGGGTTTTTCCTGAAAAAGCATGTGATAAAACAGGATTCGTTCTCCTTCAATTTTCAATGGTACATTTTGTACTGAATCTGCTAATAATACCGCTTGTTGTAAATATTCTTTTCCAGCGAGATAATTATTCAGCTTAGCCAGGAAAATATTATCATTAACCTGCCCTTCTATATTAGCATTCTTTTTATTAATAGCCAGGCTCTGATGAATGTATCGCTTCGCTGTTTCTTCTTTTCCTAATTTCTTATAAAGCCCCGCTATAGCATGATATACCAAGGGTAACAATGTTTCACCTCCACCCAAAATGGCAATATTTTGCGCATTCATGAAGGTCTTAAAAGCCATTAAAACATCTGAACGTTGCTGGTAAATATTTCCTAATTGAATAGCTGTGACCACTTTTGCAGAATCATTATTGGTATTTAATGCAGTGGTAAACGCCAGGTTTGCATTTTTGAATGCTTCATTGAATAAGCCGTTGGAATTATTTAATGTCGCAAGATTTGAATATGCCAGGGCAGTGTAATCGGCAAAATCGCTGGCTTTTGCATACTCCAGGGCTCTTCTTATATATTCCTCTGTATTTTTTGCTCTTTCTTTTGTAGCCGTACCGGTAGATAAATAACCAGCATTACCAAAATACACCATCAACACAAGGTTCTGTTTTAGGGTTGATTCGGCCAGCATGATCTGCTTTTCGATCAGACTATCTCCCGCTGCGAAGTTCTTAATAGCATACTGATACTTTGAAAATCGTCCGAGACTAATAATTCTTTCGGAATCAGATTTTGCGGTAGCTATTTGTTGCCTGAATTTTTCCTCTACAGACGGTTGTCCATAGGTTGTAAGGCTAATTAATACTATTGCAAATACTATTAATTGCCTTTGAAAAGATGGTGGTTGAAAAAGACTAATCAAAGCAGATGGTGGTGGTAATGCTTAAAAATATACCATAAGGTAAGAAAAGTTCGGGACTGTCCTTATCAAATAAAATATAATTATGCTTGGATTCTGTTGCAAGAAAAGCAATTACTCCAATATTCGCAGCTTTGCATAGTTCAGCATAATCTTCTTCTCGCCATTATGCTCAAACTTTACGGTGGCTATAGGATTATGTGCAGCCCCTTCCATTTTTAGAACTTCGCCAAAACCAAATTTCTGGTGCTCTACTTTTTGGCCTTCTTTTAATCCGGAAGTATCACTGGCAATAAAGTCAGCAGAAGGCACATGCTCTTTTACTTTTGCCGGCACTCCTTTCGGTGGCAAATAAGAAGGGGCTGATTTAGCTGCGGCCGGACCCGAATTATAATAAGTACCGGATTGTTTAGTTACTGTTCCCGATTCTCCATCATCTACATTCTTTGACCGCATTCTGTCAAATGCAGATTGTTTGCCCCAGTTGCTGCCACCGATCTGGTTCCTTGCGCCGCCACCTGCAAAACTTCTATCCATAAATTGTTCGGGAACTTCTTCAATAAAACGACTGGGTTCATTTTGAACTAACTGACCAAAGCGATACCGGGTATTGGCATAAGTAATCCAGAGACGTTGCTTGGCCCTTGTTATTACTACATAAAATAAACGTCGTTCTTCTTCCAACTCTTCCCTGGTATTAATAGCCATTGCATTGGGAAAAAGCATTTCTTCTAATCCTGCTGCAAATACACAGCTAAACTCCAATCCTTTTGCCGCATGTATCGTCATTAATTTTATGGTATCGGCATCAGGGTCTTTATCATCAGCATCGGTTAGCAAAGTAATTTGTTGCAAATAAGAGGCAAGACTTTTATCTACCAATTCGCCATCTTCATTGTCGGGGCTTTCCGTCCATTCTTTTATAGAGTTAAGCAATTCCTGAATATTCTCATAACGGGCTACCCCTTCGGTGCTTTTATCGTTGAATAATTCCTTTACCAAATTCGTTTGCTTACCTACATGCACCGCCACTTCGTATGCATTTTGTTTAGCAAGCATACTGGCAAAACTTTTTATCATCGTTACAAAATCTTGCAACGCCGTAAAAGTTCCGGCACGGAAACCCCGTCCGACCGGGTCATCCGGGCGGGCAAATTCATTTGCTTTTTCCAGCACTTGCCACATGCTGATATTATTTTCATTGGCGGATAATACCAATTTATCAATGGTAGTTTTTCCAATTCCTCTTGCCGGGTAATTGATAATTCGTTTTAATGCTTCCTCATCTTGCGGATTTACAATGATGCGGAGATAAGCAACAATATCTTTTATTTCTTTTCGCTGATAAAAACTTTGACCTCCGTAAATAGTATAGGCAAGTCCCATTCTGCGCAGCGCTTCTTCAAAAGCACGGCTTTGTGCATTGGTGCGATACAGAATTGCAAAATCCTTATTGCTGTAATGATTGCGGAGTTTTTGTTCCTGAATACTATCGGCAACAAATTTTCCTTCATCATTATCCGTCATCGTTCGCACCAACTTTATCTTTTCTCCTTCGCTATTGTCGGTAAACAATACTTTTTCGATCTGGCCTTTGTTATTCTTAATTATTTCGTTGGCAACATTGATAATGTTTTTTGTACTGCGATAATTCTGTTCCAGCTTTACCACTTTTACCTCATCATAATCCCGCTGAAACTGTAAAATGTTTTCGATTGTAGCGCCACGGAAACTATAAATACTCTGCGCATCATCTCCTACTACACATACATTTTCATGCATAGCCCCAAGTAATTTTATTATTTCATATTGCGATGGGTTGGTATCCTGGTACTCATCAATTAGAATGTATTTGAATTTATGTTGGTATTTTGACAATGCTTCAGGAACATTTTTCAGCAATTCATAGAATTTCAGTAACAGATCATCGAAATCCATTGCCCCGTTTTTGAAACAACGTTTTGCATACGCCTCATATATTTGACCAATGGCAGGACGGTTGCTCCGCATATCTTCCTGCTGCAAGCCATAATCATTTTTATATTCTGCCGGACCCACTAATGCATTTTTAGCAGCTGAAATTCTATTGTAAACAATATTGGGTTTGTAATGCTTGTCGTCCAGATCCATTTCATTGATGACGGTTTTCACTACACTTTTTGCATCGTCTGTATCATAAATGGTAAAACTTTTAGGATAGCCAATCCTGTCTGCTTCAAATCGGAGTATTCTTGCAAATACGGAGTGAAAAGTGCCGATGTATAAATTGCGGGCTTCGCCATTGCCTAAGATATTCTCCACCCTTTCCTTCATCTCTTTGGCGGCTTTGTTGGTAAAGGTCAATGCCAATATGTTGAACGCATCAACTTTGTGCGCCGACATTAAATGAATTACTCTTGTAGTAAGGACTTTTGTTTTTCCGCTTCCAGCTCCTGCCACGATCATTATCGGGCCATCTTTATGTAAAACTGCTTCCCGCTGACGGTCGTTTAACCCCTGCAAATAATCAATCATAACCGCAAGGTACGAAGGGGGCAGAAAATAAAAATTTTACTATTTCAACTTTACGGAAATATTATTGAGTACCGAGATAATTAATAAAATCCTTCTTATACCCTGAGTTATAGAAAAGATCCGCCAGGGTAAAATAATTGCCTTTATCCCAGCAAAATTCATAGGCCATTTTTAAAAACCGAAGCTTTCTCTCTTCGTTGTAAAAGGTTTGGGCCAGTTCTCTTATCTGTGCCGAAGAAAACCATTTATTCTTAAATACAACTTTCGCCAGATTCAACTTTTCTTCTTCGTTGTATTCATTACCCAGTGCTTTTTTTACCTCTGCATACTGAGTAGCATTGGCGGCTTGCTGATTATTTCCATTATTGTTATAGCCGTATTGGTTGTTGTTTGGCCGTGGATTCGTATAATTTTCATTCCAATCATCATCGGCAATATCACTTTCGTCCCAGGCTGTTTTTCCAAAACGCATTACGGTCATTTCAAGATGCTTTTGATTGGCTAATCTTACATTTCCATCATACACTTTCACATACTCACCACCGGTTGGCTTGTTTTGCCATTGATAAATAATCAAAGTGTAAGTACCTGGATTTTGATTTTGAAAGGTCTGGCTTCTATCTTGCAAGCTGTATTTTTTACCAGCATAAATAATTTTCAGATTACTATTTCCTGTTGTGCTGATAGTAAGATTGCTTTTGCCTTGTGCCAATAAACTAGCTGAAAGAACAAGAAAAAAAGTAAATAGTAGAGCTATGCGTTTCATGTTGTTTGTTTATGCTTGAAATTATCAAATCGATTCATAATTATTAATACCCTGTAACACGGAGTTTAGCTACCGGGATGATAGATCTTCTTTGCTGTTTTCAATACTTCTTGTTTATCCAGCGTCATTTTCTTTGTTTGTTGTTGTTGAAACATTTCCATCTGGTCTTTAAAGTGCGGAGAATCCGGGTGCATGGAAGCTCCGAATGTATTTACAGATTCTATTTGTGGTAATCCTCCGTTTTTTGGATAACGAACAAAACAGATATAAGCATCTCCTCCGGTTACTTTCCACATTCCGTTTTTATAGGGTTCGGAGAAAGATGGAGTCAGTACATCCGGAAAACCCCAAGCTGGACTTTCATGAACGCCCCTGACTAATTTTTGTATATCGCCTAGTGCTAAATCGGTTTTTCCGAAATGCCTGATCATATAATCATTCACATATTGAAAGGTTTCGATAGCTTCTGCTTTGGTAATTTGTCTGGCACCAATGCCTTTTAATTTATCAGCGAGATAATAATACGTAAGCAGGAAAACAGCAGCACCCTTGCTGGTTGCTATTGATTTTTTATCCCAGCTTTGAAAATTGCTGATCACTTCATTTATAGCCGGATGATCGTTCACATTTAAATTAAACATACTATCAATACCATAGGTATATTTCAATTGCTTCGGTAATTGCTGATCAAATTTTATTCGTTTGAAAGTAGCGTAATCAACTTTGTCGCTATTAATTAATTCGGTTACCCGTTGGCTGCGGTTATTGTGATATGTTTCATAGCCATCATTCTTATCAAACTTCTTTCCATCTAAATTATTTGTTGCATCGGTAGCTAAAAAAGGAGAATGGTTGGTGTTGAATAAATAACCCGATGATGGATTTATATATTGCGGTAATTCAGTAATAGGTTTGAACTCGGTCCATAAAGTTGCTGTTGTATTTCCGGGCAGGGTGTTTTTCCAGTTATATATTGGATCTGGATTTCTTTTGGGCATTTTTCCATTGCTTACATAGAAGATTGTATCATATCTATCAGCATACATAATGTTGAACATGGGAAGGCTCGTCATGCTAAGAGCTTTATAAAATTCTGTAAAATTTTTTGCTTTATTCATCCGATACCATTGTTCCAATGCTTTTATATCCATTATGGCGGGTACCCGCAATGCAAAAGTTCCTTTATCTGTTTTTACAGTAGGACCATACTTACTCCACCATATTTTTTTGCCAATGGTAATGGGAATACCTTTTACTTTTAGTTTGGCCTTATCTTCTTCCAGGTTTATCCATTCGCCATCAAACCTGTATTGATTTTTATTCGATGGGTTTATTTCTAATTGAAAGATGTCAATTTTATCCTGGTAGTTTACGGTATGCGCCCAACCTATATTCTCATTGGTACCATGAAAGATCAAACAGCCGCCGGGAAATAAACCGCCGAGCATATTCCATCCTTCTTCGCTTTGTAAGTGTGCTTCATAAAATGCAACAGGCCCGGTGTTAGGTTGATGTGCATTGATGGCTAAAAAACTTTCTCCCGTAGTAGTTTTACTAGAGTTCATGGCAAATGCATTGGAGCCTGCTGTGTTAAAACCGGGAATGGTTGCTACATTTCCACCAAGTATTTGCGGCAATGCAGCATCTACACCACAAAAAAGACTGATGGAAAAAACAACAGCAGTCAGGTAATCTTTCTCCGTAAATGGAAAAGCATGTTTGTACTTCACTTCTTTCGGGTGAGCTTTTGCATAAGCGTTCAATCCGGCCACATATCCTTTTATTAGTTCCACAAAATCGGGACTTAATGTATTCCATTGTTCTTCTACTGTTTTTCTAATACGTAGCAGGTTAATCACATAATCTCCTTCGGCCCCTTTTTTACCCAGACCTGTTCCCAATTTTGCTTTGCCACTAAGTACCACTAATTGCAAGGTTTCAAAATCATCTTCGGCATGTGCCCACGCAATTCCATAAGCAACTTCGGCATCCGTTTTTGCAAATACATGGGGGATGCCGAAACTATCACGGGCAATGCTGATGTTGGTGGGAGAGATTTGGGCGGAGCTGTTGAGGCTTACAATCAGTAAGAAAAATAGAAGCTTTTTCATGCTGACAAATTAAGAATTTAAAATGACGGTAGCATCAAATGTCTCAATGAAGTAGTAGGAAAACTTAAACGATGCTCAGTAGAATTACCGAACCCTGAAGTGTGCGACGTCCGCCCGGCCTTGCCATTCGGACGGGCAACAGACGATGCTAGTAGTAATTAGTTGGGCTAATTATTTCTTCCGCTTACTCAACAAATACTTCTCATGTATCACCGTTCCCATTGGCTTGTTATAAACTTTACTTTCTACCCAGGAGATTATGTCGAGGTAAGCAAAGGCTCGGGTTTCAAAACGGCTTTTTTCTAAATGTTTGATTGTATGTAGTAATTTCTCAAACTCTGGTTTCAATTGTCGTGGTGATAATGGTATGGAGTTCCGCAAAAATTTGAACATAGCTTCTTCTACGGTTGTCAGGTTTTTCATTTTTGCCATAAAGCGATACACGGATTTACTGAGTGATTCCATTAGCATATCATTTCCTAATTCGTAATGTGCCATCAGATGCAGCACTCTTGCATAGCATTGTAAGTCGTAACGCAGATTGGTTTTATCGTTAATGATCTTTTGCAGATAATCGATACTGCGGTTATAATCGCCGCTGCCAAATGAAAGCATAGCGAATTTATAATTCAATACCAGTATGCGGTGACTATCAATAAAAAGATAAAACTCTTCCAGTTTCTCTTCTATGCCTGGAATAAGCGAAAGCCCTTGCTTAAAAGTACCCAACATAAAATGCTGGTTGATGCGGGCTGTGCTGATATAAATAAATGTAAGGGTGCGAAAGTTATCATGATCCTTTACCCGGGCCAACTGTGCTACTTTTTCAAACTTCTTCAATGTTTTTTCAAACTCCCGGTAGTTTCGCAAATCAAAATGTGCATTCAGTAAATTATGTATGCCTTTAATATAGTGACCGGTTTCTACCCTTACCATCAATGGTTGCTCCGTAAACAGATCGACCCATTTTTTAGTATAGCGATAGTATTGTAAAAAATCCTGTCGTATAAAAGCGTACCAGGTATAACTCTGGTACAAGTATAATCTTTCGTAAAAACCAGTTTGCTCCATCACTTCTTTGGTCAAATTATCTTTCATAAACTGGCGCACATCTTTTTCATCGTCTTCATTTCTTGCATGTCCATGCTCTACATACCAGCTATATAATTTTAATGCAAGATTGGAAAGCCGTGCTACCATATCAATATGACGACTTACTTCATTGGCTTCTGCAGAAAGTATTTCGGCTCTGTCCTGCATACTTCTGGTGATGTGCAGGTTCTCAATTCTTTTTTCTAAAGCAATAGCTTGTGGTAAAAAATTAAATTTCTGGTTTGCTTTGGCGATCTCTTTTGTTCTTTCTAAAATGCGAAGGCTTTGATGGAACAAGCCTTTCTTATAAAGTATATGTGCATAATCGAACTGCTCGTTCAATTGTAAGTCGAGACTATCAGCACTTTTTAGTAAGCGAAGACTGGCTAAAATCTGTTTATATAAATGTGTTTTGAGATTTGCTAACTGCGGTTTAGTAACACCCGTTAGTTTTTTCAGCAGTAGTTTCTCATCATAGTCCTTCAATTTGTCGAGTGCATCAAAAAGGCGTACAATTTTGAGTTCTTCTTTGCCCGAACTACGCTTTATGTAAAGCTTAAAATGCCGTTTTTCGGCCTTTTCCAGCGATTTAATAAGTTGAAATAATATGTCTGTCGGACGGTTGGGCATCATAAAGATTTTTTGCTGAAAGTCACTGCCAGTAAGGGTTTGGCACTTTACCCATCCACTTAGGCATGCTGAAATGATGCCGTATTTGATTTGAAGGACAAGGTGCTGCTACCTACTTTTGTTTCAGAAGATTAAATCATACGGCAAACAATCGTTGAAGGCAAGCGTCAGAGGTCAAAGTTAAAGCCAATAATCTTCAAAAGCTGATAATTGGCAACAAGAGTTCAGCAATCAAGAACTACTCTTTAAGAATTTCATATGGCAAGCAATCGTTAGAGGTCAGTCCGTTTCTACGGAAGGGCCTTTTTTTGTATAAAGGCTAGCTAAAATAACAATTTATTAATATCCACCACTTTTCCTCCCATCTTTTTTTATTTTTTCTATCCACAGTTGATTTTTATTAAATCCAGTCAATTTCATCAAGCCTGTTACCAATAATTGAATGTTTACCTTCATCCTTTAAAACTTAGAACCAATATGGCTATCCGCATATTTATTACCGGCGGTACTTTTGATAAGGAATATAATGAACTGAACGGGCAATTGTATTTTAAAGACACCCATATGTCAGACCTGTTAGAAATGGGTCGCAATAAAGCGGCTGTTGAAATAAGAACATTGATGATGGTTGATAGTTTGGAAATGACGGATGAGGACCGGGAACTGATCGTGTATCAATGTAACAATGCCGATGAAAATCAAATCGTCATTACTCATGGTACTGATACAATGGCCGAAACTGCAAAAGTGCTGGCTGAAAAAGTTAAGAATAAAACTGTGGTGCTAACTGGTGCTATGATACCTATTAAGTTTGGAAGCTCCGATGGTTTATTTAATCTGGGCAGTGCCCTGGCTTTTGCACAAACATTACCCGCAGGTGTATATGTAGCTATGAATGGCCGGTACTTTAATTGGGATAATGTGCGGAAGAATAAACAGACGGGTGTGTTTGAGGAAGTGAGGTAAATTTTTAGCCAGCTAATTACTACTAGCATCGTATGTTATGTTGCGTCGCACTCTTCAACTGCAGGAATTCTATTGAGCATTTGCAAAGTCTCACTCATCATCATTATGTCTTTTCCCCGTTAAGACAGAATAAGCCGCATTACCTTTATTCCACAAACAACTTGCATGCAGCACATCGAATTTTTACATAACGATCATTTTGAAAACAACTACCACCGGGTGCCGCCGCCTGCTGCATTAAGTCATTTTATAGATTTTTTCTGGGAAACAAAATTTGATCCGCTCTGGAAGCAGCATCCCAAAGGTTTTTCAGATGCACAGTTTCCTAATATAGGTTACACCTATATTATCAACCTGGGTACTCCATTTGTAATGCAGGTAGATGATAAAAAATTTGCTATGAAAACGGATGGCTTTTTACCACGGTATAATGCCATTGAATGTTTTCACAAGCCAGGCAATCATTTGTTTGGTATTAAGTTTCGGGTATCGCCAGTTATATTAGAAAAAAAAATAAATTTCTCCGAATACAAAAGATACATTTTCCCGTTAAGTTATTTATTAAGTCCGCAAATTATTAAACGGGCTAAGAAAGCTAAATCGTTTGGAGAACGGGTTACTATTCTATCCAACTCCTTTATCAGCATATTAGATAAGTATGAGGGCTCATTGCAAGCTGTTCATATTGTAAGTAAATTATTGGACCATGCTTTTCAGCAAAATAAATTTTCACTATCGCTAGAAAAAGAAGCGGCGAAGAATAAAATTTCTTCCCGCACATTGCAGCGTTATTTTGAAAGCTGCACCGGCATAGGGGGGAAACAGGCATTACAAATTATGCGAATAAGAAAAGCCGTGGTGCATATTATCAACTCTCCCGGCGATTTCAAATACTCTCAGTACGGTTATTACGACCATAGCCATTTCTATAAGCACCTGAAACAGTTTTTACAAAAGAATACATTGAAAAATATACAGCCCCACCTCATCATTCTTGAGTCTTTGCACAATAAGTTGTAGAGACTATTTCCCATTTCAACCTTTAGCCCCGTGATTTTAATACGGAGAATATCTGGCCTGATTATGTTAGTACCAGAAATGACAACCACTTACTTATTCTAAAACCACAATCATGAAAAAAGTAACCATAGAAAAATTTTATAAGATTTTTTTTGCTTTTATTCTTAGTTTAACTCAGTTTGGCATTTGGGCACAAGATAGCACAGGTACGACTATAACTAAAACCACCACTACTACTACAACCAGCGAATGGTATACTGAACCGTGAGTATGGGTAGTAGGTGCCGCAGTGTTACTGATTATACTAGTGGCCTTATTACGTGGTGGTAACAGCACAAAAGAAGTTACCCGTACTACAGTTATAAAAGACGATAGACCATAAAACTTAAATGAAATAATAATAAAAAGCTGGCCGGATTGACCAGCTTTTTTATAACACTTCTATTATTGTGCTCTTTGTCTTTCTTCTTCAGAGCCGGTAGTTCTTCTGCGAGCCTGTTGTACTTTATTGCTTCCAAAACGATACGTAAATGTCAGATTAGCTACTCTTGTCTCCCGGTAGGCATGCCATTTTTCTATATAATTATCATAGGTAATAACTGCTTTCGGCAGGTTGGTCCAGAAAATATCAGTGATATTTAACCGAACAGTTCCTTTCCCTTTCAACACCTGCTTTTGCACCCCCGTTGAAAGTGCCCATTGCGGGTCGGCCACCATAAAACCATACTGCCCGCCTGTATTTACACTTGCATTTAATTCTGCTGTCCACCCTTTTTTAAAAGTAAATGTATTGTTGGTTTGTATATACGCAGCGGGTCTTCCGGCATTCAGTTGTGTTGACCCTAATGAACCATTGAATTTTTCGTAATAAATATTTCCATTATTGATCATGTTCCACCACTTGTTGATGCGGATGGGTGCAGCAATGGTCAAACCAAAATAATCGGAGGAGGCAAGATTCAATGGAATTTGTACTGTTACATTATCATCCGATAGTATATTGGGAAATACATCTTTAAACCTGGCGATGGCAATGTTCTGATTGTTTTTTGTGCGACTGTATCCCAATGTAAAACTTAAACTTTTTACGGTATAACTAAATTCATACGACCAGGTAAGCTGTGGTAACAATCCTGGTTGCCCGGTTGAATAAGTAGTAACATCAATTAAAAATAAGAATGGATTGAGTTGCGAATAACCGGGTCGACCAATACGACGGCTTACCGATACACCCCATGTTTTTTCTTCGGTGAGTTTATAATTAAAAAATGCACTGGGGAATAATTGGAAATAGCTGGAATCCCATTGTATGTTTCCGTTTACCTGCCTGGTATCAATATTCGTTTGTTCTCCCCGTAATCCAACTTGCAGATCAAACTTTTTAAAGTCTTTGCTGAAATTGATGTATGCCGCATTGTTATTCTCTTTATAATTGAAACGATTGGTTTTGTTTACATCGTTGATGGGTGTTCCATTACTTACATCCCAAAACCTGGCGTCGTTGTCGGCCGAAACAAAACTCAGTTTAAATCCAGCTTCCAGCTTCGCACCTTTTTTTAATGGATTGGTGAAGTCGGATTTTACAGTAAATAAATCCAGCTTTCCTGTTTGGTCTCCATCTAAAATATAGTCAGGCAGTAATGCTGTACCATCTAATTTGTAATACTGTGTAGCAATAGTTGACAGAGAATTAGAATTATAAATTCCATAATCCACATCCGCAGTAATTTCTTTGCCCGTACTATCGAAAGTATGTTTGAAGTTGATGTTCGAAACAAAATTTCTTGCATGGTCATTATTGCTTGCCTGCGTAGCAAAAGTGCTGGCCCTTTGTTTCTGGTCATCGATCACAATGGAGTTATTATCATTGGTTCGTTGAAAATGATTGAAGTTCCCATTAACAACAAAGCCAATAATAGTATTCTTAGAAGGAAAAAAATCAGCACCCAGCCTGGTTGTATGTGCACCGAATTTTGGTTTGGTATAATTATCTTTTAAATCTTGCCCGTTAAAAACTCCCTGGTCAGTATAAAAATTACGATCAAGAATAAGATGATTAAGTCCAATTCGATAAGCATAATTGTAGTTACCGAAAATATTTACTTTCTTATTTCGGTAATTAAAGGTTGTTCCTGCATTTACTTTTGGATATACACCTTGGCCGTAGCCCGCAGTAAATGTTCCGTTGGAGCCAAATCGTTGATCTTTCTTCATTCGTATATCGATGATACCAGAATTGCCTGCTGCATCATATTTAGATGAGGGGTTAGTAATAAGGTCAATTCGTTCAATAGCAGCAGACGGAAGGCCCTTTAAATAATTAGCGAGGTCTGCGCCAGACATAGCCGTTGGCTTTCCATCGATCATAATGATAACACCGCTACGGCCACGAAGGCTGATATTATCATTCTGGTCTACATTCACTCCCGGCGATCTTTCCAGCACATCCATTGCAGAACTACCTGCACTTACAATACTATTTTCTACATTCACTACAATTCTATCGCTCAGTTTTTGAATGAATGGTTTTTTAGCGGTAACAGTTACACCACCCAATTGAGTTGCTTTTTGCTGCAACACAATTTTAGGAACGGTCACATCCGCCTGTTCGGCACTCAATGAAAATGAAGATGAAAATTGAGTAGCATAGTTTACTACGGTTATTCGCAAAAGATATTCTCCAAATTTAATATTCTCAAATTCTGCTACCCCTGTTTTATCACTAAGCGATAATTTTACGATTGAAGAATCTTTATTCCGAAGTAGTTCAACGGTTGCATTTTCTACTGCTGCTTGTTGATCGTTTACCACAGTTATCCTTATTTTTCCCTGTTGTGCATTTGCTACCAGGCCTGTAAGTATGGACAAAACCAAAAATATTCTTGTCATGCTATTCATTTGCTCAAAAGTTGTTTAAAAATCGATGGTTTGCGAGCTAAACTATATTATGGGTGGCATTAGCTGCATGAGTGGGTTGATTTTGGTTAATCCGTGTCGGATTTTTACATCAGTCATTCATTTTATCGATGATTTCTATAAAAAGTTTACTTTAGAATTTTATTATGCATGAGCAACTCTTAGTAGTAATATCATTATTGTTCGGCATTGCGATGCTGACCATGTTGAGTGAGAAACTCAAAATGTCGTACCCGATTTTATTGGTTATCAGTGGATTGGTAATAAGCCTGATACCGGGCATGCCGGTTATTTCATTAGAACCTGATCTGGTCTTCCTGATTTTTCTTCCGCCTATATTATATGCAGCAGCATGGAATACCTCGTGGAAAGATTTTTGGAAATTACGCCGGCCAATCAGTTTACTTGCTTTTGGTCTAGTGATATTTACCTCAGCGGCTGTTGCTGTAGTGTCCCATGCTATCATTCCAGATTTTTCTTTGGCATTTGGGTTTTTACTGGGCGGTATTATTTCTCCGCCCGATGCTGTTGCAGCTACCTCTGTCTTACAAGGATTAAAAGTGCCGAAAAGAGTAGTTACAATTTTAGAAGGAGAGAGCCTGGTGAATGATGCATCAAGTTTGATTGTATTTCGTTTTGCATTGGCCGCCATTATAACCGGGCAATTTGGTATGTGGGATGCCACCCGGCAATTTACCCTGGTAGCCGGAATGGGTATTGTAATTGGAGTGACCATTGCATACATCGTTTATATCATTCACCGTTTCTTTCCTACTACTGCCAGTATTGATGCGGGACTTACATTAATAACACCCTACGCCATGTATGTAGGAGCAGAACATTTTCATTACTCTGGTGTGCTGGCTGTTGTAAGCGGCGGATTGTTTCTTACCTATCGTTCACATGAAATTTTTAATTCTGAATCCCGCATACAAATTGCAGGTCTTTGGGATACGCTAATCTTTTTATTGAATGGATTTGTATTTATACTGATTGGTTTGCAACTACCGGGTATTGTAAAAGGACTGGGAAATTATTCTGTATGGGAGGCCATTGGCTATGGTGTAATAATCAGTATCGTTACCATTTTAGTTCGTATCATCTGGGTTTTTCCGGGAGCTTATATTCCCCGATGGTTGTTTAGGAGTATACGTACTACAGAACCCAAGCCGGGTTGGAAGCAAGTATTTTTGATTGCCTGGAGTGGTATGCGGGGTGTAGTATCATTAGCCTCTGCATTAGCTATACCACTTACATTAGCCGGGCAGGCATTTCCACATCGTAACCTTATTTTATTTATCACTTTTGTCGTTATACTTATTACACTGGTATTGCAGGGGCTTAGTCTAAAACCATTGATAAGAATATTGAATATTGAAGAAGGTAATAAAGAAGACGAACAATTAAAGACGCTTACTTTACGTATACGATTAGCAGAATCTGTTCTTTCCTATT
Source organism: uncultured Chitinophaga sp. (assembly GCA_964641575.1). GTDB lineage: Bacteria > Bacteroidota > Bacteroidia > Chitinophagales > Chitinophagaceae > JJ008. The sequence goes on along the minus strand of CAZXMP010000083.1, from coordinate 2,727 downwards.
TAGACACCAACTATCCGGAAGAAACACAAAACAATGATACCTATAAACGGGTAAGAGATCGTTATGAACGAATGATCGAGATCACCAAACGAAAACTGGAAGGGGATGAAGAACAGGAATCGGCCTCTTTTTTACCGCAGTACAGGCAAATGCTACTGGAGTTAATTCATATTCGCCGGAGAGAATTAACTTACTTACGGCATAAAGCAGAATATAGTGAAGAATTGATACGGGAAAGAGAGTGGGAATTAGATTTGGAAGAAGCAAGACTGCAACAAATTTCTTAAAGAGAAAATTAAATTCGCTGTGATTATTTTCTCGCAAAGACGCAAAGGCGCAGGAAATACATTGTAGTTTTCAACTTTGCGGCTTAGCGTCTTTGCGAGAGATGTTTATTAATTAGTTTTTGTTTCCAGCAATTGGAAGAATTGATCTAATTGTGGTAGTATCACAATTCTTGTTCTCCGGTTAGATGCTTTTCCATCTTTTGTGCTGTTGTCTGCAATCGGTTTGTATTCACCACGACCTGCTGCGGCCATCTTGGTTGGATCCAGCCCATATTGATTTTGCAAAATTCTTACTACAGCTGTTGCTCGTTTTACACTCAGGTCCCAGTTATCCAGCATTGCGCCACTTCCTTTCAACGGTACATTATCGGTATGCCCCTCTACCATAAATTCAATATCAGGTTGATTTTTTAAAACGGCTGCTACTTTACCCAACACAGTTTTCGCCTGGTTAGTTACTTCATACTTGCCGGTAGTGAACAGTAGTTTATCAGAAATATCTATATACACTACTCCTTTATCTACCTTGATATTAATATCCTCATCATCCAAATTGCCAATCGCTCCTTTTAAATTCATTACCAGTGCCATGTTCAGGGAATCTTTATGCGCCATTTGTTGTTGCAAGGTTTGGATATAAGAATCTTTGGCGCCAATATTCTCCATTGATTTTCTTATGCTCTCTGCTTGTGTATTTGAAATAACTGACAGATCCTGTAGTTGCTTTAAAGCCTGATTATTATTGGCTTTTAAAAAATCGATCTGTCCATTCAGGTCTTTTACACGGGTATTCATTAAAGCCATTTCTCTTTCCAGATCTGCTTTTTCACGGGCCAGCGTTGCTTTTTCGGTGCTGCAATCAGACATATCGCCTTCTAATGTTTTATACTTTGTTTCCAATGTAACATAATCCGCTTGTGCCGTTTTAAATTTTTTACTGCTTACACAGGAGAATAATAGTACAGAAGAAGATGCGATTAATACAAGTTGGCTCAGCTTCATGTGGATTGATTTTATATGAAAAGATGATAATAGTTTTACTACCACTACCGTATTTTAATGAGTGGCAAAGTTAAAAATAACAATGTTGGTTACTATTGGAGCTTTGTTAATATTCCTTTTCTAAAAACATGCCAGATGATAAATTTTTATCATTTAATTCGGAAAAACTTATCAGTTACTGCTTTCTATATTCGAAATTAATCAAGCAATACGTTTGTTTTTCACCTATAAACAATTCTAATCTATTTCAAATGTGTTTTTAATGCGGCCACGGTCTTCTTTTCACTGCCAATGAAAATAGCATCGTTGATGAGTACTACTGGTCTTTTTAAGAAAGTGTATTCCTCCAGTATAAAATCCCGGTAGTCTTTTTCGGTAAGTTTTTTGTCCTTTAACCCAAGTTCTTTGTATTTCATAGCCCGGCGGCTGAATAAGGCTTCGTAAGTACCTGCCATTTTTTTCATTTCCTCCAATTGGGCTGGTGTAATTTTCTCCGTCTTTATGTTCTGCATAACAAAACCTTTTTTATCAATAGCTGTTTCTTTTATAATGGCCTGGCAAGTGGTACAGTTTCCGAGATGATATATTTTTTTCATATTTAAATATTAATAACACATAAACTATATAACACTCATTATCCCTTATTCGTTCATGCAATAGTAAAAATGTAACTTTGAATCTATTTATATATATCTACTATGGGCAAAGATGAAGTTTTCAGAGAGGAAATTGAAAAAGCCAGCGATTTTAAATTTGGTGCTAGTGTAGCAAAGGTTTTTGATGATATGGTGAACCGTTCCGTTCCTTACTATGGAGAAATACAACGGATGATGGCCGAACTCGCTGCCGACCATGCCAAAGAGGGCTCTGATGTATATGACCTGGGTTGCTCTACCGGAACTACGTTGATTGGAATGGATACCATGGTGAATCAAAATATCCGCTTTGTAGGTGTAGATGATTCGCAGGAAATGCTGGATAAATGCAAATCAAAATTATTGGAGTTGGGTTTCTCCCGTCCCTACGAACTACGTTGCGCTGACCTCGGGCAAGGCATTGAAATTAAAAACGCTTCTGTAGTAGTGTTGTGCTTAACGCTTCAATTTGTACGCCCCGTTTACAGAGAGCAGGTATTAAAAAATATTTATGATGGTCTTAATCCCGGCGGAGTGTTGATACTGGTAGAAAAAATTTTAGCGGAAGAAAGCAATTTCAACCGGGACTTTATTAAATACTATTACAACTATAAACGCCGTAATAATTACAGTGAAATGGAGATTTCTCAAAAAAGAGAAGCGTTGGAGAATGTACTCGTTCCCTATAAACTTACCGAGAACATTACATTGCTACGGGATAAAGGTTTTAATCATTGCGAAGTGTTTTTTAAGTGGTATAATTTTGCAGGATTAATAGCTGTAAAAAAATATGGCATTAAATA
>CAZXMP010000082.1:0-17561 GCA_964641575.1 uncultured Chitinophaga sp. | reverse complement strand
ACCCCAAGTCCATTGGCCTTCATGCCGGTCAAGGTCCAGTACAAACATATCAAGTATCCTTGCTCATAACAGGCCCATTTGGTCTACGGTATTATCATTATCATCCTCCAGTTTTTCCACTACTTCTTCTGTATCGAAAGGTTTTTTAACACTCTCGTGTACTATTTCTTCCAGTGTTTCTAATGTATTAGCAAAATCAGCCTTATGTTCTCCTAACCTGGGATCATCGGGTACATAAACCAGTTTTACTTTACTATAAGGAACTCCGGCAGCCTCTGCTAACACTTGCACAGAGAGGGAAGCATACGGATATGAAGCAGAAACCCCATCCGAAACCAGATCAGCAGCAGCTTCACTTTGCAGGTCGCCCGGCAATGTTTTATCGGTAATAAACTTCTGAATAGATCGCAGAATGTAATCTCTGCCATCGGCTCCTTCCAATCGTAATGATTTTGTTTGTTTGCCGCCACCACGTTTTACAGGGGTTAGGCCACCTTTTTCGGTGGATAGGTTGATAACCTGAGCTTTAACAGGTGTATTCCATTCGGCCCGGTAGTTTTTTCCCATCCAAAAATACCGGCCACCGCTGGTACTAAATTTAGAGCCGGGAGCAGCCACAGAGTCCCGGGATTGTGCCTGTACTTGCGGCATGGAAAAGAATGAGCTCATAATTAATAAGCCAAGCAGTTTAAATTTCATGGTTGCAGTTTTTGTTCTCTTAGTTGAGATAGTTAAGGTTTTACGAGAGTTGAAAAGATACGATTTTTTGAAAAATCTCATAAAAATAAATAATATATCACTGCTATGCCGATATTTTTAGTACATAAAACTAAGTATCGCCAAATGTATTTTTTTCTAAATACGCTACATAATAGAAGAACTTTTCAGTAATTTGAAAACTTTCTGTGGCATGGAGTTTTCAATACTTAACACATGGATTACAACTAATGTAATTATTTAAAACAAAAAACCACTGTATACGTTTTTAAAGGGTGTAATGAGAAAAAGTAATGTTTTTTTGATTGGTTGTTTCCTTCTATTATCCCTTTCAGTGAAAGGACAAGAAGACACTATCATACAGCGTATAATTTTGATTGGTGATGCCGGGGAGCTTACTTTAGGTAAGCATCCGGTAGTAGATGCCGTGAGAGACAATATTAAGCTCGACCAAAAAACTACTATTATATACCTTGGAGATAATCTTTATAAAGTAGGTCTACCCAATGATCAGAGTGCTAATTATGCCACTTCAAGAGCTATACTCGACTCGCAACTTTCCATAGCCCGAAATACCCCGGCAAAAGTATACATGATACCCGGCAATCATGATTGGGAAAGTGGTGGGCGGGGAGGTTTGGATGCCATCATCCGCCAACAATTATATGTGGATTTTTTGCGCATTCCCAATGTAAAATATTTCCCGGAAGATGGTTGTCCCGGACCAATAGAAGTAAGTCTTGGTAATGATATTACCATGATAATTTTTGATAGCCAGTGGTGGCTGCATCCCCACGACAAACCTGGAATTGAATCGGATTGCCCTTATAAAACAAAGGAGGAATTAGCTACCCAAATTGGGGATATTGCTGCCCGTAATTCAAAAAAATTAGTAATTCTTGCCTCACACCATCCTTTTAAAACGAATGGTACGCATGGAAATGCATATACCTTGAAACAACATATTTTCCCCTTCACCGATCTTAAAAAGAATTTATATATCCCATTGCCCGTTATAGGTTCTATTTATCCGCTGGCAAGAGGTGTATTTGGTTCACCACAGGATTTAAAACATCCGGTGTATGCAAATATGGTGTCCGACATCTCTGAGGTACTGAAAGATATTCCGAATGTGGTTTTTATCTCCGGCCATGATCATAACCTGCAGCATATTGTTGACAGCAGTCATAACTATATTGTAAGCGGAAGCGGGGGTTACAAACAAAATAGAACGGTAAAACACCCTAGCAGTCTTTTTAACTCTAAGGATGCAGGGTTTGGGGTGATGGAAATATCAAAAAACAAAAATGTTACCCTAACATTTTACTCAGTTATAGATTCCTTTCATAAAGTATATGGTGCATCATTACTCAATTTTTCAAGTATTCCTGAAGCGGCAATCGACTCGTCCATCAAAGTAGAAATAGCAGATCCTTTTGCAAAATATAAGGATACCATTACGGTTCCCGCAAGCAACAAATACCCTCTTGTAAAAGGCCTCAAGAAATTTTTTATGGGACAAAACTACCGGCCTGAATGGTCTACGCCGGTAAATATGAAAGTATTCAATTTGCAAAAAGAAAAAGGTGGTTTTGAAGTAATAAGTTTTGCTGGCGGTAAAGAAACAAAATCACTACGGCTACGAAACAAAAAAACTGGTAAAGAGTGGGTTTTATCAAGCATTAATAAAAATTCAACCCGGGCTATCCCAGAAAATCTTCGGGGAAATGTTGCACAAAATTTAATTAATGAATTAAATTCTTCCACTCATCCCTATGCTGCTTTTGCTATTCCCGGACTTGCCAGAGCTTTAGATTTAGCTACTCCCAATCCGGAATTGTTCTTTGTTCCAAAAGACCCGGCTTTTGGATTTTATGAGCCGCTTTTTGCTGAAAATATCTGCATATTAGAGCCACAGGATATTTCGGCAGACGGGGCTGAAACAAAAACTACTGCCAAGCTGCTTAATAAAATGCTGGAGGATAATGATCATCGGCCTGACTCACAACTTGTTTTACGGGCCCGGTTATTAGATATTGTTATTGGCGATTTTGACCGTCATTTTGACCAATGGAAATGGGCTACCGTAGATTCCACAAAAGGAAAAGATATTAAAGGCAGAATTTATCATCCTATACCCAAAAACAGGGGGCAGGCACTTTTCAATTCGGATGGTTTTATTATAAAAGTTGCAAGTGGCCGGGCCATGCCTTTTTTAAAAGGCTTTCGCTATCAAATTCCCAAAGTAGAGTGGCTGGGTTATCGGGCAAAAGATTTTGACCGCATATATCTTACAGATTTGGATGCCCAGGATTGGAAAAAAATAATTACGGACGTACAGCAAAAATTGACTGATTCTGTTATTACGAACTCAGTTAAGCAAATGCCTCCGGAAGCTTTTGCTATCCGAGGTGAAGAGACTATTAAAAAAATGATCAGTCGTCGTGATTTGATTGCTAAAGAAGGAATGAAGTACTACCGCTTTCTTTCTAAAACTGTTAACGTTATAGGCAGTAACGAAAAAGAATATTTTAAAGTAAATAATCTTGGTAGTGGTTTGCAGGTAAGGGTATATGGACGTTCCAGGGAAAAAGATACAACCTTCATAATATTTGACCGGGTATTTTTCCCTTCTGAAACCAAAGAAATCAGGTTGTTTGGTTTAAATGATGATGACAAATTTGTGATAGACTCCAATACAACCTCAAGAATTAAAATTCGTATAATAGGGGGAAAAGGCAATGATACTTTTGATTTAAAAGGAAGCGTAGAAAGCTTGCTATACGATCTTAAATCCGAAGGGAATTTAATTTCAAACAACCGCAAGGCTAAAAACAGGTTTTCTACTGACTATCCCGTTAATGACCAAAACATATTGGGATTTAATTATAATACAACCAAACTGCCACAGCTAAATTTTAATTATAATGCTGATGATGGATTTATAATCAGAGGAGGTATTTCTATAAGAACCTATGGTTTTAGAAACCTTCCTTATGCATCTGATCATCGGTTTTCTGTTTTATATGCTCCTTACAGAAATGCCTTCCAATTAAGGTATGCTGGAGAACTAAATCATGTTACCCGTGATATTGACCTGGTGTTGAAGGGCCACTATTCGAATCCTGCATTAAGAAACTTTTTTGGCCTTGGTAATAATGCTGATGTGGATGATTCCAAAAAATTCTCCTTCTATCAAACCCGGTATAAGACTTTTGAATTTGAAGCACTGGTTCGTAAACGTTTTTTCGAAAGATTAGAGCTGATGGCCGGGCCGTGGTTCAATCATTATCAAAGTAGTTTTAAAGACAATAGAGATAATATACTAGGCCAACGGGATAATTCAGATTTGCTTGATTCGGCCCGTGTGTTTAGTAAAAAATCATACTTAGGTGCTAAACTGGCTCTCCGCTTCGATAACAGAAATAATGAACTATTCCCTACCCGTGGTTTGCTGTGGAATAGCGAATTATTACTGGCTGATGGTATAACTGGCAATAGTTATAAATACATGAAGTTTCATTACGACATGGCTTTATATGCCAGCTTTAAAGAGCCTGCTAATCTTGTTTTAGCATTAAAAATGGGAGGTGGACGTATCTTCAATAAGAACTTTGAATATTTCCAGGCGATGAGTTTTGGACTGGAAAACAACTTGTATGGCTTCCGAAAAAACCGGTATGCCGGCCGCTCTATGTTTTATGCAGGGGTAGATTTGAAAGCTAAATTGTTTTCGCTGAACTCCTATATTCTACCCGGTGATATTGGACTGATTGGTTTTTATAACATAGGAAGAGTGGGTATTAAAGAGGAAAAATCAAGAACTTATCATGGTGCATTTGGCGGTGGCTTTTATTTTCTTCCTTATAAACTTTTTCTCATTTCAGCAACGCTGGGATTCTCTGACGGTGAAAAACTGCCAAACTTTACAATTGGCACTAAAGTAAATTTTGCATATTAATCCGGCATGATTCTTATCTTAATAAAGCAGACGGAAGTTTTTCCCTAATAAATATCCACCTGTATTAATACATTCTATAAATAATGTGAAATAAGGCGTCGGATGAAACTAAAGAACAAGGAGAGACTGACCGGGGCTCTAACGCATTCGAAATATATAACCTGCTTTGAAAAGAGTTAAAAACTAATGAAATTTTCCAAATCAATAATCTCAAAAATATCTCCCAGCAAAAAGCATGAAATAAAGGTTGTATTCAGCATTGCTTTTGCATGGACAATTTTTGATTTCGTACATTTTTTGTATCGCAGAGCTACCGATGGGCTGTCGTTAAAATACCTGGATCCCGATGTAAATATTTACAAAGAAGTAGCACTACGGGAATTAAATGTTTTTTTGATCAGCCTCATCATTGGTTATTTCCTCGTATCTGTACTCAGAAACTACTTGCGCAATTCATCGCTTTGGTATAACCTGTTCATTAAAACCCTCATATTGGTGTTGGCAGCATTTGCAATGAACTTTTTTATCTATGTAACGTATGAGTGGTTAATTTCGAAAGAAACATTAGGCGAAGCATTGAATAAATTCGCCTATAATATGTTTCATACCAAGTGGCTGCTAAAAAAAATGCCGGAGTGGGTAGTTCTGTTTGTGGTAACACTTTTAGCTATTGAAATAAATGAAAAATATTCCCGAGGTGTTTTTCTGAACATTATGATGGGCAAATACCTGCAGCCAAAGGAGGAGCGAAGAATTATTATGTTTATTGATTTGAAAGACTCTACCCCTATTGCTGAAAAATTGGGGCATAAAGAATATTTCAAATTCATCCGTGACTTTATCTTTTATGTTTCATCGGGAATTTTAGAACATGATGGACGCATTTATCAATATGTAGGAGATGAAATTGTAGTGTGGTGGCCCGAGTCTAAAACGAATGCGAAGAAAGTGGTGGCTTCAATACTGGCTGCCCGAAAAGAATTAAATACCAATGCAGAACGATTTCGAAGACGCTATGGCACCATACCAGAATACAAAGCTGGTATACATACGGGTATTGTAACAGTAGGCCAGGTAGGTATTGTAAAAAAAGATCTGGTAATGAGTGGAGATGCCATTAATACCGCTGCCCGAATTAGATCAGCCTGCTCGGATGTAAATCAAAAATACCTTGCATCAAAAGAAGTAGTGGACTTGCTGGACATGAAGGATTGGCAAGCCGAAAGTGTAGGACCTGTAGAAATGAAAGGGAAAAATGAAAACATGGAATTATTCGCTTTGAAAATTTAACCTACATTCGGGGGAATACTGCTGCATGAAAGAACGCTCTGCCAAACTACAGAAAAAAGACCCGGTACTATTACTTTCTACAAGACGACCGCTTACCGTTGTTATTCCAATAGCGGTGCTACTGCTGCTGGTACTTACTATTATTCTTGTTAACCGCAATCATTCTATCGACAATGAAATTTTTGATGCCATCAATCCCTTCGTGTCAGATAGCACAACAAACATGATGCACTTCTTTTCGTTTCTGGGTAATCATATTTTTCTAGCCCCGGTAAGCATTGTGTTGATCATTTACTTTGCGATTCGCAAAAAAAAATGGATGGCTATTGAAACCGCTACTGTTATGATAAGCAGTGTGCTGTTAATGTCATTTTTAAAGCGGTTAGTTCAGCGGGAACGACCTCAATTTCCACTTGTAGATGGCATTACCAATTTCAGCTTCCCCAGCGGCCACTCTTTTATGAGTATGGTCTTTTATGGCTTGATGATCTGGTATGCGGCCGCCTATATTGACAACAAATGGCTGCGACTTACAATAATATTAACCTTATCATTTATAATTGCAGCAATAGGTTTTAGCCGTATTTACCTGCGGGTACATTATGCCAGCGATGTAGTGGCCGGTTTTTGTTTCGCTTATATCTGGCTGTTAGCCTGTATCTGGTTTGTTGATAAAAGAGAGGCTTCTACGGTTATCAAAAAAAGCTAAGGTTTATAAATAAATCGTAAAATATTTCCCTTTGCGTTTACGCCTTCATTCGAAATATACATATCTCCTTTAGATTTAAAGGTCAACCCTTCCGGCTGCGGAAAAAGTTTTTTTGATAATGCATAAGCGGACTCAGGTTTACCATTTAAATCTGCAATCACCAATAAATTACTGGCAGAGGAAATAATAAATAGTTTATTTAAAACCGGGTGTATAGCTGCTGCTGATGGCTGAAATTTAGAAGTCTTTTTAGGAGCCATTGCCTCCACTGCTCTTGCATCAATTCTATATAATGGCTTATTGTCAAACCCTATTGAATCAAGATAGAATGCAAATGCACTCACCGAAGCCTTATCATCCATCTCGCAATTCTTACAAATTACCACTAATGCCTTTCTGCTGGAGTCATAGTACATCGCTTCAAAGTCATTAGGACCTGCAATAGTTAGTTTACCTACTTCTTCGCCATATGCTTTATCTGCAGTATCCCTGATAAATTTGGTTATTACACCGTCGCTGCGCAAAATATAAGGTACATCACCTACCAGAGCTACATCTTCGTAATCACCTTTTCCGCCAAAAACGTATTCGGCTTTTATGGCTTTGTTTTCCCGGTCAAGAAAAAACAATTTGCCTGATTCATCGTAATGAGCAATAAACTCATCCTTTTTTGTATCCCATGCAAGACCTGAGATTTCTTTCAGCTTCAAATCCAGTTTATGCTCAAAAACTTCAGAAAAGTTATAATGAGGCGGAGATTGCAGGACAATCTTCTTTTGCTTGCAGCTGACTAACAGCAAAAGCATAAAAGCGAATATTGCAATAAACGGTAGGCGAAATTTTAAAATAGCCATTCTTTCTTATTTTGTTTAAATTTATCAAAACTTATCTTTATAGCATCATGGAGAATCAGTTGCTTCTTTTAACACATGCCCGGGAATTTGCTTCCAACCTGATATTGACCAAAGTTAGTAAAAGTGTAAAATTTCACACCCTGCAACATACGGAAGAAGTAGTAGCTGCATGCGAAAGAATTGCAGATCATGAACAAATTGCAGAAGAAGACCGCTTGGCATTGCTTGTGGGAGCCTGGTTTCATGATACTGGCTACAGCACCGGGCATGCCCGGAACCACGAATCAGTTAGTGCAGAGATCGCTACCGGGTTTTTGTCACAACATGCCGCTACCGCAGAATTTGTTGGCAAAGTGATGGGCTGTATCAATGCTACTAAAATGCCGCATAATCCCAAAAATACGATCGAGCAAATTATATGCGATGCCGATCTCTTTCACCTGGGAACAGATGCGTTTAAAGAAAAAAGCCGCTTACTTCTTGAAGAACTCAGAGAGTTTGGAGGCGAAGACTTGTCGAAAAAAGAATGGCGGCAAAACAATATTGCTTTCCTGGAAGCTCATAAATATTTTACTGTCTTTGGGCAGGAAAAATTACAGCCAGTAAAAGAACGACACCTGGCTGAGTTAAAAGAAAAAAAACCGGAGGATATTATGCCTAAACCTGATAAAAAAAATACGAAAGAAAAGGAAAAGCCAAAAGAAAAAAACAAACTCGGCCTTTCTCCTGAACAAGTTGCAGCCGCTAAAAAAGCAAAAGAATCAGAACGAGGTATCTCTACCGTTTTTCGAATTGTATCGCAAACGCAAAACAACCTTAGCCAGATGGCAGACTCGAAAGCCAACATTCTCATTTCGGTAAATGCAATTATTCTTTCAATCGTTATCTCTACTCTTTTTACAAAACTGGAAACGAATAGTAACTTACAAATACCAGTTGTAACATTGGTAACTGTTTGTGTAATCGTAATTGTATTTTCCATTTTAGCGACACGGCCAAATATTAATCACGGAACTTTTACACAAGAAGATATTCATAATAAAAGGACCAATCTGTTGTTCTTTGGTAATTTCTACAAAATGACCTTACCAGATTATGATTGGGCGATGAATGAAATGATGGCTGACAGGGATTATCTCTATAGCAGTGTAGTGAAAGACAATTATTTTTTAGGGGTAGTATTAGCCAAGAAATATAAATTCCTGCGCATTGCCTATAATATTTTCATGTACGGATTGATATTATCAATGCTGGCTTTTGCCCTGGCATTTATAATGCCTGCACCTGTTGAAGTGTATGCACCACCACAATAAAAAACTTGATCATAATTTTATTAAAAATGCCTTCAAATACTGAAGGCATTTTTTTAATACAGTACAATTTACTTTGGCAAATGCGCTACCAGCTCTACTTCCAACCTTGCTTCATGCATAAATAAACGGGTTACCTGCATCCAGGTAGCCGCAGGATAATCGCCTTTATAAAAAACTTTACGGGCATCATTATATCGCTTCATCGCTTCCATATCGGTAGTATATAGATTTTCTTTTACCACATTTTGAAACGTAGCACCATAATTTTTTAATGATTTTTCCAATGCCCGGTACACACTGGTAATTCCCTCCGGGGTTACATCCAATGCTACTGCACCGGATATGTACAACACATTATCCACCTTTACTACCTGCACATAACCTGCACTGGTATCTTGCTTCAACGGATCATCCCAATGCCATTTGTCTTTTTTAATCGTGTTGTCCTGTGCTTGTATGGTTAGCAAAAAAGTAGCTTGAAAGAAAAGCAGTAAAAAAAGTAGCTTTCGCATAAAAAAATTTTACGAATATAATAGGGATGGAGTTAATGAAAACTAAAACTCCACTGACGGTAAGTTTGTTATTTTAACCACGGAGGCACCAAGTCACAGAGATGCACGGAGTAATCTCGATGAACCATTTTTTAAATCTGTTCTACTCAAAATTTATTGCTTTGAGGCATCCGTTTATTAATGCGACTCATTGATCTAAGTTCCCTTTAGGAACAGGGTAGGGTCTTTTACTCCGCCAGCATCTCTTCCAGCTTCATCACCAATTCTGTTTTAGTGATTGGCACACCCATTATTTTATTGTAGCCTTTTGCATCTACATAATACACATCACGGATGATCTTTATCAACTGACCATTATTGATCTCTGGAATTAATACCGTGTCGAAGTTCTTGATAATATCACCCAAATTTTTAGGGAATGGACGTACATAGCGCAAATGTGCATGACTGACGGCATGACCCTTCGCCTGCAATTCTGATAGTGCAGATTTGATAGCACCATAGGTAGAGCCCCAGCCCAGCACCAAAATTTTTCCTTTCTCCGGTCCACTATCTAATTTTTGTTCTGGAATATAGTCAGCTATCTTATCTACTTTTTCCTGGCGAATTTTTACCATCAACTGGTGATTCTCTGGTTCGTAACTGATATTACCTGTTACATTTTGTTTTTCTAATCCACCAATACGATGTTCCAATCCCGCTGTGCCGGGAATAGCCCAGGGTCTTGCTAATTTTTCATCTCTTGAGTATGGTTGTAATTTTTCTTCCTGGTCGCCTAATTGTGTTTTAAATTTTACCGGTATCGGTCGTAATGATTCCGAATTAGGAAACTTCCATGGCTCTGCACCGTTAGCAATATACCCATCGCTCAAGAAAATAACCGGTGTCATATGTTGTACTGAAATACGTACTGCTTCATACACCGCATCAAAACAATCAGCAGGAGTTGATGCAGATACAATTGGCATCGGGCATTCACCATTTCTGCCGTAGTATGCTTGTAACAGATCGCTTTGTTCTGTTTTGGTGGGAAGACCTGTTGAAGGACCGCCTCTTTGTATATCTATAATGAGTAAAGGAATTTCTAACATTACGGCCAGTCCCATTGCTTCACCTTTTAATGCCATACCCGGACCAGAGGTAGTAGTTACTCCCAATGAACCGCCATACGCTGCACCAATAGCAGAGGTGATAGCCGCAATTTCATCTTCGGCCTGGTAGGTACGAACGCCAAAATTTTTATACTTCGCCAACTCATGTAAAATATCTGAGGCAGGAGTAATAGGGTAAGAACCGAGGAACATCGGCAACCCACTTTTTTGCGAGGCTGCGATCAATCCTAATGATACGGCCTGATTACCCATAATGGAACGATAAGTACCAGGATCCATTTTTGCTTTCTCTACCGTGTAAGTAGTGGAGAAAATTTCTGTAGTATCTGCATAGTTATAACCGGCCTGCAACACTTTTACATTGCTCTCAAATATCTCCGGTTTCTTACCAAACTTTTCTTTCAGGAAACTGATGGTATTCTCCATATCCCGGTTGTACATAAAATACAGGAAGCCGAGCACAAACATATTTTTGGCCCTGTCCTTTTCCTTCATGCCCATCGTAAAATCCTTCAATGCCTCCCTGGTCATCTTCGTCACATCCATTTTTATCACCTCGTAGCTGGCAAGACTATCATTTTCTATTGGATTTTCTCCTTCGGGATAATTGGCAAGGCGAAGATTTTTTCCATCAAAGCCATCGGTATTAACGATGATCTTCCCTCCTTTCTTTAATGCAGAAAGATTAGTTTTTAATGCGGCTGCATTCATGGCCACCAGCACATCACAGCTATCACCGGGAGTAAAGATCCGATCACTGGAAAAACGGAGCTGGTAACCACTCACCCCGGGCAGTGTACCTATCGGGGCCCTTATCTCCGCCGGAAAATCCGGGAAGGTGGAAAGATCGATACCGAGCATGGCGGTATTATTGGTAAACTGTGTACCGGTCAACTGCATCCCATCTCCACTATCGCCGGCGAATTTTATAACTACATCTTGTAATACTTCCTGTTTGCGTACCATAGCTGAATTTTGATGTTGCGAAATTAAACAAGTTATGGGTGGTTTTGGAGGGGAATTTTGGGAGGAATTCGACGGATTTCTGTGAAGGGAGTTGTGTATATTTATATGCACTGAGTAATTTTATATGGATACAGAAGTACTAAAATATATCATACCAGCAGCTACCGGTTTGGTCGGTGTAATTATTGGTTTAATATTCACATTTTTTTACTAATTCCTATCTAAAAGCCAAAGAAGTTAAACTTAGAATTATTGAAAAAGTTTTTGATAAGCGTCTTAAAGCTCATGAGGACATTTTAGATGTAGCGAAACAAATGCGAACAACAGTTTCAACAAATACAGCAAAAGATGGAATAAATGTAGACTCCTATCCCGGTTTATTACATAATAAGGAATACTTCGATCAATTTAAGAGTAATTTTTTCATGACTTCTAATTTGCATTCCATTGGATAAGCATCGAACTTTTTAGACTACTTAACTATATTCAAGATTATCTTGAAAACCTATCTCAAGTTTTACTAAATCAATCTGAATCTAACTTCCCACAGGTTGGTGTGATTGTCAAAGCAGATTTTATTGCCCTTGCAGCAGAACTAGAAAAAGAAGCACTGAAATTTTTTGAAGAAGATTTATATAGGATAAACATAAAAACAACAAAAGGTCATCACAAATGGCCACAGGATTATACTTTAAAAAGACTCAACGATACAGACCTTTTAAAAAATTTGTAAGCTATTTCAAATATAAAATAAATACTGTTGTGACTAAAGTCATACTATAAAAAATAGTTGAAATATGAAACTACCGTTTCTATTATTTATAACAATTTGGGGATTTAGTTTTTGTAATCAGCATTCTAAATCTCCACAACACATCCTGCAAGACACATTGGCAGCACCTATTCAAGATGTCCGGCAAACAAGAGTACTTTTTGTACAATGGCAATATCCGGATTCTATGGAGTTTATGAAAGCTTTATCAACCCGTCAAAAGACAGAGATCATACTGGATGATTCTTTAGGACAATCGGGTCATGGACAGTGGATCGGTGGCGACCTAGGGCCAGGCGGAGCTAATATGTTATTTGAAGTGAACGATGCGGAAAAAGCTATGTCACTTATATCAAATATTCTCAAAGGTCTGTCAATGGAAAAAGAAACAGTCATTGCTATAGATAACGGTAATATCCAAAGAGGTGAAAGTCCCAGCAACTATAAGGTCATCCATCCAAAAAACTATACAGGTAAATTTATCGACTGGTAAAACCTTCCATTCTAATAACTAATACTTTCTAAGTCAATTAAAAATCATACTATGCAAACCGAACAAGCTGTAATTGTAAATTTTACTTATGGTATTCAGGGGCTGGATACTTTGTTTGCGTTAGAAGACAAGCTGGAAGAAATAATGGAAAAAGAAAAGGTTGGCGATTTCGATGGCAACGAAATTGCCATGGATTATAGCGATGGTACATTATTTTTTTATGGGCCAGATGCAGAGAAATTATTTGCTGCCATAAAGCCTGTATTACTGCAAACGGATTTTATGAAAGATGCTACTGTTACGTTACGATTCGGCCCGCCAGAGGAGGGTGTAAAGGAAATTACATTTGACCTTCATCTTTAACTGCCTTTTTTTCTATCCAGCTGCGCTTCGGATACCTTTACATTCATGGTTTAAAAATAGGAAATCGCTGTACGCAAAGCCGCATCACCCACCAGTTTTTTATCCCTTTACTCCCAACCTTTGCCTTAAAAATCCCCATATAATTAAGTTTATCTTTGGCAATGCCTGCAAATAATTTCAACATCTCAGGTTTAACCGATGAGCAGGTTATTCTGGCAAAAAAAGAATTTGGACAAAACAAATTAGACTACAAAAAAGAAAGCAGCCTCTTCGATACCATAAAACGCATTGCCAAAGACCCCATGCTGATCCTATTATTGGTGGCGGCTTCCATTTACTTTATCAGCGGTAAAACAGGTGACGGTATTTTCCTGACGGCTGCCATCGTATTTCAAACTTCCATTTCCTTATATCAATACTCCAGAAGCAAAAATGCGCTGGAAAAGCTGAAAGATTTTTCGCAGCCGCATTGTAAAGTAATCCGCAATGGCAATATTGAAGAAATAAAAAGCGAAGACCTGGTGGTGGGTGATAGCCTGATGGTAGAAGAAGGAACAGCTATTACCGCCGATGGAAGCATTGTACACTCCAACGATTTTTCCGTGAACGAATCCATTCTTACCGGCGAATCGTTTGCAGTTTTTAAGGACAAAACCAAGGAAGATCATTTTATTTATAATGGCACTACCGTTGCCAGTGGCTTAGCTATTGCAACCATTACTGCTATCGGCAACGAAACCAAGCTCGGAAAAATTGGAAGCAGTTTAGAAAGTATCCAGGAAGAAAGAACAGCACTGGAAATACAAATTGCCAATTTTGTAAAGAAGATGGCCATTGCAGGTGCGGTAGTTTTTTTAATTGTATGGGCAATTAATTATTGGCATTCGCACAATTTGCTCAATAGTTTATTGCAATCGCTTACGCTGGCCATGAGCATATTGCCCGAAGAAATTCCTGTAGCGTTTACCACTTTTATGGCCCTGGGTGCATGGCGTTTAATGAAAATGGGCATCGTAGTAAAGCAAATGAAAACGGTGGAAACATTAGGCAGTGCCACCGTTATTTGTACCGACAAAACAGGTACGCTTACAGAAAACAAAATGAGTTTGGCAAAGCTGTTCTTGCTGTCATCCAATAAAATTTCCGAACCAACTGAAACATTGACGGAAGAGGAAAAAGAAATAGTGGAATTGGCCATGTGGGCTAGCGAACCAATCCCCTTTGACCCGATGGAAGTAGCCTTGCACCACACTTACTCCACTCTTTTGCAAAACGATGAAAGGCCGGGCTACAAACTCATTCATGAATATCCATTAGGTGGCCAACCACCGATGATGACACATATTTTTCAAAACACCAAAGGCCACCAGATCATAGCCGCTAAAGGTGCACCCGAAGCATTAATGAATATTGCTAATCTTAATGAAACTGAAAAACAACAAGTACATGCTGCCATTGAGCAGTTAGCAACCGATGGATACAGAGTATTAGGTGTAGGTATTTCACATTTTGAAGGAGATAAATATCCTGCAAAACAACAGGAGCTCCCATTTGAATTTAAAGGTATCGTTGCTTTTTACGATCCTCCTAAAAAGAACATTCAAAAAGTATTAGAAGATTTTTATACCGCAGGCATAGCTGTAAAAATTATTACGGGGGATAATGCAGCTACTACTGCCGCCATTGCCAAACAAGTTGGTTTTAGAGGTTACGAGAAAACTATTACCGGCGATGAGTTAATGAAATTAGATGAGGCTGCATTAAAGAGCTGCGTAACGGACACTACTATTTTTACCCGCATGTTCCCGGAAGCCAAATTAAAAATTATCAACGCCTTAAAATCGAACAATGAAATAGTGGCCATGACAGGCGATGGAGTAAATGACGGACCTGCCTTAAAAGCAGCACATATTGGCATAGCCATGGGCAAAAAAGGAACCGAAATAGCTAAACAGGCAGCATCATTGATCTTAGTGGAAGATGATCTATCCAAAATGGTAAACGCTGTTGCCATGGGCAGAAAAATTTATACCAATTTAAAAAAGGCCATTCAATATATTATTTCCATCCACATACCAATCATATTAACGGTTTTTATTCCGTTGGCTTTAGGATGGATGTATCCTAATATTTTTTCACCCATTCATATTATTTTTTTAGAAATAATAATGGGGCCCACCTGTTCCATCATTTACGAAAATGAACCAATGGAAAAGAATACCATGTCGCAGAAGCCTAAAGCGTTAACAACTACTTTCTTTAATTGGAAAGAACTTTCCATCAGTATTATTCAGGGATTAGTTATAACGGCAGGAACATTGTTTGTGTACCAATACTCAGTTAATAATGGTTACGATGAAGCATTGACAAGGACCATGACTTTTACGGTATTGATAACAGCAAACATTTTCTTAACCTTAATTAACCGTTCGTTTTATTATTCTATACTCACCACGTTGAAGTATAAAAATAACATGGTGTTGTTCATTATTTTTATTACCATCGCTATCGTTGGGCTTATCCTGTTCGTAAAACCGTTAACGTCATTTTTTGAATTTGAAACATTAAATTTTCAGCAACTATTAACTTGTGTTGCCATTGGTTTCATTTCAGTAATCTGGTTTGAGATTGTAAAATTGATTAAAAGAGTAAAACAACCCCCCACAGAACATAAATGACAGACAAAGTTTATTTACGCAATTTACGATGTCCTACAAAGGATAATCCGCTGAGAGTGCTGATGAGTTCATGTATTGCAGGAATATCTTGTGGCTATGATGGTACAGCTTATGGAGAGCACCCAGGAGCCTTGAAATTATTAAGCTACGATAATGTGAACGTAATAAAATTCTGCCCTGAAGATTTTTCATTTGGAACACCGAGAGAAATGTGTGACATACATGGAGGAACTGGTTTAGATGTTTTAAATGACAAGGCTAAAGTACTAACCGAGTCTGGCGTTGACTGGACAGAGGGAATGGTTAAGGCATCATTAAAAATGCTTGAGTTAGCTAACACTGAAAAAGTAGAAATTGCAGTAATGATGGATATAAGTGGTGCTTGTGGCAGCCAGGTAATTTACAACGGCAATAGGTTTTCAGAAAATAAAAAATATCAAATTGGCATGGGGGTTTGTGCTGCACAACTTGTAAAAAACGGATTTAAAGTAATAAGTCAACGAGACTTTGCTTCATTAGAAATTATATATTCTAAAATCGACCCGACATATATTTTGAATCCTGATTTAAAAGACCACCATGAAACGGATTGGTATACAAACTATTTTAAGGTATAATGATACTAAAGCCTAGCTGTTGTCAACCTTTGAAGAGGGTCTTACTCCCTCCCATCAAACAAATTACCCAACCCACCTAATACACTGCCTTCTTCTTTTCGTTTATAAGTTCCGTATGCAATGATTCGTCCTGCCAAACGGCTGATCGGTAATGATTGTATCCATACTTTGCCCGGCCCTTGTAGTTTGGCAAAGAATAAACCTTCCCCGCCAAACATAAAATTCTTAACACCTCTTACAAATTCAATATCAAATTGTGTTTCGGGTGTATAGGCCACTACGCAGCCGGTATCAATCTTTATTATTTCACCGGCTTTCAATTCTCTTTCTACAATAAAACCACCGGCATGTAAAAAAGCAAATCCATCGCCTTCTAACTTTTGCATGATGAAACCTTCACCTCCAAAAATACCTACTCCCAACTTGCGTTGAAAGTGGATACCCACACTTACCCCTTTGGCGGCACAGAGAAATGCATCTTTCTGTGCAATGATGGTGCCGCCGAGTTCCTGCAAATCCAACGGAATGATCTTACCGGTATAGGGAGCTGCAAAACTTACTTTTTTCTTTCCCTGTGCTTCATTAGTAAAGGCAGTCATAAATAAACTTTCCCCGGTTAGCACTCTTTTTCCGGCACTCATTAGTTTGCCCAGAAATCCTTTTGGCTGCTGTGCCGATCCATCACCAAATATGGTTTGCATCTGGATGCCGTCATCCATCATCATCATGGCACCACTTTCGGCAATGGCTGTTTCGGTTGGATCGAGTTCAATTTCTACAAATTGTAATTCCTCACCATGTATTTTATAATCAATTTCATGGTTGTTACGGTTAGCATAACTCATAGTACAATAATTTTTTATAAAGTTAGTATTTGAACCACAGAGTCACAAAGACAGGAAGATACACGGAGTAAATTCGCTGTGAGCCTTTGTGTCGCCGTGGTTCATATTAATGATAAATGGTGCTTGTTTAAACAGGGGATTGCTTAAATTGCTTGTCCCGCTTTTAGGGATTATTTCTAAAATCAATTTTAATGAATATGAAAAAGCAGTTTTTATTGCTGAGCTTTTTTACCCTGCTATTCGCAGGTATTGTAAATGGCCAGGCAAAGTTGGTAGAAAAAGTGACGAAGAAGGGAAGCGAGATCGTTATCCCGTACGAAAAGTATGTGCTGCCGAATGGCCTTACTGTAATTGTACAT
>CAZXMP010000081.1:6446-17680 GCA_964641575.1 uncultured Chitinophaga sp. | reverse complement strand
ATATACAGAAATGATGAAGCGTTGCTATGAAAAATTTCCTGCACATGCTGATGCACAAGCTTTATATGCCGATGCAATGATGCTGGAACATCCCTGGGATCTATGGCTTATTGATGGCACTCCCCGACCATGGACACCATTGATCCGTGAAGTGTTGGAAAAACTAATAGCAAAAACTCCCAACCATCCCGGGGCTAATCATTATTATATACATGTGAT
This sequence comes from uncultured Chitinophaga sp., assembly GCA_964641575.1. GTDB lineage: Bacteria > Bacteroidota > Bacteroidia > Chitinophagales > Chitinophagaceae > JJ008. Next base: position 17,461 of record CAZXMP010000081.1, on the reverse strand, counting down.
GGAGCCATCGCCATTTGCAGCTAAAGCTTTACCAAGTGCTGATAGATTAGGAAAATTGACGCCGGGTCTTTCGCATACCGTTCATATGCCTTCACATATTTACCTGCGTACCGGGCAATATGCAAAAGGAGTTGCTGTAAATGAAAATGCTGTAAACAGTTACAAAAAATATATTCCGTTATATGAACCGGTTACCGGTAATGCGTTTCTATATATCATTCACAACCTGCACATGCAAACAAATAATGCGATGCTGGCAGGTCGTTCAAGTTATTCGGTATGGGCAGCCAAGGAAACTGCAAAAAGTATTCCGGCTGATTATTTAGCCATACCCGGCGCATTGGGAAGCTATTTACAATATGTTTATATGACGCCGGTGCTTGTTCATGTTCGTTTTGGCAATTGGAATGAATTGCTCAAAATGCAGCAACCTGATAAATCACATGTATATGGAAACATTCTCTACCATTTTGGAAAAGGAATGGCATTGACACAACAAACTGATCTAACTGAAGCAAAAAATGAATTGCAGCAACTAAAGGATTTAATGAAGGATAGCACTCTGCGTATTCCTCTTTCTCCTTTCTCAGCGGCAATTGAAGGAGCTGTTATTGCAGAAAGTATTTTATCCGGAACAATTGCACTAAAAGAAAAGAGATATGATGAATCAATTGACTTGTTTCAATTAGCGGTAGATACAGAAGAAAAAATGGTGTACAATGAGCCGAGGGACTGGATGTTGAATCCCAAACAATATTTAGGGAATGCGTTTATAAAAGCCGGGAAACTAACTGAAGCAAAAAATATTCTGCTTAAAGATTTACAAAACAATAATGAAAATGGCTGGGCTATGTTTGGCTTATGGCAGGTTGCCACTAGGGAAAAGAAAACTGCAGAAGCAAGTAAATTACTGGTGCGTTTTAAAAAAGCCTTTGAAAAGAGTAAAGTAAAACTATACGGCCCGGTTTTCTGAGGACGTTGGCACTACATAAATGATGCCGCAAACGAATAATTAGAAATCCTTTTTCCTTCTTAAAAATCTATATTCGTTAATTCTCAATTCACACTAATAAAAAAATAAAAATCATGAAACTTAAACTTCCCCGCATTCTGCTAATGGTTTGTTCCATAGCCCTGCTTGGTGCCACCAATACCGGCTGTAAAAAGAAACAAAGTGATGCAGACATTAAAACAGCTGTTGAAACAGCTTTGAAAGCTGAGCCAATGTCTACCGTAACAATGGTTGATGTGAAAGATGGCGTTGCCACTCTCTCCGGAGAATGTAAGGATGATATGTGCAAGGCATCATGCGAAAAAACAGCAGCCGCTGTTAAAGGTGTAAAATCTGTAGTAAACAATCTAACTGTGGTTGCACCCCCTCCGCCACCAACTATTGCTGCCGACGATCCTTTAACCAGTGCCGTAAATGATGCGTTAAAAGCTTTCCCTGGTGTAAGTGCTACCGTAAAAGATGGCATTATATCCGTGACAGGTAAAATTGCAAAAGCCGATCGTCAAAAGTTAATGATGGCATTGCAGGCATTAAAACCTAAAAAAGTAGATGTAGCTGGTTTAACTAACAACTAAAATTAAACGGAGGAAAAAAATCATGGTATTACAAGATAAATATAAAGAAATCGTAGATGCAGCAACTGCTGCCGGCACCCAAGACCTATTGGTTAGAGAACAAGATGGCGTTTTATATATAGATGGATCTGCCAGCGGTGCTACCAAACAGCAATTGTGGGATCTATATGAAAAGATTGACCCCGACTATGCGTCCGGCGACCTGGTCATGAATATCAACAGTGTTAGTGGTGTACAGGAAGGTGCTAAATTGAAAATAACAACTAACAGTTCTAACCTCAACATTCGTAAAGGGCCGGGTACTACTCATGAAATAATTGGCAAAGCCGCCCGTCATGAAATAGTTACATTGGTTAGAAAAGAAAATGACCAATGGTGGGTTATTAAAACGGATGATGGCGAAGAAGGATATAGCTACACGCAGTATTTAACACCTGTTGAAGCATAAGATCATGTAACTAAATAAAAAAATGCACTCAAGTGAGTGCATTTTTTTTTATAAGTCTATTGGTAAAACTACAAAGCCATTCCTTTTATAAAATCACTAACGAGGTAGCTGATCAATTTGCCACTGGTAGCATCAGTTCTGCCATCGGATAATCTGGTAGCTCCTTCGCAGATGTGCAGGTAAGCTGGTTTGCTATCTGCAGCGGCAAAAGAAATGTATTGCCTGGCATGCATAGGCGAAATACCTACCGGTGTCATTGCACTGCTTAATGTATTTTGAATAGCATCAAGGTCGAGGTCGATGCCGGTTAATGTATCTTCTGTAAATCCTGTGGCATGAGAAACAGCTTGCATAAATGTTCTTTTCTCATGTACAAAAATATCTTCAAAGGTGATACAGTCAATAAAAGGATTGTTCACCATATCGATCCATACATTTTGCGGTAAGTAGTTTTCATGCAAACCAACCACACAATATTTCTGTAAGTATCCATCTTCTTCTGCATACCGGAATGCATTACCACTATGCCTTCCTTCCAGCGGCCTATAATCAGCATGTGCATCTAAGTTGATGCAATTAATTTGTGCCAACGGAAGTACACCTGCTTTATGCCAGCCTTTTGCTGCACCTTTTATTAAGGGATACGAATTATTATGGCCACCACCAATTACAATTGGAATTTTTTTGGCCTCTGCTATAATCTTTGTTAAATGTTCTACTTCATCATCAATAGCAATTACAGCATGACGATAGGCTTCAATCTTCTCTTCTTCGCCTCTGGCTGTTGTATCGATAAGGTATTGCATATCGCCAAAATCAAAATGGCCGACGAGCAATATCTCGCCACCATCAAAAAAATCATTGCTTTGTATGTTCAGTAAACTTTGTAAAAAAGGAATCCATAAAGTATCAGCACCACCTATGCCATAGTTGCCTTTGGCACCTAAATCTTCCGGCACACCAAACAATACATATTTAGCAGATGAAGCCGCAATAGACTTTTCTATATCCACTGAATTATTTAGCACATGCAGTCTTTCACCCAGTTTCGTTTCAAACCGGCGGATTTTGGTTAGTGATAGTACATCCTGCTTACTATACATTTTCAAATGCCGCATTACAGCTGATTTTACTTCGCTATGTGCTGGTTTTGTTTCTATGTTTTCCATCTAATAAGTTTTTTAAAAATTTACCTTTAAGTAAAAATGATTTTACACCCCAATCTTTTCATTCACCACTTTTAAAATTGCTGCTTCTAAAGCTAAAGTTTTATTCTCAATCTCCCTTCCTTTGGCAAAAATTTCGTCCACAAAACACTTATCCTCATAGCCGGCCGCATTGATCCGCACATTCATAAAGGCTCCCATCACAGCACTGCGGGCACACAAAGCTCCCACCCCGGCATCCGACACTGAATTGGGATTGCCGATTTCGGCCATTGTCTTTATCACATCCATACTTGCATAGGCTGCCTGCATTACTTTAAAAGGTATTTCAATCGCAAATTTTGTAGCTTCCTGGATAGCCGTTTTTCTTAACGCTTTTTCTTCGTCGGTTGATTTGGGTAGACCAAAAGCCGTCATAATTAAGTTGAACGCTTTAGTGTCGGCATCCACCAGTTTCACTAATTCATTTTTATATTTTTCTCCTACCTCCGCCCAGGTACTAAACTCTTCCCAACGGTCGTCCCATCCTTTTTTATGCGAAGAAAGATTAGCTACCATTGTTGCCAGCGATACTCCCAATGCACCAACATAAGCTGAAATTGAACCACCACCCGGTGCAGGGCTTTCACTGGCCGTATCATCCGCAAAATCTGTTAATGTCATATTCACCAATTTGCTGTCGGCTTTGTTGCAGAGCATGTATTCAATAATCCTTTCTTCCGGTTTAAATGGTCCGAGTTCATCCAGCCCCATTGACTTCACCGCAATCTTTATCAATTCCTTTTCTGATACACCCGTAGAACGTTTTTGTTTTTTTAAGAAATACCTACCTGCTTCCAATAATGAATTCAATGGAACCAGACCAACTAACTCACTCCCGGTTACTCTAATTCCTCTTGCATCAGCTTTCTTACAAACCTCATCAAATGCAATATGAACCGGTGTTACATTAATATTAGTAAGGTTCATAGAAATTTGCGCTACACCGTATTCTTCAATAAACCAACCAATAGCTTTAACTGATTTTAGTGTGCCGGGTTGAACAACATCTTCGCCTTGTTCATTCTTTACTTTTCTTCCTGCTTCCCGTACATCAAATGCGATGGCATTGGCTCTCCTTGTTGAGGTAGTATTGAGATTGATATTATACGCAACTAAAAAATCTCTTGCGCCAATAACTGTTCCGCCTCTTTTTGCATCAAATGCGGCAGGGCCAAAATCGGGTTTCCATTCAGGTAATTTTATTTTTTTAAAGAATCCTTCGTATTCTCCTGCTCTTATTACTGATAAATTATTTCTTGCTGTGTTGGGCTGTGCAGCTTCATATAAATAAACGGGTAAGGCTAATTCCTCTCCCACTCTTTTTGCTAATTGCTGCGCATACTTCGCTGTTTCTTCCATGCTGATATTGGCAATTGGAATTAGCGGACAAACATCTGTCGCACCCATTCTTGGATGTTCGCCTTTGTGTTTGCTCATATCAATCAATTCACCAGCTTTTTTTATAGCTAAAAATGCTGCTTCAATTACTGCTTCGGGATGACCCACAAAAGTCACCACGGTTCTGTTTGTTGCTTTTCCGGGATCTACGTTCAGCAATCGAACAGCTTCTACTGTTTCTATCTGGTCAGTTATTTGTTGGATGATAGTTAAATCATTACCCTCGCTAAAATTGGGAACACATTCAATTATAGGCTGCATATCGCTGAAATTTGGATACTAAGATATTGTTTGTAGTTATAAATGCTACATAAAACTAACTACACGAAGCAACACAAAGCAGAGTGAACAAGCCGTTAAAATTAATAGCCGGCCATATCAGCTTTTAACCGGTATTCCTGTTTTCAGCTATTTTTTTACCTTTGGCTCCTTCAAAAGAACCTTAACCAATCATGAATAAAATTCAGTCATACCAGGATGGTAGTAATTCACAGGTGCGGCAATTAGCAGCTATCCTGTTTGCAGATATGACTGGATACACTGCTATGATGCAGGAAGATGAATACAAGGCAAAAACACTCCGCAACCGGCAGAAACTGGCTCTTGAAAATTTTATCCCCTCGTATAATGGAAAGATCATACAGTATTTTGGGGATGGCACCCTGAGTCTTTTTGACAGTGCTATTGATGCTGTAAAAGCTGCCGTTGAAATTCAACAAGAATTGCAGCAAGAACCTAAGGTGCAATTAAGAATAGGAATTCATGCTGGCGAAGTAGTGTTGGATAAAGATGGAATTTATGGTGACTGTGTTAACCTGGCATCCCGCATTGAATCTTTGGCAGTACCCGGATCGGTTTTTATTTCCGATAAAGTTTATGATGAGGTAAAGAATCAGAAAGATATCAGGACTGTATCACTGGGAAAGTTTGCCCTTAAAAATGTGAAACGCCAGGTGGATGTATATGCCATAGCCTGTGAAAAATTGGTTATACCTACGGCCGTGCAAATGGATACTAAAACAGGCTCTGAAAAAACCATCGCTGTTCTTCCCTTTGTGAATATGAGTAATGACCCTGAAAATGAATATTTCAGTGATGGCATTTCCGAAGAAATATTAAATGCTCTGGCAAAAGTGGATGGTATCCGGGTAACATCAAGAACATCTTCTTTTGCATTCAAAGGAAGACAGGAAGATGTAAGACAGATCGGGATAAAACTAGGTGTCTCGGCCGTGCTGGAGGGCAGTGTAAGAAAATTTGGTAAAAGAGTAAGGATTACGGCCCAACTTATCAATACAGCGGATGGTTATCATATCTGGTCAGAAGTGTTTGATAGTAGCCTGGAAGATATTTTCGAGATACAAGATGAAATATCGCTGAAGATATTAAACCGGTTGAAAGAAAATTTCGCACCGGTGAAAAACCATGACCCGATTATTAAACCGGCAACCGGAAATATTGATGCTTATAATTTGTATTTGAAAGGTCTTTATCACTGGAACAAATCAAAACCGGAAGAAATAAAAATTGCCATCAATGATTTTAATGAGGCCATTCAACTAGATCCACAATTTGCCGATCCTTATTGTGCCTTATCTTACTGTTATTCGTATATGGGTTCGGCAGGTTTAATGGAACCGACTGAAGCCTTTGCCCGGGCCAAAGATTATACACTGAAAGCCATTAGCATTGATTCCAATCATGCCAATGCCCATCTTTCGCTGGCTGCCATTTCTTTTTTTCATCATTGGGATTTTGATGGAACAGCCGTTTCGTTACAAAAAGCAATGGACCTGAACCTCAATTCGTCTCTTATTAACCAGATACATGGTTGGTTGCTGATTGCCAAAGGAGAATTTACAAAAGCCATTGAAAAAATGGAGCAGGCATTGTTGCTTGATCCTCTCTCACTACCGCTTATTACCAATCTCGCAGATGCCTATTCATTTGCCGGTAGGTTTGAAGATGCATTGCTGCAATATGATAAGGTGATTGAGCTGGATCCTACATTTCGAAGAGCTTTTGAAGGAAAAGGAATGCTATACCTTGCTATGGGTGATTATGAGAAGGCGATACATTTCAGTGAAATATATCACCGGCTTGTAGGTGATCCACAAAAAGGCCTCAGCACTCTTGGGCATGCTTATGCTGCGGGTGGATACACCGACAAAACCATGGCCATCATACAAACATTAAATGAACGGCAAAAAAAAGAACCCGGTATTCCATTGCATATGGATTTGGCATTTATCTATGCCGGGCTTAAAGATTATGACAATGCTTTTTACCACCTTAATAAAACCTATGAAAGCCGGGTAGGTATTGCCTGTCTCGGGATGATCTTCTGTGTCCGCTATCCAATGATGAATGAATTAAGAGCTGACCAACGATTTAAAAGCCTGACGGAAAGAATGGATTTGTAATTATACCGTTTCTAACTTTTATTTACTATCCAGTAACCAATTTACATAATGTCGGATCGCTCCGAGAACTGCCCTTCTTCTACAATTTGCTCTGGTTTCTTTTTGTAGAACACCATTCCTAATGCCATGATAATTGTAGTTGTGAGAATGATAAAGAAAAGTATACCATCATTAAAAGTGCTGAGCTTCATCTTATCTGGTATCTTATAAAAAAGTACAATGGTAATTAATCCCCTAGGAATAAAGAATGATTCTGGAAATACATTGGTACGCAGAAAGAAACGCAGATACAATAAGCGTACAACAAATAGTGCTACTACTATCAGACTTCCCACCATCAGCACATCATTCTGCTTTAGGAAGCCCAGTGAAATACTAAATCCGAATAAGAGGAAAAAGAATGTACGGATAAGAAAAGATGTTTCAGCGGTTACGGAGTGTAATAAATGACGTAGTGATTCTACCTGATCATGTGGAAAATAACGAAGCAACTTAGGCCATTTGAATTTTTCCCAGTTATTGATCAACAACCCAAATACAAGAATAATAAGTAATGACGGCAAGTGTAATAATTTACCTACTGCATATATAAGGATGAGCAACGCAAAGATGAGGAAGAACTTTATCTGCAATTTTGTTTTTGCTAATATGAGGAACAATATAAAAGACAGCACTACAGATAGTACAATTGAAAAAAGTAAGCTTCCGGTAAACACCCCAAATGAACGGGCTGTTAATATATCGTCAGCAATAAAATAATTGAATGCAAGAATGCCAAGGATATCTGAAAAGGATGCTTCATAAATAAGGAATTCCTTTTTATTGGCACTTAGGTGATGTATACTTGGTATTACAATAGAACTGCTCATGATAGATAGTGGTATGGCATACACCAAACATTTATCAAGAGGCTCATTAAGCCACCAATTCAATAACCAGGTAAGTAAAGCAGCAGAAATTGCAAAAATGAAAAGTGCAGATAAGAAAGAGTCACGGATTAGTTTCAATTTATCCCTCCCCAATTTGAGATCGAGGCCAGCTTCGAGTACAATCATAATAAGACCTACCACTCCCAGCGACTCAATCAATTGCTCGGAAAATACTATTTGCAGATTATTTGCATCGACTATCGCTTTAAAACCCATACCGGCAAACAGCAACAACAATACAGATGGAATACGGATGTAGCGACTAATAATTGAAAATAAGTAAGACAACACAACCAGGCTACAAACGACAATCAATAGCTCTTCGGTATTTAATTTCAACATGGATGAAATTACGGTAAATTATTAAGACAATTCTGCCATAATAAACAGCTGTCACTTTCTTTTGGGTACTATACCTTATATTTTGCCATAGCTATTTTTAAACAAACTCTCCGGTTATCATTACTTTGTCGATAAGATTAGAACCAAAAGCATACGGCAGGTATGCTAAAGATGAAATCGGCTTTGTAAAAATCAAATTTGCTTTTTTACCAATAGTTATACTCCCTACCTCATCCTGCAACTCCATTGCATATGCTCCGTTAATAGTTGCTGCATTAATAGCTTCCTCCGGAAGCATCTTCATTTGAATGCAGCTCATGGCAATTACAAGATTCATATTCCCAGATGGCGATGATCCGGGATTAAAATCTGAAGCCAATGCAATTGCACAACCCGCATCAATTAATTGCCGGGCAGGTTGAAAAGGCATTCGCAAAAAGAAAGCAGCAGTAGGTAATAAAGTGCCAATTGTATTTGACCCAGCTAAGGCTTTAATAGCAATTTCATCCATTGTTTCCAAATGGTCAACACTAATGGCGCCCAACTTTACCCCCACCTGCGTGCCGCCAGATAAATTTAACTGGTTGGCATGGATTTTTGGTTTTAATCCGTAAGCCATGCCAGCTTTACAAATAGTTTCTGTTTCCGCTGCAGAAAAAAAACCGTTCTCGCAAAACACATCGATATAATCTGCCAGTTTTTCTTTGGCAATTAGTGGCAGCATTTCGTGAATGATTAAATCAATATACCCCTGGTGATTTTCTTTGAATGCCATCGGGTATGTATGTGCACCCAAAAAAGTAGCTTTAATAGATAACTTTGATTTCTCCTTTAGCTTCTTGATCACCCTCAGCATTTTCAACTCCCCTTCTATTGTTAAACCATAACCACTTTTAATTTCAATAGCGCCGGTTCCTAATTTGCTTACCTCTTCTAATCGTTTCCATGCCAAATTAAAAAGTTCATCTTCGGTAGCTGCATTCAATTTATGGGCTGAATTTAAAATACCGCCGCCCTTTGCAGCAATATCTGCATAACTCAAGCCCTTTATTTTATCTACAAATTCTTCTTCCCTGCTGGCAGCAAAAACAAGATGGGTATGCGAATCGCACCAGGCAGGAAGAATTAACTGTCCTCCTGCATCAATTATAATAGCAGATTTCTCACTTGTTTTACTTCGCTCTTCCATCTTACCATAACCAGCAATAATGCCATCTTCGATTCGCAAATACGCATCTTCAATATATGGCAATTGTGCAAGTTCTTTCCCCCGAAGTAATTGGTTTTTGAGCCGTGTACCCACCAAGAGTTTTATATTAATTATGTCAGTCGTCATTCGTCCAGTCTATTTTTATTTTTCTGCGTACCAGCTCTTTTAATGGCTTTCCGCTTCCGTCTGTTTCACTTACTGCTACAAAGAAAAGATACAGAGGCCTGGCATTATCCTTAAGTTTAATTTCTTTTTTTTCGTCGATGAGATAAAGCTGCTTGATTGATTTAGTAGCAACCAATCGGCCATTACCCAACAACACAATTTTTTTGTTGAACCGATGCCAGTCGATGGAGGGATCATAAAACCAATACGACCAGCCATTTTTACTGATCAGCAATTCTTTTTCATCGTTAAATTTTTCCTCAGCCATTGTCATATTTGGCAAATCCGCAAAACCAGGAATTGCATCCAGTTCCCCAAGTTTATAAATTGAATCTGAAAAGGAAGCATAACAGTAAACTCCTGTCACATTTTCCAGCAGCACCTGTACTTTAAAACTCTTTGGACTTAGCGTAGCCTGGCTTTCATATTCACTCAAAGCCATTGATTTATCCTGACCTATTCGTATGATAATTTGTTTTTCTTGCGGGTAGGCAAACAATGGGAAAAACAGTAAAAAGCATGATAAAAATCTGAATTGCTTTTTCATAAACTTTGAGTATATGGCAATTTAAAGCATAAAGAGCAAAAGCCCCAAACTGAACTCTTCCTTTAAAATAAACCATAAAATCGTACAAATAATTGTAGGATACATTTAAGAATACCAGTTATTAATGGTAGTTGCTAAAAAACTATCGATACGCTTGAGATGGCCGGGTAACAAGAGTAATTTTATTTGCGGAAATCCACCAGGTTCCTAAATAAAAACCACCATGAAAAATTTTACACTGTTAAGCATTGTACTATTACTGTCAGCCTCTTGTCTCGTAGCCCAAGTTGAGGGCCCGTTAAACGCAAGCATATCCGACAATGTAACATTCAGCGGATCTTCACAAGCCTGGTCAAATACAGATAATGCTTTAAAGAGCGATGATAACTATAGCAGTTTCGGCAATATAAGTGGCGGCATTGGCAGCTATACGCAATACCTAAGGGTGGAAAAATTTGGTTTTAATATTCCTGAAGGTGCCACAATAAAGGGTATTAAAGTTGATATTGAAAGATCTGATCCTAACCAGGCCAGCGCTGATTTTAGTATTCGTATTATCAAGGAAGGAATTATAACTGGTACAGATAAATCAACAGGTCTTCCTTATCCCACAACTGATGGTTATCAAACATACGGAGGTCCTACAGACCTATGGGGAGAGACATGGGGATTTAAAAATATTAATGGGGGAAATTTTGGGGTTGCGATCTCGTCACAGAGAAATACTGCAACTGGAACAACAGCTGGCCAAAACGGAA
>CAZXMP010000081.1:0-6436 GCA_964641575.1 uncultured Chitinophaga sp. | reverse complement strand
GCACCGGTGTCGAGGCCATGGCCCGACTGGTGGCCGACCCCGGCAGCGCCATCCCTGAATTGATCCGGGGATCGATGAAGCTGCTGGTCGAGGAGATCCGTCTGCTGGAGGCGCGCGTCGCGCAACTGGAACAACAGCTTGCCAAGTTGATGATATTCAGGTTACGGTTTATTGGGGTTTTGTTACTCTACCTGTTAAACTAGTTTCATTTACTGCCATAAAAAACAATAATAAAGTAAGCATTAACTGGAATACTTCTTCAGAAGTAAACATGGACCATTTCGAAGTTGAACGTTCTTCTGATGGAAACGTTTTTTATTCATTAACAAGTGTTCCCTGTCTGAATAGATCGGCTGCTGCTTACTCTTTTATTGATGAGCATCCGGTTGCTGGTACATCGTATTACCGTTTAAAAATGCAGGAACTCTCAGGTGAAAAGAATTATTCCAAAACAATCCCTATACAATTTGCGAAATACACAATGATGCAACTCTCCCCATCTCAGTGGACAAGAGGAACTAATTTACTTATCAGCAATCCGGCGAAAGAGTTGTTAACCATCCAATTTTATGATATCGCAGGTCAGATTATTGGGAAAACATCAACCTCAACCACAGTAGTAGTTATGCCGGTATTGACGAGTACAAAAGGAGTTATTTATTACAGGGTATCAGGAACAAACAATCAACTAAAAGGCAACGGCTCATTATTAGTGAATTAAGAAAGATTTTTTTTCATCAACCAGTCTGTTTGCAAATCATTACCCAGAAGAAAATCATGACTGGCAAATTTTTCAAATCCAAACTTGTTGTAAAAAGCTATAGCTCTGTGATTTTTTTCCCAAACCCCTAACCAGATGATTTCTTTTTTTGCCTCCACTGCTATGTCTATACATTTTTGGAGCAATGCTTTTCCCACTCCTTTTCCAATGGCTGATTGAAGGGCATAGATTCTTGCCAGTTCTACAGATAATTTACCGGCAAATTCAGGACGGTTTTCTCCGTCCCGCATTCTTACATAACCAACCGGTACTCCACTATCAATTGCTAATAAAAAGATATTACCTTCAGTACCTACTTCTCTAATCAATTGTTCACGGGTAAATTGTTCGTTCATGAATTTATCCATATCCTCCTTTGTGTTATGTTCAACAAAGGTTTCATAAAAAGTCTGGCGACTCATGTCGGCTATTAGTTCCGCATCAGTATTAGTTGCGTATCGTATTTCTATTGACATACACAAATGTATTAAAATATAAAAGCTTCCCGTAAACAGGAAGCTTTACATTAAATATTGCTAAAAATTATAAATTCTCAATCACCATTGCTGATGCACCACCTCCGCCATTACAGATGCCGGCTGCTCCATATTTGGCATTATTTGCTTTTAACACATTGATCAATGTAACAATAATTCTTGCTCCACTGCAACCAAGCGGATGGCCTAATGAAACTGCACCCCCATGCACATTTACTTTTGATGCGTCTAATTTCATACGTTTACTATTTTCAATACCTACTACAGCAAACGCTTCGTTTAATTCCCAATAGCTAATGTCTTCCATTTTTAGCCCTGCTTTCGCAACCGCTTTTGGTACTGCTATCGCAGGACTTGTAGTAAACCATTCTGGTGCTTGTTCCGCATCCGCAAACGACCTTATTTTTGCGATAGGTGTTAGTCCTAGTTCTCCTGCTTTTTCTTTACTCATTAAAACTAATGCCGCAGCACCATCATTCATGGTAGATGCATTAGCAGCAGTTACTGTTCCATCCTTTATAAATGCAGGATTAAGCGTTGCAATTTTATCAAACTTTACATTGAAAGGTTCTTCGTCTTTTGAAAAAACAATTGGATCACCTTTGCGTTGAGGAATTTCAACTGGTACGATTTCATCATCAAATTTTCCAGCCTCCCAGGCAGCCTGTGAACGTTTATAACTTTCAATGGCAAAATGGTCCTGATCTTCTCTGCTGATTCCGCATTCCTTTGCACACAATTCAGCAGCATTGCCCATTGCTTTTCCATCGTATACATCTGTCAATCCATCTTTTGCCAGGCCATCAATTAATGACACGTTGCCATATTTATTTCCCCATCTTGTACTATCAGAGTAAAAAGGAACATTGCTCATACTTTCCATACCCCCTGCTATTACAATATCTGCATCTCCAAGCATAATACTTTGTGCAGCCTGCGCAATGGCTTTCATACCACTAGCGCAGACTTTATTTACTGTTGTACAATTAACTTCATTTGGCAGGCCTGCAAATTTTGCGGCTTGCCTCGCCGGAGCTTGTCCCAGATTAGCTTGTATTACACAACCCATCAATACATCCTGCACTTGTTCTGCTATAATACCTGCTTTTGCCAATGCACCTTTTATAGCTATAGCACCTAACTGTGTGGCCGATAATCCTTTTAAAGATCCACCAAAACTTCCCATGGGAGTACGAACAGCCGAGATAATATATACTTCATTCATATAATGTAATTATTTGGCCGCAAAGATAACGATTGTTAGTTTCCGAATATTTACCTTATTATGGAACCAGCAGCTTAGCCAAAAAATCATAATTCGTGTAGTAACCAGTAAATTATTCTGTATGTAATATATTCTTCCATTAGCATAATTTTACTTCTACCAACGATTAAACCATTTAACATGAAAATCACTATTTGTTTTTCACTTGTGCTATCCCTTCTATTTTCTACCTATTCGAATGGGCAGCCACTATCCAAAGCCGATACCGAACTATTTGGAAAAATCGATAAGCTTTTGGCTACTGTTTATAAATCTAATGAAACAGGTGCTACAGCATTAATATCACGAAAAGGTACAGTGATTTATAAGAAAGCATTGGGCATGGCCAACATGGAATTAAATGTTCCGATGCAAATTGATCATGTTTTTCGTATCGGTTCTATCAGCAAACAATTTACGGCTGTTGCCATATTGCAATTATTAGAAAAAGGCAAACTAGACCTGCAGGACGATATAAAAAAGTTCATTCCCGACTATCCAACACATGGATATACTATTACTGTTGAGCAATTACTCAATCACACTTCAGGGATAAAAAGCTATACCAATATGAATGAATGGGATGATCAGGTGCGCCGAAAAGATTTTACTCCCGTTGCCCTTATTGACTATTTCAAAAATCAGCCAATGGACTTTGCTCCGGGTACTAAATGGGATTATAATAATTCAGGTTATATTCTACTAGGTTTTATTATTGAAAAGGCTTCTGGTAAAACTTACCCTGACTATATCGTTGAGAATATCTTTAAGCCGCTGGGAATGACAAATTCTTATTATGGGAATCATATCCCCCTTATTAAAAACCGGGTTTCCGGTTATGAACCCGCAAAAGACGGTGTGGCCAACACAGATTTCCTTAGTATGACACAGCCCTATGCTGCAGGTTCTCTTCTTTCTACTGTTGAAGATCTTTTTAAATGGCACCAGGCAGTACATTCTTACAAACTCGTAAAAAAAGAAATACTCGATAAAGCATTTCTTTCTTCTAAACTTGCAAATGGAAAATCAACTAACTATGGATATGGATGGTTTATGGGCAATCTGCAAGGCAGTCCTACTATTGAACACGGTGGTGGTATAAATGGCTCACTCACCAATGCTATCTATTTACCCAAAGAAGATGTGTTTGTAACAGTATTTTCTAATTGCACTTGCAAGCCCCCTTCAGAGGTATCAACTAAAATAGCAGGTCTGCTTATTAATAAACCATTTGGTGAACATAAAGAAATTACATTAACCGGAGTAGATTTAAATAAATATACAGGAGTTTATGAAAATGAAAATGGCGAACAAAGAATTATCCGTAATGATAGTAACAAATTAACTTCACAACGGGGCGGTGGTACAGTATATAAAATAAAGCCCTATGCTAAGAATAAATACTTCTTTGAAAACAGCTTGTCGTTGCTGGAATTTACAGAAGATGCCAATGGTATAATTACTGGTCATAAATTTTCAGCCGGCACAGAGCCAGAAACCTATTGGAAGAAGACAAATAAATCAATTGCAGCACCAAAAGAAATACAGGTAAACGAAAAGATATTGAATTCCTACGTAGGCGAGTATGAATTGCAGCCTAAATTTATTATTACTATAACCAATGAAGGCAATAGATTATTTGCTCAAGCAACCGGACAAGAAATATTTGAATTATTTGCCACTACCGAAACAGAATGGTTTTTAAAAGTGATAGATGCAAAAGTTGAATTTGTAAAAGACGAAACAGGAAAAATTTTAAAACTCATATTGTACCAGGGCGGACAAAAAATGGATGGTAAAAAAATAAAATAGTAGTAACACTAAATAAACCTAAATGCTCAAAAAAAGAGTATTCAATTATAGATAGGACAAGAAAATTATCGGATAATAGTCACAAGCCCCTTAATAGTTGGCCTTTTATTCTTAAAAGTGATAAGATAAACGTAAGAGCCGGAGGGTTGTTCTATTCCATCAACATTCCCATCCCAATCTACCCTGCCACTTTCGATGTGATAAACAATTTGACCTTGCCGGTTGTAAACAGACACCGTTGCATCTAGCGTAGGGTCGAGATAAGGAATTTGCCAGCGGTCGTTCTTACCATCACTATTAGGGGTAAAAGCTGTAGGTACAAAAATTCCGGCCACTACTTTTACCATCACATCATCTTCATTAGTACAGCCATAAGCTGAAACAGCTTCGAGAGTATACTGTACATCAAACAACGGCTTTGCTGATGGAGTTAAGGAAGAAGGATTGACTAAATACTGTATTGGCGACCAGGTATAGGATGGAGTTTCGCCGGTAACATTCCCATTTAATATAGTACTATCACCAGCAATAATTGTTCTGTCGGCTCCCGCATTTACCATTGGTTTTGGGCGAACATTAATGATAATAATATTGGAGGATATACGGCAATCAGGTAATGATGCATTTCCACTTTCTGCAACAGTCAGTCGATACCAAAAATTACCGGTGGCAGTTGGTTGTCGTAAATAAGTAAGGTTGTTAGCACCTGGAATGTCGGTCCACACTTTTCCCGAGTCACTGGTTACTTGCCATTGAAATACAGGAATTATAAACCCGGGTGAAACTGTAGCATTGAAAGTATAATTCAGTTGCTGATCACTGCACATATTCACCGTATCACTATTCCCATTACCTAAAATGGAAGAGGTGATTGCCGGGCCGCAAGGACGAAAAGTTATATCATCCAGAGCAATGTCATTTCCCGATCCACCGGGAGCATTATTTCTGAGTCGCAATACAATGGTTGGATTACCGGTAGTTGTTGTGAAGAAAAAGCCATATTGTTTCCATACAGGATTGGCTGTAGCAGCAATACCACCTGTATTGAATGAATTTAAAATAACCCCTGCCGGAGTTTCAATTGTAAAAGTAAGATCAGGTTCTATTCCAGTTGGAGAAATCAAGACATTCATTATCCATGCTGCAAACTCATATGTAGTATTGGGACAAAGACCTGTTACCGTTGTAACAAAAAAATCACCCGGAGTGTATGATGCATTTACCAGCATAAACGAACCTCCTCCTGTATGATCAGATGAAACCGTATGCCAGGCATTTCCAAAACAACCCGAAGTAGAGTTAGTGATGGTGTAAAACCCATCGTTAGGGCAACTATTATTTGCATAGCTATAAGCACTGGGTGGAATAAAATTATTATCAGAAGTATTAGCCGTTCCAAATGTGATATTAACTACCGGATCACCAAGACTTCCAGTACACAACTGTGCTTTTGCGAAAAAGGAAAGCAGGATTGAAAAAGCTGTTAAAAATATTCTATTTGCAAACACTGCGTTTGTTGACACTTATTCCGGGTTGTTTAATTGTATGCTAAATTATTACATTGTTTTTTCATTTACTAATCAATCTGCAGTTATTAACAGGCTTACAAAAAAATAATTCAATATATAAGATTTGTCATCATTTCATATATTCGAATACACAACTACAAAGTATGAAATTGAATCAAACTTCCCTTTTTGTTATAGCAATTTGTTTACTACCGTCGGTTAGTTTAGGTCAAATACCCAAAAGGACCATCCGTCCCGGCGATATTTACAAAATGCAAAATACTGGCGATGCACAAATTTCTCCAGATGGTAAGTGGGTTGCCTATACCCTAACGTCCATCGACTCCGCAAAAGACAAACGTAATACAGACATCTGGATGATGAATTGGGAAGGAACAGAATCGGTTCAATTAACAAATAGTCCCGAGAGTGAAAGCAGTCCTAGATGGAGTCCAGATGGAAAATATATTTCGTTTACTGCATCCCGTGGCGGAGGTAGTCAAGTGCATATTTTAAACAGGCTTGGTGGCGAAGCCATTAAACTTACAGAGATAAAAGGGGATTTGAATGATTATGCATGGTCACCTGATGGAAA
>CAZXMP010000080.1:0-17743 GCA_964641575.1 uncultured Chitinophaga sp. | reverse complement strand
CGTATTGATTAATGCTCCTACATGCAGGGTATCATTTACCGGATCATTACCCGGAAGGGGTCTTTTTCTTGGTAGTGGAATTATATGAGGCACATTATTTTTGTCTGTAATTCCCATTTTTAATTTTACACTATCAAAGTCTACATGGGTTACATTTTTAAACGCAATTTTAAAGTCTAGAGGTTCTCCCACATCAACAGTATCTTTTACTTTTAAAAATATATTGGCAGCCATTGCCCCTTCAGGAACCGGGTCGTAAGTAATTTTCCAAAATTTCAATTGGTATGCCGTGTAATTAATAGAATCAGCATTTCGCATTCTTAATTTTAAATATGGATAAGTTTCGGCATCAATAGAACTAATATTAAAATCTTGCTGATTAATATCCAATCCAGAAAATAAAAGAGACTCATTACCTGAACCTTCAACACCAATAACATCAACCGTTGGCGCATCGCCAGGTATTACATCAGGGGCCTCTGTTCCGCGCCATTGTATTTCTTTCCAAGCCTTAGCTTTTCCAAACGCAGGTGATGTAATATAACCGACAGTATCGGGAGTCATAAAATCTCTGGTCATTGATACTAAATCAAACTGGCCGACACTCATTGCAGAAGACGGCACAAAGCCTGCATTTCCTTTTACATACATATGAATAAATGATCTCGGCTGGTTAAATGAGTCAAGAACATTAAACCCAACATTCTTTAATTTATGATATAAAGTATTGCCAGCCCCATTGATACCTTCGTCCGCAATCCAAGAATCAATATACCCACCAGCAGGTTGTCCGGCGTTCATTATATTTCTAACCACCACAATGTAACCAGGAGGAATTGAGTCCATAAAATCCATAGCCAACTTTCTGGTTGCCGGGGTCATATAACTGTACTCATAATTCCATTGTCTGCTTGGTTGGCATGGTAAAGCTGAGCCATACCTGCCCGTTAGATTTTTATCAGCTTGAAATGTAAGAGGATTAAAAATATTGAAAATAAGAGAAAACCCTACACAAGCACTCCGTATAAAAGGAACACCATCAGGAGACACAATTAAATCGCCTTCTTGTCCCGTCGCAGATCCAAACACACCATTCTTTGCAAAAATAAAATGTTCTGTAGAATCAAATTTCCAGGTTCTCATTTGACCATCCAATGTAATATTATCGTGGTCAGACTTAAGGTGTTGAAAATAATGGCCCTGACTGAATCCTAAATCACTATTAGGCAGGTAAATAAATGAAGAAGTATTCCAAAGTGGAGAACCAGATGTTGGAACCGCCCCAACCCTCCAATAATAAACAGCACTATCCTGAAATGCGAAACCGGGAATAAATTCTAATACACCACCTGTTGAATTTATTGTTCTTGTAACTTTTAATGGCGAATTAAACAGCTCAGTTGTATCAATCTCCATATTATATTGACGGAGGGAGACAAACGGATTAGCCGTTGTCGCTATTAATTTAACATCCTGTCTGTTAACAATTGAATAAGGATAAGGATAGATGGGACGAGCCTCGTCTTCGAAAATAAATACATCCTTAGTAATCGTATTATTTGTTTCGTATAGCTCATCAACTGAATTATCTGCATCTACTGTTACGGTAATCTTATTGAGACCTTTATCCCTTGTAGCTACTATGGGTATATTAAAACTGAGAGAATCTGCAAAACGAATACCTGGAATAGTTTCTCTATGAATTACTTCAGTTGTAAGATCAGGATAAGTTCGCTTTACTTCTATAACTATCTCCTTATTAGTAGCTCTGCCTAAATTCAAAAACTTAGCGTCAACTTTAAAAAAAGGCTCTGCCACTGAAATAAACGTTGGTGAAACTTTAACCAAGGGATCTTCAATAGCATAATCAGGCTTATCAAATGCATGTAATTTCAATGCAGGATCTCCATGCAAAGTTGTCTGTTCACATTGCATTCTTGCATAAAAATCGTTTTGTGTAGTGAGATTAAAGGTCTGAGTTATAGCCTCTTTCATTATCTCACCAATTGATTTACCATACTTAGTTTTTGAGAAAGCATCATAAGTCCGGGTATTATATATATCCAGATAATGAACAATTCCCAGAGAACTGCTTGCTAATGATGCTACACCACCCCGTTCATTTGCCAATACATATTTTTCAGATATCGTTTCATTGGTTTGTAGTCGTGCAAGATTAAAATTGAAAAAATTACCGACGTTACACCCAAGAAAAATAAATACAGGGTATTTCCCCTGGTTGTTATAGTTCTCTGGATCATCAAGGTTATACTCAAGTGTAGTCGCAGAAGAGTGACCAAAATATGTAACCACTCCTATTCCTTCAGTAAAGAGGCTTTTTAACCTTGCACTATTTGATTGCTCAACAGGGTCTGTAGACGTTTTACTAAATGTATGAACGTTAGCACCAAAAAGTGTATCCTGAGCTATGGCCTTGTAGTTCGTCATATTGATATCGAGTATATTCTGTAAATTCTGATCGCTGGCACCAACTATATGCACTATATTTTTCTTCCACTGCTGAATGCCTATAGAAGGAGTCGAGATAGCCTGAGCTTGCTCATACTGTTTTACCTTATTCAAATACAAACTAACCTCATCAGGCTTTATTACTGAAAGACGACCAATAGGGGTAACCGGAATTTCACTTCCCGGCTCGCAGCTTAACAATATATCGGAACCCGGGCTACCAAAAGATGGTATTAAGGCCAATTTACTAATGTCGGGGTGTGCCCTGTTACTACGATACTGATAATACAAAACAGATTTCCCAATAAGAAAAACATTCTTGATCTCACCTGTAGTAAAATTTCGTCTTGCCCACATCAAAAAATTTCTAATACCCAGTGGAGTTTTTGTAATACCAAAGCCAAATTGATCAATCAGCTCATCAATCATATAAATTTTTGCATTAAACCCGCCGCCGATAGCAGAGCTTCTATATGCTTTATATTCTTCAACTGGATTTATTCCTCCTGTCCCATTAAGTAATGCCGGGTGACTGATGATTAAATAATTTCCTTGATTTGCAGCATTAGTAAAATTTACAAAATTGCGTTGTTGAGCATTGGTAATTGCTGCAATATTTGATGCATCGTGACTAACAAGAATAAGCTTTCTGGCACTTGCAGATGGGAGCAGCAATACTTTTAATAAAGTAGGATTATCTATGTTAACAACATATCTTTTCCCATTTGTAATATCATACAGTATTGGCGCTGTGCCATTATGATTAAAGTTTGTAATCTCTAAATAATTTCCTGCAGGATTTGCTGATAATTCAAAATAAAAATTTTTATTGCCGCCAAAATCAAAAATGCGGGGATAAATCAATTGATGCTTGGCTATTACCATCCTGTTATTTGCCGTAGTAGAAGCATTTTTTATTTGAATAGCAGCGGTTCCAGAACTGATATCTGCTAACGGAACTGTTGCAGTGGCTTTGATATAGTCAAAAAAATCCATGGTTTGATTTAGAATAGGACTACCGTTTATAGTCACTTCAACTTGTCGTGGTGTTAATGAATTACCTGCTGCGTTAAGTTTAAAAATAGCATTAGGCGCACCAGTACCATTAAATACATGGAGGTTTGAAAGTGTAACAGTACGTATACCACCAGTACCAATATTTGCAGAAGTTAAACCTTCACCAATATCATAGGCCGAAGAATAAATGGTAGATCCAACCACAGCCCCAAAACCCTGATTAAAAATTTCATTATAAAAGGTTTCTTCATTATGTATAAAATATGGTTCAACAGTTGGTAGTGGCCCACTCAAATTATTAGGTGTTGGTGAAAATCTTAAATTACTACCTGCTGTATTTACTGTAAGAAAAAATGCAGCAGTATCTGTCTGTCCATTCCATTTTTCATTTAGCTGATAATCTGGATTTCTGTACAAATCTTTGTCTGGCTTTCCATCAGCCATTTCACCCCAAAACTCAATATAATCGCTGCTTCCCATTACACCTGTTTGTACAGATGTATATAATGTAATCTGCTCGCCATTGCGCCATAATTGAAAATGTTCAGCCGGAACAGCTCCTAATCCCAATGAAGAAAGAGTAGGTTGACTTATTCTGTATAAACCAGAGGTCCAAACTGGAAATTTATAATACGTTTTATTATAATCAATCCACTCGTTATTAAATGTCTGCGATTGTGCAAGAAGACTTACAAAAATCGACAGTGTAAGTAAAAATTTTTTCATGAAAGCGGGTTTTATCAGGTACAATTAGTTTAGTTAGTTTTTTCTTTTCTTCCTACAAGGTTTAGTTGCAGAGAAAATACATGGGTAAATAAAGGGTTCGATTGGTTAGCCAGATTAGTAAATGAATAATCAATCGTAACGTTTTGAATACGAAACCCAGCTCCGGCACTTGGCTGATAAATCCATACTTTTCTTTGGTTTATCGTATCGCCATCTGCCAGTGCTTTTTGAAAATTATTTATCCCACCCCTTAGAAAAAAAACATTATTTACATTTAATTCTAAACCCAATTTTGGATCGGCGCTTACCGGATTAGAACTAATCAGCGTATTTCGCTGCCCATCAAAAGTTATATCAATATTTGCTTCAGCTAAGAGGCTTGACTTTTTACCCAACAAAAACTCTCTGGCAATACCTAACACCACCCTTGGAGCAGTAAGCTCTGTTGATTTAACAGGAATCTCGTTATTCGTAAGGTATAAAACCTCTTTCTCCCTTTCTGTAAAAGTGAATGACCATGCATTAAAAGTGCTGGTAATATCCCGGCCAGCGATACCAAAACGCCATTTATTGCTGCGAATCTGCAAACCTGCATCTAAACCAAATCCCCAGGCTTTTGCAAACTTGCCTACACTACGATGAATGACTTTTGCATTTAAACCAAAGTTTATATTCTTATTAGCCTTCTCTTTTATTTTTTGTGCAAACGAAAAAATAAATGCATAGTCTGCAGAAGAAAAGGCCTGTATATTATTATAATTAATGGAACCATCCGGCTCTACCAAAAACAAGGTATTCATAATATCATCAACAGCGAAGCGTAAACCAGTTATACCAATTGTACGTTTGTTGTTAGAAGTAGGGAGAGCAATACTGGCATAATCATATTTACCAATACCAGCAAAATACTCCGCATGCATCAGGTTAATTTGAGGATTGTCTTTAACACCAAC
This sequence comes from uncultured Chitinophaga sp., assembly GCA_964641575.1. Classification (GTDB taxonomy): domain Bacteria; phylum Bacteroidota; class Bacteroidia; order Chitinophagales; family Chitinophagaceae; genus JJ008. The sequence continues at coordinate 12,578 of CAZXMP010000080.1, read as the reverse complement.
AAGGCCGGCTGGGTTCCAATAACCTGCAGTACCATCATTAACAGACGCCACTTGGGCACTACCCATAGCTAGGCCCCGGGCACCGGCTCCAATATTTAAAAACTCATTGGAATACTTTCTGAATTGTGCGTTGGCAGAAAAGAAAAATAAAGTTGTAATTAGGGGTAGGTATAAGCGGTTCGTTTTCATTCATAGAATTTTCTAATAAGCAAATGGTAGAGGTATGCTTTCATTAAGTACGGGATTCCTGTAAAATTAGTCTTAAAGCCTGTAAAATCATAGGTTTGGTGGCAAAAAGAACAGATATTGAAAACGAATTAATTAGAAAAATATTGCCTTTGAGAACAGGCTATAGGATTCTGCCTTACTTTTGTGTAAATCACTGCTTTAGACATGAATTTGATAGAAGAATTACGTTGGAGAGGAATGATTTCGGACATTATGCCCGGAACTGAAGAACAACTTAAAAAGGAGGTTACAACCGGGTATATAGGCTTTGACCCTACTGCGGACAGTCTACATATTGGCAGCCTGGTACCCATCATTCTATTAATTCATTTTCAAAAAGCTGGGCATAAACCCATTGCTTTGATTGGTGGTGCCACAGGTATGGTAGGCGACCCAAGCGGAAAAAGCGAAGAAAGAAATCTACTAAGTGAAGAGGTATTGCAAAAAAATGTGGCTGGTATAAAAGCTCAATTAGAAAAATTTCTTGATTTCAACCCATCACTCCCCAACGCTGCTGAATTAGCCAACAATTATGATTGGTTCAAAGCCATTTCATTTATTGATTTTTTGAGGGAAGCCGGCAAACATATCACTGTCAATTATATGATGGCGAAGGATAGTGTAAAAAAACGCATTGAAGGAGATACAGGAATCAGTTATACTGAGTTTGCCTACCAAATGATGCAAGGTTATGATTTCTATTGGCTGTACCAGCATAAAAATTGCAAGTTGCAAATGGGTGGAAGCGATCAGTGGGGTAATATGACAACCGGTACAGAATTAATTCGTAGAAAATGTGGCGGCGAAGCATTTGTATTTACCAATCCGCTGGTTACAAAAGCAGACGGTGGAAAGTTCGGTAAAACTGAAAGTGGTAATGTTTGGTTGGATCCAATTCGCACAAGTCCGTATCAATTCTACCAGTTCTGGCTTAATGCAAGTGATGCAGATGCAGAGAAATGGATCAAAATATTCACCTTTCTTACCAAAGAAGAAACAGACAATGTTCTTGCTGCACATCAAAATGATCCGGGACAAAGATTGTTGCAGAAGAAACTAGCCGAAGAAATTACAACATTGGTTCACGGCAAAGACGAATTAGAAAAAGCAATTGAAACCACACAAAAACTTTTTGCCAATCAAAATGCACCTGCAGAAAGCCTGAGTATTGAAGATCTGGAAGGAATGGCTGGTGTAATAAAATCTGATCTGTCCAAAGAAAAAATTGCGGCAGGTATAGACGTAGTTTCTTTTCTTGCAGAAACTTCCATCTTCCCAAGTAAAGGCGAAGCAAGGAAAACAGTACAAGGTGGAGGAGTAAGTATCAATAGAAATAAAGTAGAAGGAATTGATTTTAAAATTGACAGTTCACTACTCCTCCATAACACTTACTTATTGGTACAAAAAGGAAAGAAAAATTATTACCTGATAAAAGCAGTATAATAACTCCTCTTTCTGTTGAATAAAAAGCTACAGCGACTTTATTGTCTTCCACATTAAATCAGCTACAAACTGATTGCCCTTTGTATTCAAATGCACTCTGTCGTAGGTTAAAATATTCTTTTCCTGATTGTCTGGATTATTAGTTTTGATGTAATCTAAAAATTTTTGCCGAAGGTCAATCAGCGGTAAATTATTTTTCTTTGCCATATCCCGGATAATATTGCTGTACCGGTTTAAGTCACCATCTAAAGGATTACTCATATCTGTCTTCTCTCCCACTACTGCTGGTGTACAAAGAATAGCTTTAATATTTTTTTCTTTGAGCTTTCTTAATATAGCAAGATAAAATCTCTCGAACTTATCTGCATCCGTGCCCGTACCCAATAATGTTTTATGCCACACATCATTTACCCCTACATAAATCACCACCACATCAGGGTTCTTACCTAGCACATCTTCTTCTAATCGCAAATACAGATCATATACTTTGTTACCTCCAATTCCTGAACCAACAAAATCAAATTGCTCTGCTTTCTTTTCCCCCTTGCAAATACTATCCAATTGAAGAATATATCCTTTGTAAGGTTTTTCTTTAACTCCAAGTTCAGTGATTGAATCGCCAAAAAAAACAACTTTAGTTTTCTTTTGCGGCACAAAAGAACAGGCTATAAATACGAAAGAGATGAACAAGATTTTTTTCATGTTAGAATTATTTTTTCAGTCAACTAATTGCTACTATCAACTTCATTGCGTCGCACTCTTCAGCGTCCAGTTCGCTACTCACCTTAATCGAAGCGCAAAACAAATATCTTAATTCTCTAAATGTAAAAAACAAAAAGCATCCGGATATCCAGATGCCTCACTATTTATTTAGGTTGCGTAAAAGAAACCTATTCTACATCAACCTGTTTTCTTATAACAGAGCCTTCTGAAGCTTCCGGCAAAAATTTTCGTTCTTTTATCAGGTATCCATTCCCTTTTTCGCAGAAATGCACCTTCAGGTTCTCCAGGCTAATGGGATTCCCATCAGGTATATCTGCGATATTGGAGTGCAAAATATCATGGCCATCAATAATAATTACCAATCCACTTCCAATTGCTTCCATTTTATTTCCTTCAGTAATAAGCATGCCTGTATCTTCTCCTAAGCCAATACCAATACAACCCGGGTTTGCAGCTACAGCTTGTGATAATCTTCCAAATCGTCCCCTTTTTTCAAAATGGGAGTCAATAATAACATTATCTAAAAACCCCAGGCCGGTTGTAATTTTTACTTCGCCTTTCAAGTGAGCTCTTGCTGCGTTGCCTTCATAGATCATCGTATTGCTCATTGCCATTGCCCCTGCACTTGTTCCTGCAACTACAAATCCTTCCTCTTCCTTATATCTTTTTTTCAATAGCGATAAAAATTCTGTACCACCATCGGTAGCACTCAATCGCAGTTGGTTGCCGCCGCTAAACATTACTCCATCGCAATGTCGAATACGTTCAATATACTCATTGCTCATTGCATCTTGCCTTGTACGAATATGCATAACACCAATATTGGTACAGCCAATTTTACCAAAAGCATTGAGATAGTTTTCGCCAACTTCATATGGAATCATGGAAGCTGTTGTAATGACTTCTATACGGGCAGCGGGGCCGCCTGTTTCTTCCACCACCCGGCGGAGAATGCCGAGCTCAAAAAAGTTTAGGTTATTACGGTAAACTTGTCCGGTTTCTAAATTGGTTCCTTTATCCTCTGCTCCGCCTATGGCTATTAGTTTTCCCTTAGGATGGCTCATTCAATGGGGTTTGATTACCAACAAAAGTAATTGAAAAATGATTTAGCGATAACATTGAATGTGTTAGTATTCCTTAAAATAGTAGCAAGTTGTGGAAATGTGGAAATATAACGGCTACCAGATGTAAATTCAGCTACTATCTCAACTTTTTGCAAAAGCCGATATTCCTTCCACCAACACATCCAAATTCTTGGTTGTTGTGTACACATTGGGAGTTACCCTCACACCATTGATATTCTCCCACACAATACCGACTGTGTGTACTTTATATTTATCCAATAAAAAAGAATCGAGTTCGCCGGGTTTTCTTCCTTCTACTAACACATTACCAATGGCACAACCATAGTTGGGATGCATGGATGTATTCAACTTTACTTTCGGGATATCCTTCACTTTTTCCATCCAGTAATTCTTGAGGTAATGCAGACGTTTTTCTTTTCGTTCGCTGCCGATCATTTCATGAAACTCGATGGCTTTGCCAATAGCTTGTTCTATAAACATCGGTCTTGTGCCAAGGTTTTCAAATTTGCGTATGTCATCTTTCAATGGGTTTTCGCTGGTAGCAAATAATGGGTATATGTTTTTTATTTTATCCTTTTTTACATATAACAACCCACTTCCAATTGGAGCATATAGCCATTTATGCAAACTGGCTGCAAAATAATCGGCATCGAGGTCGGGGATTTTGAAATCGAAATGCGCAAAACTATGTGCGCCATCCACCACCACTTCTATTCCTCTTTTATGTGCTTCCTGTGCAATTTTCTTTACCGGTAATATCTGTCCGTTCCAGTTAATGACATGAGTGACATGTACCACTTTTGTTTTGGCAGTAAACGCATTTACAAATTGCCGCACCATATAATCTTCATCTTCGCTTGGCAGTTCCAGACTTATCCATTTCATCTTAATTCCATCCCGCATTTCCCGTTGCTTGTAAGCATTGATCATGTTTGGGTAATCCTGTAATGTAGCTACCACTTCATCCCCAGCTTTTAGTTGTAATCCAAAAATTATGGTTTCTAATCCTTCGGATGAATTTCTGTTGATCGCTATTTCTTCGGGACTACAACCAGCCAGCTTTGCCAGGTTTTTACGTAATGGCTCTCTGCCCTGATCTAAAATCCGCCACATATAATAACTGGGAGCTTCGTTGCAATAATCATAATATCTTTTCATTGCATCCTGTACCGTTTTGGGTGCAGGAGAAACTCCCCCATTATTCAAATTAATAAGTGATGGAGATACGGTAAAGGATTGCTGTATATAATACCAGAAATCTTCTTCGCTGGCCAATTCATCGGGAGAAATGCCTTCTACATTCCTTAATGCACTATCCAAGTTTCTGCTCCAGGCTGGTTGAGTTAATGACGAAAGAAATGCAGTAGCTGAAAAAATACCGGCTCTTTGTAAAAATTTACGGCGGTTGGTTTCGGGCATGGTCGTTCCTTTTGATAAATGTAGTGAAAAAGTGGAGAGCTGTTAGTTCCGAATTTCGAGATTAAGGTTATCTGAGTTTTTTTAAATGCCATTCCGATAGCACATACAGTATTCCAAAATGTTGAGAAGCGAACAGAACCCTGAAGAGTGATTAATTTATTCTCTTCCAATGGAAGAAAATAAATTAACAGGCCTTCGGCCGCAAGGGACGATGATAGTAGCACATAGTTGGTTACATAATTAAAAAAAACTAACTTCCAACCTGTACCGCTGATAGCGGAATTTTTAAACTAAATAACACATGCAGATTCTTGAAATTAAAGTGCTAAAAGGACCAAATTATTGGAGTGTTCGTCGCAATAAATTAATCCAGATGAAACTGGACCTGGAGGATCTGGAACAACGACCCACTAATACAATTCCTGGCTTTCGGGAACGACTAGAAAAAATGTTGCCCAGTTTATATGAACATCGTTGTAGTGAAAATGTGCCCGGTGGCTTTTTTCAACGGGTTGATGAAGGCACTTGGATGGGACATGTGATTGAACACATTGCACTGGAGATACAAACATTGGCCGGAATGGATACCGGATTTGGCAGAACCAGAACTGCCGAAGGAGAAAAAGAAGGTGTGTACTATGTAGTATTTAGCTATATGGAAGAAGATGCCGGAGTGTATGCGGCGAAGGCATCCGTTAAAATTGCGCAGGCGTTAATTGATGGAACAGACTATGACTTGGCAGAGGATATTCAGGAAATGCGGGAGATTCGGGAAGATACAAGGCTTGGCCCATCAACCGGGTGCATTGTTGATGAAGCTGCAAAAAGAGGAATTCCCTATATAAGATTGAACAAACAAAGTTTGGTACAATTAGGGTATGGGGTTAATCAAAAAAGAATTCGGGCAACAATTGCTTCAACCACTTCTAACATTGCGGTAGATATTGCTTGTAATAAGGAAGAAACAAAACTGCTATTGGAGGCTGCTGAAATTCCGGTGCCAAGAGGAACTGTAATTAGAACAGAAGAAGGATTAGATGCGGCGATTGAAAAATTTGGCTATCCATTAGTTATAAAACCTATAGACGGGAATCATGGCAAAGGAAACACTACTAATATTACCAACAGAGACCAGGCATTAAAAGCATTTGAAGCGGCAAAAGTTTATGGTCGCAATGTAATTATAGAACGTTTTATTACCGGCTATGATTTTCGTTGTCTTGTTATCAACAATAAATTTATTTGTGCAGCATTACGTACACCAGCATCGGTTATTGGGGATGGAGTGCATAACATTCAATGGTTAATTGATGAAACCAACAAAGACCCTCGCCGTGGGTTTGGACATGAAAAAGTACTGACACAAATTACCATTGACCAGTTTACCCAAAAAATGCTGGACGATGCAGGCATTACATTAGAAACGATTCCCAAAAAAGGAGAACAAATTTTAGTAAAACCAACAGCAAATCTTTCCACTGGCGGCACCAGTACAGATGTTACAGACGAAGTACACCCGGCTAATATTTTTATGTTTGAAAGAATCGCAAAAATTATCGGTCTTGATATTTGTGGTGTTGATGTTATGGCGGTTGATCTAAAAACACCTGTAGCTGAAAATGGCGGTGCAATACTAGAAGTAAATGCAGCTCCTGGTTTCCGAATGCATATTGACCCATCCGAAGGATTACCCAGAAATGTGGCAGAACCGGTAGTGGATATGCTGTTTCCAAAAGGTAGTGCAGGTCGTATTCCCATTATTGCAATAACAGGAACGAATGGCAAAACAACAACAACCAGATTAACAGCGCATATTGCAAAAAGTGCCGGTAAAAAAGTTGGCTATACTACTTCTGATGGTGTATACATTCAAAACCAATTGATGATGAAAGGCGATTGCACTGGGCCTGTATCATCCACTTTTGTATTAAAAGATCCTACTGTTGACTTTGCCGTATTAGAATGTGCAAGGGGCGGTATTTTAAAATCGGGGTTGGCTTTTCAAAGTTGCGAAGTAGCAGTAGTTACCAATGTGGCGGAAGACCATATTGGCCTTGGTGGAATCAATGATATTAATGCCATGGCCAAAGTAAAACAAGTGGTACCCGAAACTGTTTTTCAACACGGTTATGCAGTATTGAATGCCGATGACGATTTAGTGTACAAGATGAAAAATGATCTGCGGTGCAATATTGCCTTATTTAGTATGGATGAAAACAATCCACGTATAAAAGCACATGCAGCTACGAATGGCCTGGCATGTGTGTATGAAAATGGATATGTTACCATAATGAAAGGCAGTTGGAAAATACGGGTACTACAAGCAAGGGATATTCCTTTGACGTATGAAGGAAAAGCAGTCCATAACATCAACAACTGCTTGCCGGCAGTACTTGCTACCTATTTATTCCGTGACATTACGATTGATGATATACGAACAGGATTGCAAACTTTTATTCCGAGTGAAAGTTTGACCCCCGGACGATTGAATTTTTTCCAATTCAAAAACTTTACCATGCTGGCGGATTTTGCGCATAACCCGCATGGACTAAAATTGCTTTGCGATTTTGTAAGCAAACTGGATTATCCAACAAAAATTGGGGTAATCTCCGGCACTGGTGACCGACGAGATGAAGATATCAGGGAACTAGGAGAAATTTCAGCACAGTTTTTTGACGAGATAATTATCCGCTGCGATAAAAATCTTCGTGGCAGAACAGCCGAAGATATTATTGATCTTTTGCAACAAGGAATTCGGAAAGTGAATCCGGATCTTCCAACCGTAATAATTCCCAACGAAGACCAGGCCTTGGATTATATATATGAGAATGCCAAACAAGGAGCTTTGTACACCATCATGTGCGATGTGGTGGCAAGAGCTTTGGATAAAATTAAAGAGCTGAAAAAGAAAGAGGAAGAAGAAGGTATCTTGTCAAAGTGATTAGTTTGTAATTGGGTATAATTTTCTCAATCCCGGTATAAATTCCTTTAAAAAGCATTTGGGAGAAAAGCCTGATAGCCCTATTTTTGCACTCCCAATTGAAAAAATTGGCACTTCGATAAATTAAGTGTGATTGGCCTATGGTGTAATGGTAACACAACTGATTTTGGTTCAGTCGTTTAAGGTTCGAATCCTTATAGGCCAACAAACCCCGCTAAATGGCGGGGTTTTTATTTGAGCTTCGACAAACATACCGCAAGGCTGCTTTTCCAGTTATTAGTCGCCACTCCGAAAGTTTTCTGAATTTTTGATTTATCTAACACAGAGTAGGCAGGTCTTTTAGCTGGTGTAGGATATGCGGTTGTAGGAATTGGATTTACCCGACAAGTACTTCCAGTAATCTCTTTAATAGCTAAAGCAAATTCGTACCAACTGATAATTCCTTCATCAGTATAATGATAAATACCCGGCTGCCAATTAGCAGAAGAAATTATCGTTAAGATAGCTTCCGCCAAATTAGCTGCATACGTTGGCGAACCAACCTGATCAGCTACAACGCTAATTTCCTCTTTTTCATTCATTAGTTTGAGCATCGTTTTTACAAAGTTCTTTCCAAATTCCGAGTAAACCCAGGCCGTCCTGATAATGATAGTATCTGGATTAAATTGCAAAGCCTCCTGCTCGCCTTGTAATTTTGAAGAGCCGTATACACTTTGTGGATTGGTAACTGCATCTTCTTTATAGGGTGAAGTAGCAGCGCCATCAAAAACATAGTCTGTAGAAATATGAATAAACTTCGTGTTGTACTCTTTGCAAACAGCCGCCATCACCCCAACTGCTTCCGCATTTACCTGTAAAGCCAGCTCCTTTTCTGTTTCAGCTCGGTCAACAGCGGTATAAGCAGCACAATTAATTAAATATTGTGGATGATAACCTTTGAAAAAATTACGCAACAATTCAAAATGATGAATGGGCAGATCTTCCCTTGAAAAAAAAATAAATTCGAATTGCGGAAATGAAGACGCCATTTGCTTAAGCTCTTTTCCTAACTGACCGTTAGAACCTGTTACCAATATCTTTGGTTTTACAGACATTTAATTTACATCAAATACAAAACTATTAATACAATTAACAAAAGTGGGTAGCAAAAGATCTTTACCCGAAACAATTGCTTTATCAACTGGCACCTGCCAATCTATATTCAATTCCGAATCATTATAAATAATACCGCCTTCGCTTTCTTTATTATAGAAGCCATCACATTTATATAGTACTTCTGTTTTTTCGCTTAATACTGAAAATCCATGAGCAAACCCTTTTGGTATTAGTAATTGCTTTTTATTTTTTGCTGAAAGGATTTCGCTATATACTTTACCATATGTTGGTGAGCCTTTTCTTATATCTACAACTACATCCAATATTTCTCCCCGCAGCACCCTTACTAATTTGGTTTGAGCAAACGGTGGTAATTGATAATGTAATCCACGGATCACACCATATGTGGAGGACGACTGGTTGTCTTGCACCCAACGTATATCAACACCTTCCTGCTTAAAAATATTTTCATTGTATGACTCGAAAAAATATCCACGACTGTCCTCAAACACTCTTGGTTCAAAAACCAGTAAGCCTGGAAAATTTTTTTTATGAAATGACATATTATAAACTCCAATAAGCTCTGTTAGTAATACAATTACGATAAATTCCTTTTAGATCGGCCACCAGTCCATGAGACTTGGTTATGCTGGAAAAATATTCATCGTCCAAATCCTTGTACTCGTTATGCGGCACTGTTACAATTACAGCATCATAATCATTTGCAATTTTGTCAACCAATCCAAAACCATATTCATGTTTCAACTCCTCAGAATCTGCATAAGGGTCTTGCACATCCACATTTACATAATACGATTTCAACGCCTTCACAACATCAGCAACTTTTGAGTTACGAATATCACTAACATTCTCTTTGAACGTAGCTCCCATTACCAGCACTTTCGACATTTTTACATCCCCCGAATTTTTGATAATATGCTGTACTACTGATTTGGCAACATACTTAGCCATATTATCATTGATATTCCGCCCAGCTAAAATCACTTCGGCATCATATCCTAACTCGCTTGCTTTATAAGTAAGATAATAAGGATCAACTCCTATACAATGTCCTCCTACAAGACCTGGTTGAAATTTTAAGAAATTCCATTTAGTGCCTGCGGCTTCCAACACTTCGTAAGTATTGATATTCATCATTCCGAAGATGATGGATAGTTCATTCATCAACGCAATATTCAGATCCCGTTGAGTATTTTCAATAATTTTCGCTGCTTCCGCTACTTTAATTGAAGATGCTTTGTGTACACCTGCTTCCACCACCAGTTCGTAAACTTTGGCAATTTCTTCCAGCGATTCTGCATCGCAACCAGAAACAACTTTTATGATTTTGGCCAATGTATGTGTTTTATCACCAGGATTGATTCTCTCCGGAGAGTAGCCTGATTTAAAATCAATAATATCTTTTAGACCCGATAATTTTTCAATTACCGGTAAACAATCCTCTTCTGTGCAACCAGGGTAAACGGTTGATTCAAACACTACGTAGTCACCTTTCTTAATAACCTTGCCAATTGTTTCTGATGCTTTTTTTACCGGCGTTAAATCTGGCACATTATGTTCATCAACCGGAGTAGGAACAGCTACAATAAAAAATTTAGCCTCCCGTAATACATCCAGCGAATCGGTGAAGGTAATATCACAACCATCAAAGGCTTCTTTTTCTAATTCATTGCTGGGATCAATACCCTGCTTCATCATTTCTACTCTTTTTGCATTGATATCAAACCCGATAACAGATATCTTACGGGCAAATTCTAATGCAATTGGCAACCCCACATAGCCTAATCCTATTACAGCCAGTTTCTCTTTTCTATTTACTAATTCTTGGTACATTATTTTTTATTAAAATTTATTTCTGACTGATAAATTCTTTCGGTTGTTTATTTAATTCCTCCGCCGGCAACGATTTAAAATAATCGTATGTTATTTTTAGTCCGTCTTTGCGATTTACTTTTGGTTCCCAGCCCAACAAAGTTTTTGCCTTGGTAATATCCGGTTGACGTTGCTTTGGATCATCAACGGGCAAAGGCTTGTAAACTATCTTTACTTTATTACCAGTTAATGTCAGAATTTCTTCTGCAAAATCCTTCAACGATATTTCGTTGGGATTACCAATGTTAACGGGCATTGAATAGTCGCTTAGTAACAAACGGTAGATTCCATCCACCAGGTCATCCACATAACAAAAGCTTCTTGTTTGTGATCCATCGCCAAACACTGTAAGATCTTCTCCACGCAATGCCTGTCCGATAAAAGCAGGCAATGCTCTTCCATCATTCAGCCGCATTCTTGGACCATAAGTATTAAATATTCTAACAATCCTGGTTTCTACTCCATGAAAAGTATAGTAAGCCCTTGTGATTGACTCCATATAACGCTTTGCTTCATCGTACACACCTCTTGGACCAACGGGGTTCACATTGCCCCAATACTCTTCTGTTTGCGGATGTACTAAAGGATCACCATATACTTCGCTGGTAGAAGCTACCAACATTCTTGCACCTTTTGCCTTTGCCAATCCCAAACAATTGTGTGTGCCCATGGCTCCTACTTTCAATGTTTGTATTGGAATTTTCAAATAATCAATCGGGCTGGCAGGTGAAGCAAAGTGCATGATATAATCAAGATGGCCAGGTATATTGATAAACTTAGTTACATCATGATGATAAAATTCAAATTGTTCCAATTTGAAAAGATGCTCAATATTTTTCAGATCACCAGTTATCAGGTTATCCATTGCAATTACCTGGAACCCCTCTTTAATAAAGCGATCACAGAGGTGAGAACCTAAAAAGCCAGCAGCACCTGTTATTAATACTTTTTTACGTTGCATAGAATTTTAGTTTACGGTTGCTCTTCCCACACTTTGATAATGAAATCCCAGTTCTTTCATAGCAGCAAGATCAAAGAGGTTGCGTCCATCGAAAACAGCCTTATTTTTTAGACTAGAAGTAATTTTAGAAAAATCAGGTGTACGGAACTCATTCCACTCTGTAGCAATAATCAATGCATCAGCCTCTTTCAAAGCATCGTATTGATTTTCTGCATAGGTTATTTTATCTCCTACTACCCCTTTCACATTTTTCATTGCTTCCGGGTCAAAAGCAGTAACAGTTGCTCCTGCTTTTGTCAACTCATCAATCATATATAAAGCTGGCGCCTCACGAATATCATCGGTATTAGGTTTAAATGCCAAACCCCATAATGCAAAGTGTTTTCCCGCAAGGTTGTTATTGAAATATTTTTTAATCCCGGGAATAAGGTGCAACTTCTGATCTTCATTTACTTTCATTACTGCATTTAATATTTCAAAATCATAGCTTACTTCTGCAGATGATTTTACCAATGCCTGCACATCTTTTGGAAAACAACTTCCGCCATATCCAATGCCCGGAAATAAAAATCGTTTACCAATCCTATCATCGCTGCCAATACCACGACGAACCATGTCTACATCAGCACCTAATTTTTCACAGAGACGAGCTACCTCATTCATAAATGAAATTTTGGTAGCAAGAAAAGAATTAGCGGCATATTTTGTTAATTCAGCAGAACGTTCATCCATAAATATTACCGGGTTTCCCTGGCGAACAAAAGGCGCATACAAATCTCCCATTACTTTT
>CAZXMP010000079.1:0-17900 GCA_964641575.1 uncultured Chitinophaga sp. | reverse complement strand
CGAATTGCTGATGAGTACCCGTGGTGCATCTTTATGTGTTTTCAATATGCCAACGGGTTTGCCGGATTGAATGAGCAAGGATTCGTCGTTCTCCAATACTTTCAATGCCGCAATAATATTATCGAGTGCTTCGAAATTGCGGGCCGCTTTACCACGGCCTCCATACACTATTAGATCATCCGGACGTTCTGCTACTTCGGGATCGAGGTTGTTGAGCAACATTCTTAATGCGGCTTCCTGTACCCAGCCTTTGCAACTAATGGCTGAACCGGTGGGGGTTTTATACTTGATGGCGTCGTAGCGCCTTGTGAGTGTACTCATATTTATATGTTGAATTTTGAATGTTGAATGCTGAATAAAACTGTATTAAACAATTGTTTAAAATACAACATTCAACATTTAGCATTATTGCTACAAAAGTCGTTAATCTCCGATAAAAAAGTTAACTTAAAGTGATAAACTACTGCCATGAGTGTCCACATTAGTGCCAAAAAAGGAGAAATTGCGCCTGTTGTTTTGATGCCTGGTGATCCGCTCCGGGCAAAATATATTGCCGATAATTTTCTGCAGGATGCTAAACTGGTGAGCCAGACCCGCAACATTTTTTATTATACAGGAAACTATAAAGGCAAAGCCATTACCATCGGTGCCAGTGGTATGGGCTGCCCTTCTATTGGTATTTATTCTTTTGAATTGTATAATGAATATGATGTAGAAACGATCATCCGCATTGGTACTTGCGGTGCTTATAGTACAGGCTTAAAATTATTTGACCTGATCAATGTGGACAGGGCTTTCAGCGAATCTACTTATGCGCTGCATGCTTTTGGTTATAACAACGATCATTTATACCATGAAGGAAAAGCTTATGCAGTTATTAATGATACGGCACAAGAAATGAATTTAAATGTGCAGGCAGCGGCAATACACTCCAGCGATGTTTTTTATCGTTCTGAAGAAGGGATACCTGATATTGCCTATAAAAATGATTGTGTAGCGGTGGAGATGGAAGCTTTTGCTTTATTTGCGAATGCGAAGTATTTGAAAAAATCGGCGGCTACTTTATTGACAGTATCTGATATTATTCCTACACATGAACAGATATCGGCGGAGGAAAGAGAAAAGGCGTTGTTGCCGATGATGGAATTGGCGTTGGAGAGTGCGGGGAGGCTGTGATTTTCGGAGTCTTTGTCATCCCGAGGAACGAGGCATCTCAGAGATTAAATCCACAGTAAACAAAACGTTTGAGATACCTCGCTTTGCTCGGTATGACAAAAAAGTCGTTTTACTTTCGGAGTCATTGTCATGACAAGAAACCCTACTGATCAGAAAATCCTTCATATCCGCTGTTCAACATTATCCCCTTGCTTGCTGCAAACTCATTCACCTTTTCCACAAAAGAAAAATCTTTGATGATTCCGGATACTTTGTTGATGTCGTCGGCAAAAATTCTGTCTTCGCTGGCGAAGCCTACGAATTGCCGAACATAATCATGTGCAAATTCCAACAAAGCCGAACTTTTTAACGGGCTGCGGAATTCAATGGCCTGGCAGGCGGATAATAATTCAATGGCCATAATATATTCTAAATTATCTAATACCCGATTTAATTTTCTGCCACTGATGCTGCCCATGCTTACATGATCCTCTTGCCCGAGTGAAGTGGGAATACTATCGGCACTGGCAGGGAAGCATAATGTTTTATTTTCTGTTACGAGTGCAGCGGTGGTGTATTGTGGGATCATAAAGCCGCTGTTGAGTCCAACGTCTTTCATTAATAACATGGGTAAGCCCCATTTGCCTTCGAGCAATAAATAACAACGGCGGTCACTGATGTTGCCAATTTCGGCAGCAGCAAAACAACAATAGTCTAACGGTAAGGCCATTGGTTGCCCGTGGAAGTTGCCACCACTGATGGTATCCTGTGCATCAAAAATGATAGGGTTATCGGTAACGGCGTTCAATTCTATTTCTGTCAACTCTTTTAAATGTAACCATGCATTGCGGCTTGCGCCATGCACTTGCGGCATGCATCGAAGACTGTACGGATCTTGTACTCTTCCGCAATCCATATGACTTTGCATGATGGCAGAATCTTGTAGCAACAATCTTAATCGCTGCGCTACTAATTTGTTTCCGGTAAAAGGTCGCAGGTTATGTAATCGTTCATCAAAGGGGGCTTTGGTACCGGTTAATGCTTCCAAACTCATGGCACCAATTATATCAGCCGCTTCCAAACAATTGTGCATACGCTGCACAGCTTTTACAGCGAATGATAAAATGAATTGGGTACCGTTGATAAGAGCAAGACCTTCTTTAGGACCAAGTTGTATAGATGATAACTGAAATTGTTTAAGGACATCTTGTGCCTTTTGTCTTGTGCCATTAAAAAAAACTTCACCAAGGCCGATTAATGGTAAAAACAAATGCGATAGCGGTGCCAGGTCGCCACTTGCTCCTACACTACCCTTTTCAGGCACTACGGGAATTACATCGTTTTCAATATGCCAGATAATTCTTTCCAGTGTTGAGAGTTGTACGCCACTAAACCCTTGTGCCAGTGCATGCACTTTTGTTATGAGCATCAGTTTGGCCACTTCAACCGGAATCGGGTCACCCACACCTACACTATGGCTTTGTAAAATTTTGTATTGTAAGGTTGCTGTATCTTCTTTTGAGATTGCCGTATTGGCCAATATGCCAAAACCGGTGTTAACCCCGTAAACTGTTCTGCCTTCATCCACAATTTGCTGCACCGATTGCTGGCTTGCCTTAATGGCCTGAATAGCTTTATCATTGAGTACGGCTTTTAATTTGCCAGCAGCAATAGCAAGTACTTTGTTAACAGTAAGGGTATCAATTCCGTAATTAAAAGTTGAGGGCATAGCAGGCAGTTAAAGGCTGCAATTTAAAAGATTTGAAGCACTGTCTTTATAATAATAAATGGTGCAACCAAATAGAGATTGCGTTTATCTTTACACTCTAATCCACAACCAAGAAAAAAAATTACGATGCGCCAACTCTTACTACTGCTCCTGGTTAGTTGCTGCTCTATAACCAGTATTGCACAAGCCCCCACTAAAGAATCAAACAAAGCAGCAAAGGAAGCTGCTAAAGAAGAAAAAGAAGCCAACAAGCAAGCCGCCAAAGTAGCGATCAGTGGTACAGGCTGTACGGTGGAAGTATTTTGTTTTCCCGGCCGTTTTGATGCGTATGACCTGGAAGATGGAGCTACCGTATATGCGGATGATTGCGTTAAAGATGGAATTACATGGGGAATTTATCTGGTAAAATTAGTTGCGCCGGTTAACAATTTGGACGCAGCAGAAGATACAGTTATTACCTACCTCGATTTTATGAAATTGGATAATGGCATTGTTAAATCTAAGGGATATGATAAGGGCCATACACTAAATAAAGATGAAACTACACGAGGTGTGTATGATACCTGGGATGATGTGGACAAAGAGAAATGGAAAGTAAAGGCCTGGACCAATGGAAAATTTATTGGTGTATTATATGTACATAGTGCCAAAGAGTTACCGGAGAAAAAAGTGGAACTGTTTCTTGAAGGTTTACGTTTCCCCGGCATGAAATAATTAATAATCTTAACAACTGTTTTCTGTTTCCGTTTACCTGAATCCTATTTTTGCAACATGTTCATTTATAAAATATTTTTCCTTTTTGCATTTCTCGTTAGCAGCGGAACAGCTTATAATCAAAGCCTGAAAAAATATACGATCAGCAAATCAGGTTGTTCGCTTTATAACTACTGCCTGATGAAATTTGAAATGGCGAAAAGCCAGGACTCATCTATTGTATATACAGGAGAATGTGTGAACGAGGGAGTTACCTATGGCATCATCTGCGTTAAACTATTAAATCCGCTTACCGATCTTGCTGCTGCGGAAGATTTGCTAGTTTCTTATTCCGATTACCTGAAAGATGGTTTTGAAATTGTGAAAGCCACCGGTTATGGTCGTGGCCATTTTTTGAATAATGATCAAAACACCCGTGGTATAATTGATTATTGGGAAGACAAGAAAAAAAACTTCTGGAAAATAAAAGCCTGGACCGATGGAAAGATCATCGGGTTTTTATATGTGTTCAGTAAAAAAGAATTGCCGGAAGGAAAAGTAAATGTGTATTTGGATAGTTTCAGGATGCCGGGAATGTAAGCTGAGTCGGGAGTTTAGAGTCGGGAGTCGGTAGACAATACAAAAAAGGTCGTTTTTTAGTTCGCCAAAAAGCATATATCCCCTATCTTTGCCGCCTCTTAAAAGGCCCGGTAGCTCAGCTGAATAGAGCACAAACCTTCTAAGTTTGGGGTCATTGGTTTGAATCCAATCCGGGTCACAAAAGCGAGGTCAATACGGCTTCGCTTTTTTACTTTTACCGAAATTTCAATGGCAATGGACGTTAAGATCGATGAAAGCTGGAAGAATGTACTAAAAAGCGAATTTAGCAAACCTTATTTTCCGCAGATACCGTTGCACATCAAAACAGAAAAATCACAGGGCAAAACCATTTACCCGCCTGGCAGTTTGATCTTTAATGCCTTTAACACAACTCCGTTTGACAAAGTAAAAGTGGTGATTCTTGGGCAAGACCCTTACCACGGAAAAGGGCAGGCACACGGTCTTTGTTTTTCTGTACAATATGGAGTTCCACCTCCTCCCTCTCTATTAAATATTTTTAAAGAATTGCAGGATGATATTGGGATTGAAATACCTAACCATGGTAATCTTACCCATTGGGCTGAGCAGGGAGTGTTTTTATTAAACGCCTCATTAACCGTAAGAGCAGGTGAACCGATGAGCCATGCAAAAATTGGCTGGGCACAATTCACCGATACCGTTATTAAAACGATCTCTGCACAAAAAAAGCATGTGGTGTTTTTGTTGTGGGGTAAATTTGCGCAAGAGAAAAGAGTACTGATAGACGAATCGAAGCATTTGATTTTGCGTTCTGTTCATCCCTCCCCCCTTTCTGCTTACGGAGGATTTTTTGGATGCAAACATTTCTCCAAAACAAATGAATATCTATCCAGCAAAGGCATTGACCCGATAGACTGGTCATTATAATTAAATAAACGTTATGCTGATTCCACATGATCTGATACTTGAAACAGACAAAGTGCTGTTGCGTTCTATTGAAGAAAGTGATTTTGCTGCTTTTCTTGCATTAGCGAAACAAGATTATGATATGTGGTATTATTTTTCTTATCATCTCGGCAATGAAGCACAATTAAAAACCTGGATGGAGATGGCTTTTGCTGATAAGAAAGCAGAAACCCGTCGACCCTTTACCATTATCGATAAAGCAAGTGGCAATATTGCTGGCAGCAGCAGCATCGGAAATATATCTTATCATGATCTGCGTTTTGAAATCGGTTGGAGTTGGTTAGGCCCTAATTTTCGCAGCACTGGTATCAATCGTCATGCTAAATTTTTGATGATGAATTATGCGTTTGAAAAGTTGAACTTTGAACGGGTAGAATTTAAAACAGATGTAGAAAATGCAAGAGCAAGAAAAGGATTAGAAAAGATTGGTGGTATTGAAGAAGGCATTTTACGCAGTCATATGACGATGTGGAACAACCGCCGTCGCACTTCTATTTATTATAGCGTATTAAAAAATGAATGGGCATCATTAAAACAAACTAATTTTAATGATATAATTATTTCATGACCATCCTAAAAAATATTTTCGGACGCATCTGGGCAGTATGGGGCATATCAAGTTTTGTTGTCACCTTCCTTATTATTTTTATTCCCACCATGTGTACCTACCTGATACCCGATCCAAAAGGATCTGACATCTTTATTAAAATGTCGAGAATATGGATGCGGGTTTGGCTCACCTTAGTTGCCTGTCCGTTGAAAGTAAAAGGCCGTGAAAATTTTGCAACAGGAAAAGCCTATATCGTAACCTGCAACCATAATTCCTTATTGGATATTCCTCTCTCCTGTCCTTTTATTCCCGGCCCTAATAAAACTATTGCAAAAACGTCATTTACAAAAGTGCCCTTATTTGGTTGGTTTTATAGAAAAGGCTCTGTGTTAGTAGATAGAAAAAGTGAAATAAGCCGGCGAAAAAGTTTTGAGGAAATGAAGCGGGTATTGGCAATGGGTATGCATATGTCCATTTATCCCGAAGGCACCCGCAACAGAACAAAGGAGCCGTTAAAAAAATTTTATGATGGGGCATTTAAACTAGCCGCCACAACTGGCAATGCTATTATACCTGCCGTGATCTTTAACACTAAAAAAGCATTGCCGGTAAATAAGCCGTTCTACTTTTTACCACATAAATTAGAGATACATTTTCTTGCTCCTATTGAAACGGGTAATTTAAGTTCCGACCAATTAAAAGAAATTGTATTTACCACTATGCAGAACTACTATCTGCAATACCAACCTTAAAAATTAGTGAAGAAACGGGTACGGTTGATCCTTAGATCCTGCAACACGGATGCTTTAGGACTGATCGTAAAATTAAACGACCGATACAAACCGATAGGTGTAACATTGATCGACATTTGCCAGCAATGCATTTCCCTGTTAATCGACATTTGGAATGTTTGGAGTTTGCGGGTATCAAAATCGTAATAACCATTCATGGTAAAATTCCATTTAGGCGTTAAACTAAAACTACCAGTGAAATTTACGTTAGAACTTAAATCTTTATCAAATCTTCCCAGTCGGGGATCAAAGCGATTGGAGAAGAATAATGAATAGCCCAATGTTACAGACCAGGGTACATTAAAGTCAACAAACTCAGAAGGATTTTGCTGCATATAATTCAACAACTGTTGTTGGTCTGCAACGAGGTTCGGATCATCCAGCATGGCTTCGGCATCTTTTTTTCGTTGCTCCTCTTTTGCCGCATCTCTTGGTTTACTTTTAAAACTGGTACTTACAGAAACACTTGCAGATGACAACCGACCTATATTAAATTTTCCATCCTGCCATACAAACCTGTTAATATCCAGTCCCTGTGCATTAACCTGGTACGGTGTTAATATACCTTGCGCCGTTATATTTATTTTTTCAAATAAGGTAGAGCGGATATATAAATTGAAAGGATATAGCCTCATTGAGTCTTGTAAAAAATTATAGCCGCTGTTAAAACCATAACCATCAATTAACCTGATTTTCTTGATGGCATTTTCACCGGTATCTTTTTTAGATCGCCATTTCATTTCAACATTGTTATCCACCCCAAAACTGATACCGCCTGTTCTTCCCTCTGAATAACCGGGATATAATGCTCCGCTATACTGAGAAAAACGGTAAGCAATACCCGGCGCCACTGTATCTGTAAAGTAATTACCCTTTGAAAGATCAGGACGATAATTAAAGCTAAGCGATGGTCGTATTACATGTCGCAATGCAATGATCCTTGATTTTTTAAACTGATAGGTTCCAAAAATAGCGGTGTTGAAACCTAATGAGAATCCCACCTGGTGGTCAGTAAAAAATCCTTTGGTAATAGTAGTATCTGCTTTTTGTGTGGCGGTATTCCATTTACGCCGAAATTTCTGCGCTATCCACACACTGGAATACGAAACAGAAGGTGAAACAATTATAGCACCTCCGAGTATTGGTGGCAATGATAAAGTAATGGGGAAATTATGTTGCGCCCCCCACTGCAAAGTATCTATCAATCTTTTAAATGAAAATGCGGTATCATAAAATGAAAATTGATTTCTGAAATTACCGTTGTAACCAACGCCTAGTTTTTCATACCATTTTGGGGTACCAGCACCATTTTTTCTTTCAAACGGATATAAGGTACTTACTGTAAAACCTGCATCCGGTAAGCTTACACTTATTAAACGCAAAGCATTATTCTGATTATGATTAGCACTCAACGTAAGATTATACGGTTTGCCAGCCCAAGTTTTTGAGTATGCTATAGAAGACCCTAAAAGATTTTGGAAATTCTGCTGTGTGTTATTTGTTATAAGCTCATTATACCTGGTTGATTGCGCCTGCACATTGGCGGTAAAGGTAGTTCCCGGTCTTGCCTTACTATCCACGGAGTGATTCCAGTTAATAGAAAAATTATTGCTTTTACGATAATCCGGGTCGCCTTTAAAATTTTGTTTTGAATTTAACAGGCCGATATTAAATGCACCGCTGTACCGGTATCGTTTTCTATACGTTGGATTAAGGTTTAACGCCCAGCCACCATACGAGTAAATATTTCCGTACACTTTTGCATCCCAATATTCACTTAATACTTTATAGTAACCCAATCCTTCTAATCCCAAACCAAACTGCTCACTCACTGCAAACCGTGGTGGCAATAATCCGGAATGGCGGCCCTGGCTCAATGGATAAAAACCAAATGGCAGGTAAATGGGAATAGGAACATCTTCAAACTCAAGATGAGCCGGTCCGGATACCGCCAGTTTTTGGTTGATCACTTTCATTTTTGGCGTTACAATAGAAAAGTGGGGATGATCAAGGTTGCAAGTACTAAATCTTGCTCTTTTAATAAAAGTGGTATTGGCATCCACTTTTTTTGCGGTCTCTCCAAAAACTATAAATTCTCCCTGCGAAGTATAGGTATTCTTTGTAAGCCCCACCTGTGATTTAAAATTGTAACGGATCGTATCGCTGGTAAACTCACTTTCGCCACTTTTAAACCGGGCTTCTTCCGTAATTGCTCCTGTACTATCTTTTGCATTAACAGCAGTTACTATTTGCGTGGCCTGGTCTACTTCTACTTTTGGAGCAGTAAGTGTAATGTCCTGGTATTCCGTTTTTGTTTTTCCGTACAAGATTATTTTCTTTTCCTGTACTAATGCTACGGCAGAATCTTCCGCTGCATACTTTAAAGGTGCTGCTAAAGAGTCCTTGGAAATTTTTAGACTAAAAGTGTCTGTTTTTTGAATGATACCGCTGGTATCGCCTGCTGGCAATTTTGTAGTATCTGCGTTCGTTAGTGGTAAGGGTCGGAGTGTATCTTTTTTTAAAAGAGGTGTTGTGGTATCTGAAGCAGATGTTAAAAGACTGCGAAAATCATGGCCATTGATACCGTTAGCAGCTGTTTTCCACGTCAATGTGAAAAATAACAGTGCAGTCAGTATCCCGTATAAGAAGATTTTTGGCCTAAATTTGTACAGTTGCATCATCAGGTAGGTGGCAAATGTAAATCTTTATCAGGTAGGCTTCATTCCACTGACCGCAAACTATTTGTGAATATTCCGGCAACCCATTAAAAAAGGAAAAACCATGATTAAACGAACCGTTCTCTTCTTTCTGGTCGCTGCTTTTTGCCTGAGCTTTTTTTCTTTTGATAAAACAAGCCCGGACAGGATACAACAAAAAGCTATAAAAACTATCATAATTGACCCAGGCCATGGAGGACACGATGCCGGCGCAAAAGGTCAATACTCGTATGAAAAAGATATTTGCCTTGATGTGTCCTTAAAAGTTGGGGCGATGATCGAAAAGCAATTCCCTGACATCAAAGTATTATATACCCGCAAAACGGATACTTATCCCGCATTACATGCCCGGGCCAATTTTGCTAATGAAAACAAGGGTGATCTTTTTCTATGCATCCATGTTAACTCTGCACCTATGAAAAGAGTGTCGGAACAAATAGGCACCAAAAAAGTGACTTATTATGTGGGCAAAGGAAAAAACAGGAAGAAAAAAACAAAAGACGTTCCTCAATACCGCTATTACAATTTACCCAGCACCGCCAAAGGAACTGAAACATATATATGGGGGGCCGGTAAAACAGACGATAAAGAGCTGGCCGTTCGGGAAAATGCTTCCATGCTTACGGAAGATAATTACAAAGAAAAATATGGTGAGCTTGATCCTACCTCACCGGAGTTTATTGCTCTCAGTTTATTAAAAACAAAGCAATACTTTAAGCGTAGCGCTACGCTGGCTGGCTATGTACAAGATGAGTTTGTAAAAGTGGGTCGTGTAGATAGGGATGTGAAACAACGTCCGGTTGGTATTTGGGTATTACAAGCTACTGCCATGCCGAGTGTATTGGTAGAAACCGGTTTTATCTCCAACCCGGAAGAAGAGAAATACCTGAACAGCGAGGAGGGACAAAAAGAACTTTCTACTTGTATTTTAGAAGCATTAAAAAAATACATTGCCTGGCTGGAAGAAAAACAGGAAACGGATATAAAAGACAGCAATACACAAAGCAGCAGCCCCTTACCTGAATTGGACGCTAAGGCTTTTCTTGAAATGATTGAACATAAAGAAAAGCAGGAAAGAACTAAATAGTAAAAACATCGGATATTTATAAGAAGAGGCAACCTTAGGTTTGCCTCTTCTTATTTTGATAAATGCCTCTCATTTAAACGATTAAAAAAAAAATGGCTAATTTGCCCTTTGTTATCGGCCTTAAGCCGCAAAAGAAACCTAATGAAGATCAGCAACGAAACAAAAGTCGGTATTTTAACTATCACCGCCCTTACCATTCTCATATTGGGTTTTAATTTTTTGAAAGGCAAAGACACTTTCAATAAAACCAAAAAAGTCTATGCTGTATTCAGCAATATGGGCTCCCTTGAAAAATCAAATGAAGTAAAGATTAACGGGTTACCGGTAGGTAAAGTATATGATAACAGGGAATTGGATAAGAATGTAAGCGGCGTAATAATAACTATTAATCTTACAAGAGATATTAATATTCCCGATAATTCGGTTGCCTATATCGGTTCAACTTTAGTAGGTGCATCTCACATTGTAATAGAAATGGGGGATTCAAAAACTTATTTAAAAATTGGCGATACACTACAAACACGGGAAGAAAGTGGACTACTCTCGCAAGTATCTGCACAGATAAATCCCACACTCACTAAAGTAAGAAGTACACTTGATACGTTGGCACAAACATTAAGTGGTGTTAATGGCCTATTGAATGCTGACGCAAAAATTAATTTACAACAAACCTTTGCCAACCTTAACCGTGCCAGTAGCGCCTTAAATGGTTTATTGGATAATCAATCTGGCGCATTAGCGGGTACACTTAGAAATACAGAAAACCTTACTGCTGCACTAAATAAAAACACCGATAATATTACCAGTACAGTAGGTAATTTTAAAACAGCTTCGGAAAAATTAGCTGCTATTGAAATAAAACCTACTATTGATTCGCTGAATGCAATGATCAGTCAATTGAAAGGAGCCGTTGCTAAAATATCCAGTAAAGAGGGAACATTAGGTGCATTGATCAATGATCGTACTTTATATAATAAATTGAACGATGCTATTCTTAGCGCAGAAATATTAATGGATGATCTGCGTACTAATCCTAAACGCTACGTTAATTTATCAATCTTTGGCAAAAAAGATAAAGACGGCCCGATAACTTCGCCAGCGAAAAAAGATACTATTCCCGGTGGGAATAAATAATGCGACACATCAAAACATTTTACGGCCTTTTTGTTTGCGGGTTATTATTAGCGGCAATAATTTCTCCTGCACAAGTTGTTACTCCTACTGCTGCGGCTCCTTCGGAAGATAGTTTGCTTACCGTTTATATTTTACCCGGTGTACGAAAATTGGAATTCAGGAAAGTGGACACCGTTCAATTAACTATACTTGCAGGAAATGTAAAGTTGAAGCAAGGAACCAGTTTATTCTATTGCGATAGTTGTGTTATAAATAATAACAACAAAAC
Organism: uncultured Chitinophaga sp.; assembly: GCA_964641575.1. GTDB lineage: Bacteria > Bacteroidota > Bacteroidia > Chitinophagales > Chitinophagaceae > JJ008. Next base: position 6,231 of record CAZXMP010000079.1, on the reverse strand, counting down.
ATTTGAAGCCTGGGGCAAAGTGCATATTAATGATGCAGATACTACTAATATCTATTCTAATCATCTTCGATACCTGATTGACAGAAGACTTGCTTTTCTTGACGGAGCTGTTCGGTTAACTGATGGAAAAGGAACACTAACTACTCCTGATTTGGAATACGATATGACCACCAACATCGGCATTTACAAACATGGAGGTAAAGTAGTCAACAAAAAAACTGTGTTAACAAGCAAAGAAGGCTGGTACTATGGAGGATTAAAAGATATTTATTTTAAGGACAACGTAGTATTAAAAGATCCCGCCTATGATATCACAACTGATTCGTTGATGTACAATACACAAAATGGATTGGTTCGTTTTATAGCACAAACATTGATAAAAGATAGTAGCGGAAGAACGATAGAAACTAAAGATGGTTTTTATAATCTGCAAACCGGCAAAGCAGAGTTTGGACAACGACCAATTATCAGAGATGGAAAAATTTCTATAGTTGGTGATAATGTTGCTTTTGATGATAGTACAGGTACCTCCCAGGCAAGAGGTAATGTAATAATCGTTGACTCTGCACAGGGCACCACCATCATTGCAGGTGAAGTATTCAGGGATAATAAAAGAGATCGCATACTTGCTACCCGAAAACCTTTGATGATCTTAAAACAAGACAACGATTCTATTTATATAACTGCCGACACTTTATTCTCTGCCCGCCTCTCTGATCTGTATGCTACCAAAGATTCGGTGGTGAAAGACACCGTAAAAGGAACTAAGGTAGTAACAGTAAATAATACTAAAGATAGTACAAACCGATACTTTGAAGGTTATCGCAATGTTCGCATTTTCTCCGATTCATTACAAGCTGTTGCAGATAGTGTTTTTTATTCTTTCAGAGATTCAACTTTCCGGCTTTTTCAAGATCCCGTTATTTGGGCCAAGGAAAGCCAGATAACAGGTGATACAGTATTTGTTTTTACTAAAAATAAAAAGGCAGATAAAGTAAAAGTGTTTGAGAATAGCTTCCTGGTAAATAAAATGGATAACGAAATATTCAACCAGATCAAATCCTCCCGTATGGATGGTTATTTTAATAACGGCAATATCGATTCAGTTCGGGCCAATGGGTTTGCAGAGTGCATATATTATATACAGGATGAAGACAGTGCCTATACCGGCATCAATGAATCCAAATCAGACATTATTGATATTTATTTTAGTGAACAGGCATTGCGTAAAGTAGTTTTGAGAAGCAATGTCACCGGTACCATCTGGCCTATCCGGCAAAAGACTCCTTCTGAAATGCGGCTCCCCAATTTTAGTTGGTTAGAAGAGAGAAGACCAAAGACGAAGTACGAACTATTTTAAAATTGCTGCTGGTTATTGTTCAATAGCAATCGTCAACTAATAACATTTGCATTTCCTTTAGACTTCGGGGCATCATTTTTCGTTATGCTGATAGCAAAAACAATCACCATGAAAAGAATACTTTTAATCGCCATCACTATTACTGCTATTGGTTCATTTAGTAACGCATCAGCACAAGATTATAAAACTGCATTAGGTGTTCGCCTCAGCAGTTCTTCCGCAATGGTTAACAATTCTATTTCTATCAAACACTTTATCAATGAGAAAGTAGCCATCGAAGGTCTTTTGTCCTTTGGCGATCCTTTAGCTATTGGTGCATTGGTGGAGTTTCATAAACCTCTTGCTGCATCCGGTCTTACTTATTTCTATGGCGGAGGAGGTTATCTTGGTTTTGTAAAGACGTTTAATACTAATACGCAAAAAACTTCCACCGACCCCAATTTTGGTGCACAGGGTGTGGTGGGGCTCGATTATAAATTCAACAATGTGCCTTTAAATATATCCCTGGATTGGAAACCAGAGTTAAACATTGTAACCGATATAAACTTTGAACCTGCCGCAATCGGCTTTACAGCCCGGTTCACATTTGGTAAATAATATATGATTATCAAAATAAATTGATCAACCCCGTCCAAACAGGCGGGGTTGTTTTTTGGGTTTAATTCACAGTTTCTCTCCTTTTTTCCACTTCCTGCAAATTATTTCTGCTTTTTGCGTTTTTGTGCAGGAATTTCTATATTTTGGGCTATCAAAACTAACGAATGCTCAAAAAGGAAAGACAGGCATACATCCTTCACCAGGTGAACCTGCACAACAAAGTCCTTTCATCACTGCTCTGTTCTGAGATAAATGTATCTGAGGATACCATTAGACGTGACTTGCAGGAATTAGCAGATGAAGGGAAAGTGATCAAAGTGCATGGCGGTGCCCTCTCCCATTCTTTCAACCAGGTTTATTTTCCCAACAATGGTGTTTACTCGCAAAATCATAAAAAAACAATTGCTGAAAAAGCCGTTGGGTTGATCAGCAATGGCATGTTTGTACTTACAAGCGGGGGTACTACTATTATTGAAATGGCCCGTTCCCTACCTGCCCAGTTAAAAGCAACATTTATTTCTGGTAGTATTCCGGCAATATTGGAATATATGTATCACCCAAATATTGAAGTGATATTAATTGGCGATAAAATTTCTAAAAATTCAAAGATTACTGTTGGCTCAGAAGCTATTGCCAAAATAAAGCAACTGAAAGCCGATATATGTTTTCTTGGTACGAATGCTATTGATGTGGAACATGGTATTACTGATAATGATTGGGAAGTGGTGCAGCTAAAAAGGGCTATGATAGAGTCTTCTAAAATGGTAGTGTGTTTGAGTATTGCTGAAAAAATAAATTCTGCACAACCCATCCGTGTTTGCGGACTAGATGAGATTGATATGCTGATAACAGAATTACCTGCAAACGACCCTTTACTAAAACCCTATATCGATGCCGGGGTAAGAGTGGCGTAATAAATTTTGTGAACTGCTTATTTTAAATACAAAAAAAAACAGCTATGAGAAGAATTCTTCAATTGTTTCTTTCCTTGTCACTGGTGCTGCTGCTCCTTCCACCTGCCCTGCAGGCACAGGAAATAACAGTTTCTGGTACAATTGTATCAGAAGATAGTAAGGCTCCGTTTAGTTGAGTAACTGTACGGGTAAAAGGAACCCGTCGCATTACGCAAACGGATGCCAATGGTAAATTCTCCATTAAGGTAAATCCGGGAGAAACATTGGTGGTTACCTATGTTGGTTATGTTTCGGAAGATATAAAGCCAGGCGATGGTGCTATTGGTGTTAGTCTTAAAACCGCTGATAATACCATGGGCGAAGTTATTGTAACAGCTATGGATATTAAACGTAACCCAAGATCGTTGGGCTACTCTACTCAAACTGTGAGTGGCGATGTAATTCAAGAAACTCAAAGAGAAAACTTCCTGAATAGCTTACAGGGTCGTGTGGCTGGTTTAACGTTGGATCAAACCTCTGGTTTGGCCGGTGCATCCTCTTCTGTTGTACTTCGTGGATTCAACTCATTATCATTAAGCAACCAACCTCTCTATGTAGTGGATGGTGTTGTGTTAGATAATTCCACTATGAGTGAAACTTCTGGAGGTGGTACAGGTCTTGGACTTGCATCAGACAGATCGAATAGAGAAAGTGATTATCAAAATCGTATTGCTGATATTAACCCAAGCGATATTGAAAGTCTTACAGTATTAAAAGGCCCTGAAGCTACTGCTCTCTATGGAAGCCAGGCAAGTTCCGGTGCTATTATCATTACTACAAGAAAAGCAAAGACCAATAAATTTGCCATCCAATATGATAACAGTCTTCGTTTACAAAAAATAACCCGCTACCCTGAAACATTAGATACATATAGCGCCGGTACAAACGGTGTTCCTGCTGAAATTGTTGGTAGTGGTTTCTTCAGAAGATTTGGGGCAGCCTGGCCGGAGGGCACTCAATTATTTGACAATAAAAGAAATTTTTTCCGTACAGGTACGGCACAAACACATAACCTGGGTATGGACTTTGGTTTTAAGGAATCTAAATTCAGGGTATCTGGCAGCTTCTTTGATCAAAAAGGTATTGTGCCTAATAATAATTTTAAAAGGTATAGTGCAAGAATTTCCAATACCACTAAACTGTTCAAAGAAAAACTAGAAATAATTCCTTCGTTTGCCTATACAAAATCTGAAAATGATAAAGTGTTGAGAGGTGGCGGTGGTTATTTATTGAGTTTGATTATGTGGCCTGCTACAGACGATATAAGAAATTTCGAAACGCAAACAGGAGATAAAGGTGATTTGTTTGATGGTGCCTCTGCCAATGGCGAATACGATAATCCTTTATGGAATACGGCTAATAATATAGGAGGTGAAGAAGTAGAACGACTGAACTATACATTGGGTGTTAACTTAAAACCGTTTAAATGGTTATCAGTTAATGGTCGCTTTGGATATGATACTTATAATCAAAATGGATTTCTCTTTTTCCATCCACAATCTTTTTATGTAACCGCAGGCTCTGGTGGTTCATTAGATAACTATTGGAGGAGATATGCCGGTTACAATCACACTATTAATGCTACAGCCACAAAAAAAGTTGGTAAAAATATCGACCTCCGCCTGATGGGTGGAACAATGTGGCAGGATTATAAAACAGAAATGTTTGCTATCAGAGGAACAAATATTGTTGACTCTGTTGGTGGTCTATCTAATACAGGTGGAAACGGTAAAATGTATCTTACTCCCAGAGATGCTGATGGAAATGTAATACCAGGAGGAGTACCCACAATTATTGACAACAAATCTTTAAAAGCAATGCTGGGTGACTATATGGATAGCAGTTTTACCAGACCCGGCACCCGTGCAAGATTGAACAGAAATAAATTTGGCGAATACAACTATGTACTGCTGCGCCAACTTGCTTTCTTTGGTGAGTTTGCTATTAGCTATAAAAATTTCTTATTCTTAAATTACACGCATCGTTTTGAACAGGCTTCTACCCTGCCGGAAAAAAATAGAAGGTATGATTACCCCGGCATGAGTGCCAGTCTGATCTTAAGCGATATGTTCCCTGCGCTAAAAAAAGGCAACATACTTAACTATTGGAAACTCCGTGGTTCAAGAGCCAGTACGGCCCGTTTAAACAGCCCTTATTCTACACAATCCGTATTTGTAGATGCCCAGGCTAGCGGTGGCGGCTACTCCTATGGTTTTGTAAATAACAACTTTGAGTTAGAGCCTGAAAAACAAAAAACATTTGAAATGGGTACCGAGGTTCGCTTATTTAAAAGCCGCTTCGGAATTGATATCACCTATTACAATACCTTAAACGAAGGTCAGATAATTGAAGGTTTCCGTTTAAGTTATGGAACTGGGTTTGTATTGAATACACAAAATGCAGGATCTACCCGTAATAAAGGTGTTGAAATTTCTATTGATTACAGCGTAATGAAAAAGAAAGAATTTACCTGGGATATGCGTTTCAATTTCAACCGCATGAGAAATAAAGTGGTTGGATTACCGAAGAATGTTGCTGAATATTATATTGCTGAAACATGGCTTTATACAGGTAGAGGTGGTTTAACATTGGGTGGGCCTACAACCTCTATCACAGGTTCTGGTTATGCAAGAAATAATGCCGGCCAAATATTAATTAACCCAGCCAATGGTTTACCGGTTATTGATGCGGTGTTTCGTGTAAGAGGGGACAGAAACCCCAACTTCACAACTGGATGGAGCAACAACTTTCGTTACAAAAACTGGAGAGTTAGTATGTTGTGGGATTTAAAAGTGGGTGGAGATATATATAATGGCAATAATGAATTGTTGACTAAAAATGGTATCAGCAAATCTACTGCTGACAGGTATGAGCCTAGAGTAGTTACTGGTGTATTGAATGATGGGCTGCAAAATTCTGCTAACCCAACCCCTAATACAATTGTGGTTATTCCTGCTTACAACGACCAGTATTATGCAACGATGCCTGTGGAAGAGTTTATTGAAAAAGATGTAAACTGGTTCCGTCTGCGTGACCTGACAATAAATTACACATTCAGACCAAACCTTATTAAAGGGGTAAAAAGTCTTAGTGCCTTTATTACAGGTAATGATTTGATATTATTGACTAATTATAGTGGTGTTGACCCTGCCGTAAATGGTTTAACAGCCGGTGCAAGAGGTGTTGGAGGTTTTGGTTTTGATTATGGAACATTGCCTGCACCTGTGCAAATTAATATTGGCATTAAAGCATCATTTTAATTCTTTAAAAAAATGTTTATGAAAAAAATAATAAATAAACTGCTTTATACTGTTGCTGCAT
>CAZXMP010000078.1:0-18096 GCA_964641575.1 uncultured Chitinophaga sp. | reverse complement strand
CTTTGCAGATTTGGTATTAGACACTGGAGCACCAGCCGGCGATTCGATGATTTATATTGATGGGTTGGAAACGCCGGTATCTCCCGGATCCACGGTAGGTGGTGTATTACTCGTCAATAGCATTAAAGCAGAAATAGCGCAGCTGCTAACAACAGCCGGTCATCCACCAAAAGTGTTAACTGCTGGCTGTATTGTTGGTACCGAAAAGGCAACTCAGCTGTTTGAAGCGGCGTATGACGAACATGCAAATCGATTTGCAGCACTGTATAAAAATAGTTAGGCTTTTTTACAAAAAAATTGACATTCACTTAGGGGAAGACGGGTTGTTTCATACTCCTTACAATGGTAGTAAGGAAGATGATATTCCATTTATTATTCCACCATATTTATTTAATAAAATTCCCATTTGGGATTAATACATGATGACTCCTATTCGCACAACCGTTGTAGGCAGCTATCCCTTTCCGGGCTGGCTCGAATTTGGTGCTAAAAACCTGAACCAGTTTGGCGCAGCCGATGTAGAAGAAATGATTGAAGATGCAGTGATTGCTGCCATACACGACCAAACCACTGCCGGATTAGATGTAATAACTGATGGGGAACAAACCCGGCTGGATTTTAATTTGTCCTTTTATGGTTTTATAAAAGGAATTGAAAACAACGAAGCAGAAACCAGGAAATTTGGACCGCCTGCACATGATCAGCGGGGAAAAAACAATATCGTTGGTGAGTTGGTTGCTCCCAATGGATTAGGTGCCGTAGCTGAGTTTGAACGATTGAAAAAATTAGCACCAGCCGGCCCAATTTTAAAAGCAAGTATCCCCGGTCCTTATACATTAAGCGGACGATTACTACCCAACGACAAATACAAAGACCGCTATGCTATTACTGAGGCTTTATTACCAATGATTAGTAAAGAGCTGGAAGCATTGGTGGCAGCGGGTTGCAAAGAAATAACGGTGGATGAGCCCAGCATGAGTTGTTATGCTTTTAAAGAAGATACCAAACGTTTTGTTGATATTTTTAATCGTACCGTACAATCAGTAGTGGGAAAATGTAACCTCAGTACACATTTATGTTTTGGAAATTTTAAAGGAAGACCTGTTGGTTACAGAAGTTTAAAACCAATGTTACCTGATTTTTTAGATATGACGGTGGATGAAATTCATATTGAAATGGCTAACAGGGAATTTGCAGAAATAGAATTACTGGCACCTTTTGCAGAAAAAATGAATGTAGCAGTAGGTATTATTGATGTAAAAAATTATTACATAGAAAGTGTGGACGATGTGGTAGAGAGAATCAATAAATGTTTGAAATATGTGCCTGCTGATAAATTATCAGTGGCGCCGGATTGTGGGTTGAGTCAAACGGCAAGATGGGCAGCGAGAAAGAAACTGATTAGTATGGTGGCTGGGGCAAAGAAGGTGAGAGAAACGTTGTAAGGAATAATTCAAAAATCAAAAATGGCCAGGCTTTTGACTTTTTAATGTTGACTACTATGATTGCAGCCCTAAAAAAAAATGAAGCACTGATTACAGAAATGGATTCATTGCTGAATACAACTGGTTTTCATCTTTGGTGGCTGGGGCAAAGTGGTTATTTGTTACAATGGAATGGCAAAAGAATACTAATTGATCCTTATTTATCAGATTCGTTGACTAAAAAATACCTGACCACCGATAAACCGCATACAAGAATAAGTGAGTTAGTGATACAACCGGAATTGCTTACAAATATTTCAATTGTAACGAGTAGTCACAATCATACCGACCATTTGGATGCAGAAACCTTAATTCCTATTTTAAAAAATAACCCCGGTATAAAGTTTATTATACCCGAAGCTAACCGAAGTTTTGTAGCAGAGAGAGTACAGTGTGCTATTGATTTTCCGGTTGGCTTAAATGATAAACAATCAGTAACTATTGAAGAGTTTACTTTTCATGGTATACCGGCAAAACACAATGAAATTGACAGGGATGAAAATGGTAATTGCAAATACTTGGGCTATGTAATCAAATTTGGCAAGTATGCTATCTACCACAGCGGCGATACGCTTTGGTTTGATGAGATGGTAGATTTAGTAAAGCCTTTTACTGTAGATGTGGCTCTTTTACCTATTAATGGCAATAAACCAGAACGAAAAGTGGCAGGTAATTTAGATGGTAAAGAAGCAGCCGAATTAGGGAAAGCCATTAATGCTGCTTGTGTAATTCCCTGTCATTATGATTTATTTAGTTTTAATACAGCTAATGTAAATGACTTTATAAAAGAAGTAGAAGTAATTGGTCAGCCATATATAGTTTTGAGAGGAGGGGAAAGATTTAGTAATGAATAAAATTTTTGGGATGCGATTGTTTGTCAGATATTCCTTTATAGTACTTGCCTGCCTCTTTCAGATAGAAGCAGCGGCCAAGAAAATATATTCTATTTCTTCACCTGATGGAAGCATTACGTATGCAGCAGAAATAAAATCAAATACTTTTTTTTACCGGGTTACTTATAAAGGGAAAATACTTATCGATAACAGCCCTCTCTCACTGATATTTAAAGAAGCCAGTTTTTCCAATAATATAAAAATTACGGCAGGGGTTTTAAGCAGTGGAGTAGAATCATATAGTCTTATTGTTGGAAAAGCAAAAGACGTAAAAGATGAGTTTCGTCAATTGGTTATTGCTGTTCAGCAAACAGGTTCTCCTTTTCTACATTTAAATATTGTTATCAGGGCTTTTAATGATGGCCTGGCTTTCCGGTATGAATTACCGCAATGGCAACATCAGTCTTCATTCACATTATTGCAGGAGAATACTTCTTTTAATATCACCGGCAACCCGCTGACAAGAACCTTGTTGTTTGATAATTTCACTTCATCACATGAAGGAGTTTATCAAAAAATAGCCGTTGCCGACCTGCCTGCAAAAAAAATGCTTGACCTTCCGGCTTTGTTCGAATTCAACTCAGGTATTTATATGGCCATTACAGAAGCCGCTTTGGTTGATTATGCCGGCATGTATCTTGCAAAAAGTACTAACAGTATTTTAACCAGTAAACTTTCACCGTGGCCTTCCGATACAACAATCAAAGTAAAATCATCTTTACCGCATAAGAGTCCATGGCGGGTTATACTTATCAGTGATCGAATTGGAAGTCTTATTGAGTCTAATATTATCACTAGTTTAAATGAACCTTGTAAAATAAAGAGTACAGATTGGATAAAGCCGGGTAAAACAACTTTTCCCTGGTGGAATGGTAATGTATTACCCGATACAATTAATGCACCGGGTAATAATTTTGTAACACAGCAATACTATATTGATTTTTGCGCAAGAAATAATATTCAATATCATTCGGTAGTGGAGTATGGCTTACACCAATGGTATGTGGATGATGGAGTTGGATTTCAGCCCGGCCCTAATGCCGATGTTACAAAACCTGTTCCTGGTTTGGATATGAAAGAAGTTTGTGACTATGCACATTCAAAAGGTGTTGATGTAAGGGTGTGGGTTCATTTTTATGCCTTGTATCCAAAATTAGATACCGCCTTTGCGTTGTTTGAAAAATGGGGGTTAAGTGGAATGATGGTTGATTTTATGGACCGGGATGATCAGCAGATGGTAAACATGCAAAATGAAATTTTAGAAAAAGCCGCCAAACATAAATTACATATACAGTTTCATGGTGCATATAAACCCACGGGACTTCACCGTACCTGGCCGAATGAATTTACACGGGAAGGCACATTAAATTATGAAGCGAATAAATGGGCAAGTTATGTTACACCAGACATGGATATTGATATTCCGTTTACAAGAATGCTTGCCGGAAGTGCAGATTATCACTTAGGTGGTTTCCGTGCAGTACCTGCCGCACAAATAAAGCCAAACTATACCAGGCCATTGATGTTGGGTACCCGATGCCACATGCTTGCCATGTATGTGGTGCTGGAAAACTATTTGCAAATGGTTTGTGATTATCCGGAAGCTTACGAAGGGCAACCGGGATTTGAATTTATAAAAAATATTCCTACCGTTTGGGATGAAACAAGAGTGATTGATGCCAAACCCGGAGAATATATTGTGATAGCAAGAAGAAAAAATAATAACTGGTATGTAGGAGCAATTACGAATGGCAAGTCAAAAAGTCTGAATATTTCTTTTTCTTTTTTGCCAGATGAAAATTTTAATGCAACTATTTATTCTGATGCTGCTGATGTGGCAATTGATCCTAATCACATTCAAAAAACTCAACTGCAGGTTAATAAAAGTAGTCACTTCCTGTTAAACTTAGCAACGGGTGGCGGTGCAGTCATCGAGTTATTAAAAAAGTAAAATATGAATCGTTTTTTTTCACCCTTACCTTTTTATCAGCAAACTGCAATAGCAGCACTTCGGATAATTGTGGGTTTTTTTATTGCCTATCATGGCTATGAAGTTTTTGATGCAGCTAAAATGAAAGGCTATACGGATTGGGAGGCTTTTAAAGGTTCCTCTTTTATGCCTTATCTGGGAAAAGGGGCGGAGTTTGTAGCGGGAGTGCTGCTGATCTTGGGTTTATTTACAAGACTTGCAGCATTAATTACTATCGGCACATTTGCCTACATCGTATTTTTTATTGGCAAAGGAAAATTTTGGATGGAAGACCAGCATCCTTTTTTATTCGTTCTGCTGGGTGTGATTTTTTTATTTACTGGCCCCGGCGCATTCAGCTTAGATAATAAACTTTTTAAAACAAGAAGAACCGGTTATTAAATGCCTGATACTTCACATATAAATATTACTACAAAAGGAAATGCGGAGCATACTTTCGATGCTATTGTTATCGGCAGTGGTATCAGTGGTGGTTGGGCAGCCAAAGAACTTTGTGAAAAGGGATTGAAAACATTGGTGCTGGAAAGAGGTCGTCCGGTGGATCATATTAAAGACTATCCAACTGCTAATTTATCCAGGTGGGAATTACCACACCGTGGATGGATTACCAATGAAACCAAACAACAAAATCCATTGATCAGCAGGGCTGCAGGCTACAGTGAAGACACACAACATTTTTTTATAAAAGATGCCGACCATCCTTATGTGCAGGAAAAACCTTTTCAATGGGTTCGTGGCTACCAGGTAGGAGGCAAATCGTTAACATGGGGAAGAGCTTGTGCAAGATGGAGTGAGTATGATTTTACTGCACCACAGCGGTATGGCTATGGCGAATCGTTTCCTATAAACTATACTGATATAAAAGATTGGTACAGCCATGTAGAAAAATTTATTGGTGTATGCGGCGAAAAAGCCGGCATTCCTTCTATGCCAGATGGAGAGTTTTTAACGGCGTATGAATTAAATGCAGTAGAACGTCATTTTCAAAAAGTGATTAAAGAAAAATTTAATCGTCATTACGAGTCTGGCAGATGGGCACATATTACCGATCCCAAACAAATTCATCTCGACCAGGGCCGGGGCCAATGTCTCAATAGAAATCTATGTATGCGGGGTTGCCCCTTTGGTGGCTATTTCAGTTCCAATTCATCTACATTACCATGGGCAGCCAAGACAGGCAATCTTACTATTCGTCCGTATTCAGTTGTTCATTCTATTATTTATGATGAGCAAAAACAAAAAGCTATTGGTGTAAAAGTGATTGATGCCAATACTAAAGAGGAAAAAGATTTTTTCGCCAATATTATTTTTCTGAATGCCTCCGCATTAAATTCAAATCTTATTTTATTAAACTCAACATCCAAACGTTTCCCCAACGGATTAGGCAATGATAGTGGGCTGTTGGGCAAGTATATCAGTTTTCATAACTACCGGGGCAGCATGTGGGGCTATGTAGATGGTTTTTTAGATAACTATTATAAAGTATCAAAACCGGCAGAATGTATCATTGCTAATTTTCGCAATGTAGAAAAGAGAGATACGGATTTTTATGGCGGCTATGTAATTTACTCCGGTGCTAGCAGAGAAAAATTAAGCGACAGAAACATCACTCCATTATTGGGTGCTGAATTTAAAGAAGCCATTAGTCAACCCGGTGGCTGGACAGCCTACATGTATATGCAGGGTGAAACAATCACTAAAGAAGCTAATCATGTTCGATTAAGTAGCACCGAAAAAGACCAATGGGGTATTCCATTATTAATTACTTCGGTTGACTATGATGATAATGATGATAAAATGGTAAAAGATTTTTTAGAACAAGGCAAAGCAATGATGGAAGCAGCTGGTGTAAAAGAGGTAAATACCCATGATAATAAACAAGCTCCCGGATTGGACATACATGAAATGGGCGGCGTTCGAATGGGCAGTGACCCTAAAACATCATTGCTAAATGAATGGAATCAATTGCATCATTGTAAAAATGTGTTTGTTACAGATGGGGCTTGTATGACGAGTACAGGAAGTCAGAGTCCCTCTATTTTGTACATGGCATTCACAGCAAGAGCGGTCAACTATGCTGTTGAGCAATTAAAAAAAGGAAATCTGTAAAATGAAAAAGATATTCTTATTTGTCATCGTATTTTTTTTAGTGTTGCAGATACAGGCCCAGCAACGAACCTATTGCAATCCCATCAACATAGACTATGGCTACACCCCAATACCCAATTTCAGTGAATGGGGACGACACAGAGCTACTGCAGATCCCGTCATTGTAACTTATAAGGACGACTATTATTTATTCAGCACCAATCAATGGGGTTATTGGGTGAGCAGCGATATGTTGAATTGGAAATTCAATAACCGAAAATTTTTACGTCCCTGGAACGAAGGCTATGATGAATTATGTGCACCTGCTGTAGGTATTATCGGAGATACGATGATCGTATTTGGAAGTACATACACCAATAAGTTTACTATTTGGATGAGTACCAATCCGAAAGCAAACGAATGGAAACCATTAGTAGATAGTTTTGATATTGGTGGATGGGACCCTTCTTTTTTTACGGATGATGATGGAAGGTTGTATATGTATAATGGTAGCAGCAATAAATTTCCCATGTATGGTATTGAGTTGAACAGAAAAACGTTTCAACCCATTGGCACCCGAAAAGAAATGTATTTGCTGGAGCCCTGGCGTTTTGGATGGCAGCGTTTTGGCGAGCATATGGATAATACTTTTCTCGACCCGTTTATTGAAGGAAGTCATATGACGAAACACAACGGAAAATATTATTTGCAATACGGAGCACCCGGTACGGAGTTTAGTGGTTATGCAGATGGTTTATTAGTAGGCAATAGTCCCTTGGGTCCGTTTGAAGCACAAAGCGATCCGTTAAGTATGAAACTCGGAGGATTTGTTCGTGGTGCCGGACATGGCGCTACTTTCCAGGATAAGTTTAATAACTACTGGCATATTTCTACCACGGTACTTTCTGTAAAAAATACATTTGAAAGAAGACTCGGTATCTGGCCAACTGGTTTTGATGCAGATGGCGCTATGTATTGCAACACTACGTTTGGAGATTATCCGCATTATATTCCTGCTGCAGGCTTCGCCGGAAATAAGTACGGAGACAATGGAAAGTCTTCCTACTTTACCGGGTGGATGTTGTTGAACTATAACAAACCAGTGCAAGTTTCTTCTACCTTAGGTGGTTATTTACCTAACAATGCGGTTGATGAATTAGCAAAAACATATTGGAGTGCTGCTTCTGGTAATAAAGGAGAGTTTATACAAACTGATTTGGGAAATGTGTCAACCGTCAAAGCTGTACAGATTAATTATGCAGATCAGGATGCGGAAAGCAATCGACTGGGCAAATGGAACGACCAATTTCACCAGTATAAATTATCTTACTCAACAGATGGCAAAAAGTGGATAATGTTAGTAGACAAAAGCACCAACAAAACTGATATACCACATGAGTATGTGGAGTTGTCTACGCCGGTGCAGGCCCGTTTTATTAAATTAGAAAATATAAAAATGCCTACCGGCAAGTTTGCCATTAGCGGGTTTAGGATATTTGGAAATGGCAATGGGATGAAGCCAGCCACCGTACAGAATTTCATTGTGCTGCGCACTGAGAAAGATAAACGTAGTGCCTTTATCAAATGGAAACCGGTAGATAATGCTTTTGCATACAATATATATTATGGTACACATCCGGATAAATTATATACAAGTGTAATGGTTCATTCCAATAATGAATACTGGATGAAAGCAATGGATGCACAAAAAACCTATTATTATTCTATCGAATCAGTAAATGAAAATGGAACCAGTGAAAGAACTAAGGTTATTAAAGTTGATTAAAATGCTGAAAGTAGTATTAAGTATAGTTGTAACTACTTTTCTGTTTACCACTTCTGGTTGGTCGCAGGAAAAAATCCCATATTGGAATGAAGTACAGGCACTCAAAAAAAAGGATAGTATTCAGTTTCCGGCAGCCAACCAGGTTTTATTGATTGGTAGTTCTTCCTTTACTATGTGGAAAGATGTACAGGGTTATTTTCCCAACCATAAAATTTTGAACCGGGCATTTGGCGGCTCCTCATTGGTGGATTTAATTCGTTTTCGGTACGAGGTTATCTATCCATATCAGCCAAAGCAAATTGTAATGTATTGTGGGGAAAACGATTTTGCTTCCAGCGATACAGTAACGGTGGAAACGGTGGTGCGACGATTTAAAACATTGTATGGACTAATCAGGGCCAGGTTTGCAACAACTCCACTATTGTATGTATCCATGAAACCAAGTCCAAGCAGGGCACACCTCCAGAAAAAATTCGAAGAAGCGAACAACCAGATTGCTATGTTTTTAAAAACAGATAAAAAAACTGCTTATGCGGATGTGTTTTCAAAAATGTTGCAAGCAGATGGAACTCCAATGACTGATATTTTTTTAGGAGATAATTTACACATGAATGCAAAAGGATATGCTATCTGGAAAAAAGTATTAGAAAAATTGTTACTCAAATAAAAAAGCCACATGATTATTCAAAGAAAAATTTCGCTTCCTGTTTTAGCGTTTTGTATCTGCTTTATAAGCTGCAAACAAGAAACAACGCCTGTTACTAAAATTGCGTTCGGCAGTTGTGGCGATCAGGATTGGCCGCAGCCGGTATTATCGCTGGCTGCCAATAATAAACCTGATGCATTTATTTTTTTGGGAGATAATATCTATGGAGACACCAAAAACATGGATACACTGGAAAATAAATACAAACGGTGGCAGGCGCAACCTGATTTTAAACGATTAGATTCGGCTACCAAAATATTTGCCGTCTGGGATGATCATGATTATGGCTGGAATGACGATGGGAAATATTATGAATTTAAAAAGGAGTCCAAAGAATTATTTTTAAAATATTTTAAGGAACCAGCAGCAAGTGAAAGAAGAAAACACGAAGGTATTTATCATACAGAATATATTAAAAGTGGAGAAAAAACGGTACAGCTGATATTGCTGGATGTACGAACCTTCAGAAGCAATTTATTGCTGTACAAGAAAGGAGATTCGTTACCAAGAAAAGAATATTTCTATACCCCGGATTATAAACCGCATACTTCGCCAGATAGTACCTTGTTAGGTGCCGAACAATGGAAATGGTTGGAAGGCGAATTAGCAAAACCAGCCGACCTGCGTCTTATTTGCGGCGGTTCACAATTTAGTATTGAATACAATGGATACGAAGCATGGGCCAACTTTCCCCATGAGCAAAAGAAAATGCTGGAGCTGATAAAGAAAACAAAAGCAAATAGTGTACTATTTTTATCCGGCGATGTACACTATGCAGAAATTTCAAAATTGGAAGAACCAGGTCTCTACCCGATTTATGATGTAACGTCAAGCGGCATTACCAGCACCTGGGATTTTGCAACGCTGAATAAAAACCGGCTAGAAGGTCCAATTATGGAGAATCATTTCGGTTTACTAACCATCACTTGGGAAAAAGACCCGGTTATACGAATGGAAATTATTGATAAACTTAACAATAGCAGAATTGAGTATACAATAAAAGGAAGCGAAATACAATTTAAGTAAAAAATAAAATCTAAGCGATATGAAATGCGCCATCAGCAAAACTTACCAACCGGTAATGAATATTGGCGGCGAATTCCATGTGGCTAGTAAAAATAAAAAATATACACATGAAAAAATGGTTGTTTGTACTATTAATGGCAGTAACTGCAAATGCAAATGCTCAGGATGCAAAAATGAAAACCTTCATTGATGCATTGATGAAGAAAATGACAGTGGATGAAAAAATAGGTCAGCTAAACTTACCCGGCAGTGGAGATATTGTAACCGGCCAGGCGCAAAGCAGCGATATTGGAAAAAAAATAAAAGAAGGAAAAGTAGGCGGACTGTTTAATATAAAATCGGTTGCTAAAATTAGAGAGGTACAAAAAGTGGCAGTAGAAGAAAGCCGTTTAAAAATTCCTATGATTTTTGGAATGGATGTGATACATGGGTATGAAACAGTTTTCCCTATACCGTTAGGCTTAAGTTGCAGCTGGGATATGAAGCTGGTGGAAAACAGTGCAAGAATTGCAGCGGTGGAAGCCAGTGCCGATGGTATTAACTGGACCTTTAGCCCAATGGTAGATATAAGCCGTGACCCACGGTGGGGCCGCATCTCTGAAGGCAATGGCGAAGACCCTTACCTTGGTAGTGCTATTGCAACCGCAATGGTAAAAGGCTACCAGGGAAATGATTTGAAAGCAAACAACACCATTATGAGTTGTGTAAAACATTATGCCATGTATGGTGCGGCAGAAGCAGGAAGAGATTATAACACCACCGACATGACAAGGCAAACAATGTACAATGTTTATTTTCCTCCATTTAAAGCAGCAGCCGATGCAGGGGTGGGAAGTTTTATGGCATCGTTTAATGAAGTGGAAGGTGTGCCTGCAACTGCCAGCAAATGGTTAATGACAGATGTATTACGAAAACAGTGGGGCTTTAAAGGTTTTGTGGTTACAGATTATACTGGTATAAACGAAATGATTGACCATGGTATTGGTGATTTGCAAACCGTAAGTGCAAGAGCATTGAATGCAGGTATTGATATGGATATGGTAGGTGAAGGGTTACTGACTACATTAAAAAAATCGCTGGCCGAACGCAAAATAACAGTTGCACAAATTGATATTGCCTGTAGAAGAATACTGGAAGCAAAATATAAACTCGGGTTGTTTGATGATCCGTATAAATATTGCGATGACAACCGTGCAAAAACAGAAGTGTTTAATGCGGCACATAGAAAAGTGGCAAGAGAAACAGCAGCACAAAGCTTTGTATTGCTGAAAAATCAGGGAAATATTTTGCCTGTAAAAAAATCAGGCACTATTGCATTAGTAGGCCCATTGGCAGATAATGCAGAAAACATGCCCGGCACCTGGGCTGTAGCTGCAAGATTTAGCGAAGCCATTACGCTATTAAAAGGTTTGCAGGAAGTTGGCGGCAGCAATGTAAAAATAGTACATGCAAGAGGCAGCAACCTTGATGAAGACAGTTTGTTTGAAGAAAGAGCCGGCATGTTTGGAAAATCATTACGAAGAGACAGCCGTAGTGCACAAGCAATGATAGATGAAGCTGTATCAATCGCAAATAAAAGTGATGTTGTTGTTGTTGCAGCCGGCGAAAGCGCAGAGATGAGTGGTGAAAGTAGCAGCCGCAGTAGTCTTGAAATACCAAAAGTGCAGCAGGATTTAATTAAAGCATTATTAAAAACTGGTAAGCCGGTTGTATTGGTTTTATTTACCGGCCGGCCATTAGCTTTAAAATGGGAGCAGGAAAATGTACCCACCATATTAAATGTATGGTTTGGTGGCAGCGAAGCTGGCTATGCCATTGCAGATGTATTATTTGGTGATGTAAATCCATCTGGCAAATTGACAACTACTTTTCCGCAAAATGTAGGACAAGTGCCTTTGTATTATGCACACAAAAATACGGGCCGCCCATTAGAAGAGGGAAAATGGTTTTCAAAATTTCGTAGTAATTATTTAGATGTAAGTAACGATCCGGTGTATCCGTTTGGTTATGGATTAAGCTATACCAGTTTTTCTTATAGTGATGTAAAACTAAGCAGCACTTCCTTAAAGGGTAATCAAACGTTGACGGCATCAGTTACAGTTACTAATACTGGTAAGTATGATGGTAAAGAAGTGGTGCAATTATACATCCGGGATGTGGTGGGAACTGTTACCAGGCCGGTTAAAGAATTAAAAGGCTTTCAAAAAATTGAGTTAAAAGCCGGTGAAAGTAAAACCGTTACATTCAACATTACAACCAACGATTTAAAATTCTATAATTATGAATTAAAGAACGATTGGGAAGCCGGGGAGTTTCATATTATGATCGGCGGTAACTCCAGGGATGTGAAAATGGGAAAAGTTAATTGGAGTAAATAAATTATTAATTATCATACAAAGGCTGCTGATGAAATACCTGCTGTCAACAATATTTGTCTCGTTGTTTACCGTAGTGCTGTTTTCTCAGCAGCCTTTTTTATTATTCTCACCAGATTCTTCGCTTCGGTTAGAAGTCAGGGCATATAATAAAATAGCCTGGCAATTATTCGCCAACAACCAATTACTGGTTCAATCATCTACGATTGATATTGAATTGGCAACTGGCAAAAAAATGTCCGACAACATTCAAGTTGTTGAACATCGCTATGGTTCTAAAAAGACAGATATTATTGTACCTGTTCCGTACCGAAGCAAAAAAATAATTTCCCGGTATAATCATTTAAATATTGTTTTTAAAGAACCATTTAATATTCAATTTCGATTATTTAATAATGGAATGGCCTACAGCCTTGGCACTCAGTTTCCAGATTCAATAACGGTAAAAAACGAAACGGCATTATTTGAAATAGATCCTCAATCAGCAATTTGGTTTCCACATATTGATAAACGACCAGGAATGGATCGTTATCATACCAGCTTTGAAGGGATTTATAAAAAAGAAGTGCTGAAGGAAATTCCGGATACTATGCTCACCTATGCGCCTGTTACTGTTGTATTACCGAATGGGTATAAACTTGCTTTTTCAGATGCTAACCTGGTTGACTATCCTGGAATGTTTTTACAAAAAACAAATAACGGTTTACAAGGTGTATTTGCTCCGTATCCTTTAAAAGAAGAAATGACCGATGGTGAATTTCCACAATTAATAGTAACAGAAAGGGCTGATTATATAGCAAGAATCAATGGTAAAAGAATGTTACCATGGAGGGCTGTATTGGTAGCAAAGGATGATATTGAGTTGCCGGTAAATGACATTCTTTACAGTCTTAGTGATTCACCAGCACCGGGAACCGATTTTTCCTGGGTGAAACCCGGAAAAGGAACGGATGAATGGATAACAGGAATTAATTTATTTAATGTGCCGTTTGTAGCCGGCATCAATACAATTACCTATAAATATTATATTGATTTTGCCAAACGTTTCGGCTTCGATCAAATAATGCTGGATGCAGGCTGGAGTGATTATAAAGATCTATTTAAAATAAATCCGGCCATCAATATGGATGAGCTGGTGCAGTATGCAAAACAGAAAGGAATAAAATTAATGTTGTGGACACTCTGCTCCACCTTAGACAAACAATTGGATAGTGCATTAGCTCAATTTAATAAATGGGGCGTTCAATCCATAATGACAGATTTTATGGATCGGGATGATCAGAAAACTGTAAACTTTTATCATCGCATTGCAAAAGCTTGTGCCGATCACAAGATTGCTGTCATGTTTCATGGTGCATTTCCACCAAAAGGATTTAACCGTACCTGGCCCAATGCCATTACACAAGAAGGAGTGCTGGGTGCAGAATGGAATATCTGGAGTGAATTGGCTACACCAGAACATAATGTTGCGCTAGCTTATACAAGAATGCTCGCCGGACCAATGGATTATGAACCCGGTTTATTATTAAATGCACAGAAAGATCAGTTCAGGCCGATTGGAAAAAATCCGATGAGCATTGGTACCCGTTGTCACCAACTCGCCATGTTTGTTGTGTACGATAGCCCCTTACAAATTTTTAGCGGCAACATAAGCCAGGGGTTTAAGGAACCGACATTTATGGAATTGCTCGGTAGCATTCCCACTACCTGGGATGAAACTAAAATTCTGCAGGGAAAAATTGGTGAGTACATTGTAACGGCCAGAAAGAAAGGCAATGATTGGTTTATTGCAGGATTAAATAATAGTACGGCAAGAGAAATTTCGTTACCATTAAATTTTATTGGCACTGGAAATTATAATGCAACTTCCTGTATAGATGGAATGAATGCACATAATTATGGAAGCGATTATAAAATAAGTAAACAGCAAATCAATAAAAATAGTTTGGTAACAATTAAAATGGCGCCCGGCGGTGGCTTCGCAATAAAAATCACCAAATAATTTTATATAGATAAATCACTTCCTTCAAAACATAATCAATTTTAGAAAGTAGTACAGTTTAATAATTGGGTAAATTAATAAGGCAATGACAAAATTTTTTATATGTACAGCAATCTTTGTTTATATATCGTTAACTACAAAGGCGCAAAATAAAACAATTGACCAAAAGGTGGATTCAGTTCTCCGCCTGATGACACTCGATGAAAAGATTGGCCAGATGAATCAATATAATGGCCCCTGGGCTGCTACAGGTCCGTTATCTGGCAATGATGATATTGTTGCGCAGATTAAACAAGGCAAAGTAGGTTCAATGCTAAACGTAACTGGCGTTGCAAGAACAAAAGAGCTTCAGCAATTGGCCCTGCAAACAAGATTAAAAATTCCATTACTATTTGGGCAAGATATTATACACGGCCATCGAACAATATTTCCCATACCATTAGGAGAAGCTGCCAGCTGGGATATAAAAGCCATTGAACTATCTGCAAGAATTGCAGCTACCGAAGCAAGTGCGGCAGGTGTGCATTGGACTTTTGCACCAATGGTAGACATTGGCCGTGACCCTCGCTGGGGCCGGGTAATGGAAGGAGCTGGTGAAGATCCATATCTGGGCAGTATGATTGCTACTGCAAGAGTAAAAGGTTTTCAGGGAAAAGGTTTAGGCAATACAGATGCGGTGATGGCTTGCGCCAAACATTTTGCAGCGTATGGTGCAGCAGTAGGTGGCCGGGATTATAATTCAGTGGATATGAGTTTGCGTCAATTGCATGAAGTGTATCTGCCACCATTTAAAGCAGCATTAGAAGCAGGTGCGGCTACGTTTATGAATTCGTTTAATGATTTGAATGGAATACCGGCCACTGGTAATAGTTATTTACAAAGAGATCTTTTAAAAGGGCAGTGGAAATTCAAAGGCTTTGTAGTAAGCGATTGGGGAAGTGTGGGAGAAATGATAAATCATGGTTATTCAAAAGATAGTAAAGAAGCGGCCATGCAGGCAACCAATGCCGGAAGTGATATGGACATGGAAAGCCGCAGCTATATTCAACACCTGAATAGGCTGGTAAAAGAGGGCAGTGTAAAAATGACGGTGATTGATGATGCGGTAAAAAGAATTTTGAAAAAGAAATTTGAAATGGGATTGTTTGCCGATCCTTTTAAGTTTTGTGATGAAGCAAGGGAAAAAGCACAATGGAATAACATTGCACACCTGGAAGCTTCAAAAGATATAGCAATGAAAAGTATTGTGCTATTGAAAAATGAAAAGCAAGTGTTGCCGTTAAGTAAGCAAACAAAAAAAATTGCCTTAATCGGTCCATTGGTAAAATCTATAAAAGATCATTTGGGTTTTTGGAGTTACGATTGGGATGATGATACAGCCAGAATTCCATCGTTGTATGATGCAGTCCAAGCAAAATTAGGGGGCAATTCAAACTTGCTTTATTCCCAAGGTTGTAATATAAACGATACAAGCAAAGCTGGTTTTGCGGAAGCAGTAGCAACAGCGCAGCAATCCGATATTGTAATTATGTATGTGGGTGAACACCGGGCTATGAGTGGTGAAGCCAAAAGTAAAAGTAATATCCAACTACCCGGCGTACAGGAAGAATTAATAAAAGCCATACATGCCACCGGCAAACCTGTTGTTGTGATCATTGGTGCAGGACGTCCATTAATTTTTAATTGGACAGCCAATAATATTCCGGCTATTATATACTCATGGTGGCTCGGCACCAAAGGTGCAGAAGCTATTGCTGATGTGTTGTTTGCTGATTACAACCCTTCTGGTAAATTACCAATGACATTTCCAAGAACAGAAGGACAGATTCCTGTTTACTATAATTATTATAAAACAGGCCGCCCTGCTGCCAATGATAGCGATGTTAATTATGTATCTGCTTACATTGATTTACCCAACAGTCCGCAATATACATTCGGTCATGGATTAAGTTATACCAGTTTCAATTATTCAGACATTGAACTGAGTAGCACTTCTTTAAAAGGCAATCAAAAATTAACAGCATCGGTTACTGTTTCCAATGCTGGCAATTATGATGGGGAAGAAGTGGTACAATTATACGTAAGGGATATGGTGGGTTCTGTAGTACGACCAGTGAAAGAATTAAAAGGCTTTCAAAAAATTAAACTCAGCAAAGGGGAGAGCAGAAAAGTTTCATTTACAATTACACCTGAAGAGTTGAAGTTTTACGCCAACGACCTGAAATATAACTGGGAAGCTGGAGAGTTTCAGGTAATGATTGGCGGCAGTTCCAATAATGTAAAAATGGAAAAAGTTAGTTGGGTAAAATAGAAAATTGAATTCAATCGTTAACGCTAAATAGTATTGGTATGATAAAAAAAATAATACTCCTGGGTTTTATTAGTTTAGTATTTCAACAAAGCCAGTCACAGGATATAAGCTTATTTGAAAAGCATTTGTTTATTCAAAATGGTGATACACTTCCTTATCGCTTATTGCTACCTGAAAATTATGATGCCTCAAAAAAGTACCCGGTAGTATTTTTTTTACATGGTGCTGGCGAACGGGGAAATGATAATGAAAAGCAATTGGTACATGGTGCGAAATTGTTTTTAAAAGAAGAGAATCGAAAAAACTATCCCGCTATTATAGTTTTTCCTCAATGCCCCGCTAATAGTTTTTGGAGTAATGTAAAATTCGAAATGGTGAATGGAAAAAGAGTACTGCAATTTCAGGAAGCAGGTGAACCAACTGTAGCCATGAAGCTGGCACAGGAATTATTACACAATATTATGCTGACCTACCCGGTAGCTAAAAAGCAGATTTATGTGGGGGGCCTCTCCATGGGTGGTATGGGGACATTTGAAATAGTTCGTCGCAATCCAAAATTATTTGCAGCCGCTATTCCAATTTGTGGAGGGGGAAGTACAGCTACCGCTTCAAATCTCAAAAAAACAAACTGGTGGGTTTTTCACGGCGGTAAGGATGATGTAGTGCCCGTAAGTTTATCAGAAGAAATGGTAGGGGCATTGAAAAAAGCAAAAGCTTCAGTAAAATTTACTATTTATCCGGATGCTAATCACAATAGCTGGGATCCTGCTTTTGCAGAACCAACATTTTTAAGCTGGTTATTTTCACAACGCAAATAAAATATGCATTGTTGATGTTTGTAAGGAATCAAATCTATTTTTACATTGAATAACAAAGCTGATATATGAAAATTTTATTCCTTGCTATATACATTATTACACTTGCAGCCTGTACGGCTACACAAAAAAGCATTTCACCTGTTAAGTTTGCCGATAATCCGGTAATTGCCCATCGTGGGGCCTGGAAAAAAAATAAGTTGCCGGAAAATTCTATCGCTGCATTAAAAGAAGCGATCCGTCTTGGCTGCACCGGTTCTGAATTTGATATATGGATGACAGCAGATGATTCTATCGTTATTAATCATGATCCGCATTATAACAAATTAACGATTGAAAAAACAAACTATGCGGACTTGCTGGCTTTTAAACTTTCTAATGGAGAAAAAATTCCAACGCTACGAGAATATTTATTGGCGGGTTTGGAAAATAATCAACAAACCATGTTGGTGCTGGAAATAAAACCCTCTACCATTAGTGTTGATAGAGGACGATTAGTTGCCAGCCGAATCGTTCAATTAGTTAAAGACCTGAAAGCGGAACCTATGTCTGCCTATATCAGTTTTGATTATGAAATATTAAAAAAAATAATTGAAATATACCCAAAGGCTTCCACACAA
>CAZXMP010000077.1:0-18127 GCA_964641575.1 uncultured Chitinophaga sp. | reverse complement strand
TTCTTGCTCCTTTTTCTTTTAAAAGACCTGCACTTTTTGCCAGTGTACCTCCGGTATCGCAAATGTCATCAATGATCACAACATCTCTATCCGTTACATCTCCTATTACCACCATGCTGGCAATCTCGTTAGCCCTTTTACGATGCTTATCGCAGATCACCATTTCTGCATTAAAATAACTGGCAATTTCCCTGATGCGGTTTGTTGCTCCCACATCGGGGGCGGCAAAGGTAAGGTTTTCAAGCTTTAAATTCTCTATGTAAGGGATAAAAACAGCATGACTATCCAAATGGTCAACCGGGATGTCGAAATAGCCCTGAATCTGCGGGGCATGCAAATCCATGGTAATTACCCGGTCTGCCCCGGCAGCTACTAACATATTGGCTACCAGTTTACTTCCTATAGCCACCCGTGGCCTGTCCTTTCTGTCCTGGCGGGCATATCCATAATAGGGCAATACAGCGATTACTTTGTAAGCGGAGGCTCTCCTGGCAGCGTCGATCATCAGGAGTAACTCCATCAGGTTTTCAGCAGGCGAAAAGGTGCTTTGCACCAGGAAAACATAATCACCCCTTACACTTTCCAGGAAAATGGGAGAGATCTCGCCATCACTGAATCGCTGGATGTTTACTTTACCTAACCTGGTACCGTATCGTTTACAAATTTGTTCGGCTAATTGCTGAGAACCAGTTCCCGAGAAAATTTTTGCGGATTGCATAGGTGAAAAATGTGCGGCGAAGATATTACTATCAACCCAATCACCATAGGCAACTTTTAAAAATATTGACCGGGAACATTTGTTTACCGCATGGCCACCGTAGTAGCAGCAGTCTGCATAGGTGCTTCAGGGGTAACCTTTTGCTCATTAATTGATTTTGCCGGGCTTGCGTTGCAACTGTAGAATAAAGAAGAACAGATAAATACAGAAAACAATAAAGCCACTACATACACACAGGCAAAGAAAAGAATCGGGTGCAATGACCCAACCGGGGTAAGGGTTTTGGTTTTCATCTTATCAGATTTTAGTGTTTTTCAATAGGGCGGATATTTGTTCTGATGGTCTGTATCTGTACCACAAAGTGGTATTGACTGGAACAAATTTATTGGTTACATTGGCCAAATGCAAGAGCACAAGTACTCAATTAAAGAATGGTCAAAAGACGACAGGCCAAGAGAAAAACTACTCGCTACCGGTGCAGAAAACCTCAGCAATTCGGAGTTACTGGCCATCCTTATACACAACGGAACCCGGCAAAAATCTGCCGTAGATGTAGCCAAAGAAGTAATGAAACTCGGAAAAGACAGCCTTGCAGCATTAGGCAAACTTTCTATAAAAGAACTGATGAAAATAAAGGGCATTGGCGAAGCAAAAGCCATTACCATTGTTGCGGCGTTGGAATTAGGCAGAAGAAGGCAGGCCGGTGAGATCATGCATAAGCCGATAGTTAGTTCAAGCAAGGATATTGCTGATTTTTTGCAGATCAAACTAAAAGATTACCGGCACGAAGTGTTTGCTGTACTCTTTTTAAACAGGGCTAATAAGATCAATCACTTTGAAGTAATCAGTGAAGGCGGTATTACCGGGACGGTAGCTGATCCCAGAATAATTCTACGCAAGGCCTTAGAAGAAGATGCCGTCAACATAATCCTCTGCCACAATCATCCCTCCGGTAGTTTAAAACCCAGCAAGGCCGATGAACAACTCACCCAAAAAATAAAACAAGCTGCCCTATTTCTTGATATAACTGTACTCGACCATTTGATAGTAAGCGAAGATGGTTATTACAGTTTTGCGGATGAAGGCATTTTATGAGTCGGGAGTCGTTAGTCAGGAGTCGGGAGTTGAGATAGTCATTAAAGTTTTAAAATAGTTTTTATTATAGGACATTATAAAGAATTGCTTGCGTATAAAAAAGGTTATGAATTAGCGATGGAGATTTTTAGTATAACTAAAAGATTTCCGGCAGAGGAGAAGTACTCATTGATTGACCAGGTTAGAAGATCGTCCAGATCTGTTTGTACAAATTTAGTGGAGGCTTATAGAAGAAGACGGTATAAAGATTATTTTATCAGCAAATTGAATGACTGCGAATCTGAAAATGCAGAAACACAAGTATGGCTCGACTTTTCATTTGATTGTAAATATATTACTCAAGAAGAACACAATCACCTCTCTTCAAAAAATGATGAAGCAGGAAAACTTATTTGGTACATGATTAACAATCCTGCCAAGTTCATGTAAACTTACTTCTGTAATGACTCAGACTTCCGACTAATGACTCCAGACTCCCGACTCATTAAGCCTGCGCCGTTGGCCCTCCAAAATTCATAGGCAATTCTATTTCTTCCAGGTCTTTAATAGTACCGTTGATAGCTTCATACTTGTTTATGTTCTCCGTCATGGCTTTCATAAAGCGTTTGGCATGTTGCGGAGTTAAGATAATTCTTGATTTTACTTTACTCTTGGGTGTGCCGGGCATAACATTTACAAAATCTATTACAAACTCTGCATGAGAGTGGGTTATAATGGCAAGGTTAGCATAAGCACCTTCTGCTACTTCTTCTGAAATTTCGATATTTAACTGGTTAGGTTGTTGCTCTGTCATAAATAAGTTTATGCTGCGAAACTACTGAATTGAAGGCGGGTATTAAAGCAAAAAAGCTGTCCCAAACATGGGACAACTTTTTTACATATACAATATACTTAGAAAGCTTACAGTTTCTGTAAAACAGTTTTATACGCACCAGAGAAAGTACCTAAGTCAACAGAGTAAGTACCTACAAAAGTAACCCGCTGTGCACAAGGCTCTACGAAACTTTGAGTAACATTTTCAGTTACACCAATATAAGCCCTACCATAGTTAGCAGGTGCCCAACTATAAGAATCACCCATCTGAGCTTTAGGGTCAACTTTAATCGCAAGATTACCCGTATTTACTGTAAATACAACCGGTATTGGATTGATTACAGTTGAATTTGGACCATTCCACCTCATAGAGAACTGAGTTGGGCTTACCTGTGTAAGTGTAACCTGATCGCCAGGCAAAAATTCTGCCCAATCATCCTGAATAACAGTGAAAACACCCTGGAATACAGTTGGATTGTATGCACAGATAGCACCATAACGAACAAACTGTGAATAGCCTGGTTGGTTAATAGGGCCAGAAGCGGCTCCATTGCTACCAAGCGGGAATGTTTCATATTTGCTGCCACCCTCCGTATAAACATCAGCACCAAAATCATACGAATCACCTAACACAATTGGAGCACCAAAAAGAGTAGCAAGCTGGGCTGCCGTTACTGTAAATGAACTTGGGAAATTGGTAACATTGGCCTGAAACAATTTTACATTGCTGTTAGAACCATTCTTTCTAACTACTATATCTACTTTAGGTGGCGTTTTAGCTCCGGGAAAGTACATAGACACATTGAACTTGCCCAGAAAACCTGGTAAGTTAGTAAGGTCAATAGCCTGATTACCGCTGAGATCAATCTTTACGATCACGGCAGGAACCGGCTCAATTTGAGCCCAGACATCTTCCCTGATCGGGGTGTCACTCTTTTTACAACCTGTAAATGCCAGGATGCCCGCTAAGAGGAAAATGACTATTCTATTATTTTTCATATTCGTGTTTTTATTAATTACGTTAAATACTTAATTATGGTTTCCAGAACACTTTATAAGTAGCCGGAGCTTTTTGAGCCGGGGCGTTACTGTTAAATTCAATTTCTGACTGGCTCCATGGTAATGATTCAGGATAAGCAATAGGATTTGCTACCGGAATTTTTTCCTGTGGAATAACCTGAAAATTACCATTTATCGGAGGCTGTACAAAACCACCCGGTGCCTGTGCTGGATTGTTAGGATCGAACATAACTGGGTAGCCAGTTCTGCGATAATCAGTATAATTATCTACTGAGTTTCCAAAGCGGGATAACCATTTCTGTGTCATGATATACTCCAGTTTTCTTGCATTGCTTCCTGCATCATAGGCATTCATAACATCAGTTTTATAAGTAGCAGTAGCTGCTGATGTTGCCAGGGCTGGAATAGTTTGGTTAATTGATTTAATGTAGGTAGTAATAACATAATCAACCTGCGCAAATGATGCATCTACTGCAGCACTAAACACAGTTCTTGCATTACCTGGGGCAAGACCTACATGGATCAATTCAGCTTCCAGGTATAGCCTGTCTGCATAAGTAAGCATACGCTGAGGCGCAGCACCTGTTCCAGCAGTTGCAGGACCTGAAGGACCTGTACCACTGATACTTGTACCAGCACCATCATCATAACGGCCACCTACAGGATAGATACCCAATAAGGTATAAGTGTTACTATTAGAACCATCTCTGTAAGGACCAGCAGAACCAAATACAATTGAAATATAACCGCCATCACGATACTCTGTTCTGTTTTCAGGAGAACCGGTAGCAGTTTTTTGATTGTACATGTAATATGGAATACGAGGGTCTGGCACACCTGCATAAATAGCAGGGTTCAAACCTTTCATCATTTCGTATAACCAAGGGCTAACCAATTGGCCACCTCTTTGTGTGCCTGTATAATCGCCATAGCCCGGATACCTGTCATCGGTTGCTCCAAAAGGACCAAAAGGCAACAGGAAGCTTTCGTTTTGTGCATTGATCAATTGGGCTGGATTAGCCAACAAAGCAGTTACCTGTGCACTTACATTTTGTACCAACCTCATTTGTGTGTAGAGCTTTAACTTTATGGTATTAGCTGCTTTCACCCATCTACCCGCATTACCACCATAAATTAAATCATCAGCACCCGGCTTTGAAGGGTTAACAGCAGGGTTATTAATATCTGCTATACCCTCATCCAGTAAAGTGATCAATTTTGGATAAATAGTAGCATCATTATCAAACACAGGTTGTTCTACTCCAGATTTAAACTGGTTAAACTCAGAGTAAGGAATATCACCCCAGATATCTACCATCATACTGAAAGTGTATGCTTTCAATATTTTGGCAATACCAGCATATACAAGGCGGCCCTCCGCAGTTCCCTGCTCAATGATCACATCCACATTAGAAAGGGCTTGGTACAAGCTGAACCAGGCACCGTCCATATTTGGTCCCGTCATACTATAACGGTCAAAACTTGCACGGCCGGTAATTTGGTGCGTATAAGCACCCAAGCCATTACCTAAACCAGAACCCAGCGCAAAATTGCCACCAATAGTACGTTGAGATGCTGTAAGCAGGGTTGATACCGGAACACTAGTGGGGTCGTTGAGGTTTTTGTTTACATCTAAGTACTTCTTACAGCCTGTAGTGCTTAATAACACTGTTCCTGCTGCGAAAAAGTATAGAAAATATTTTAGTCGTATCATGATTCAAAAATTAAGTGTTATTAAAATGCAACATTGATGTTGAAACCAAATCTTCTTGTGCTTGGGGCGCCAGATAACTCAACACCTTGAACAGCACTTGAACCGAGTGAGTTGATCTCTGGATCGTAGTTAGTGTATTTAGGCAGGTTTGGTGCATTATACCATAAGTTACGACCACTCAGTGATACAGATATGCCAGATAATTTCAAGCTTTTTACAAATTTAGCAGGCAGATCATAACCTAAAGTTACTTCTCTTAATCTGTAAACTGTACCATCAAAAACGTTGAACTCATCAATACCGTTAATAGCAAATGACTGAGAGATACCGCTACCACCTGAGAAATACAAGTCGTTGGTAGTTATTTGTGTTTGGTTAGGCACTGTTTTACCAGCAATTAACAATGGCACAAAATAAGGCTGTCCATCAGCACCAGTTATAGGTGTTGGGTTACCATAGATACCTTTGATCACTCTGTTAGTTTCTCTGTCTTCAGTATCTTTTGTTACACCACGACCCAGTAATGAGCCAATTGTTTCAGAGAAGAAATCCCCACCTTTTGTCATATCCCAAAGAACACTTACTGAGAATCCTTTATAAGTAATAGCATTGTTGATACCCATTTTCCAATCTGGATTTGGATCACCAATCTGGCCAAGTCTGTTTACGTTTTCTATAACCCAACCAGTGGTTGCGTCAATCAATAATTGACCGTCATCAGCACGGGCTGCTGTTGTTCCTCTTAAATAACCATAAGGGAAACCTGCTTCAATATAGTTAAGACCACCGATGATATCTCTTGTAAGACCATCAACCAGTTTCTCTACATAGTTTTTGTTTTTAGTAAACACACCTCTTACTTCCCAGGTCAGGTCTTTGGTAACAATTGGTCTAACAGTAAGACCAGCTTCAATACCTATGTTACTAACTTCACCAAGGTTTGTATAGAATGCCTGGTAACCGGTAGTTACAGGAACTGAAATTGGATAGATCAAATCAGTAGAACGTTTGTCATACCAGGTGAATTCACCACTAACTCTACGCTTAAATAACTGGAAGTCTGTACCAATTTCAAGCTCTGTGGTAAACTCAGGAGTAAGTAATGGATCGTAAGTAGTAGTACCACGAACGGCACGGGGCTGACCCAAGAAACTTGTTCCAAGGATTCCGAATACATCTTCACCATTCTGAGGGTTAGCATCGTTACCCACTTTTGCATAACCTACACGAATTTTACCATAATCTAACCAGTTAGATTTTAATTTAAAGGCATCTGTCCAAACCAATGATCCGGAAACGCCTGGATAGAAATAGCTGGCATTATCGTAAGGCAGCGTTGAAGTACGATCCTGGCGGCCAGTTACGTTGATGAATGCAAAGTTTTTGTAACCCAATGTCGCATCTGCAAACACACCTATCAATCTTCTTCTTGATCTGCTATCGGCAAGGAAGGTTTTTGTGTTTGTATTAATTAAGTTATAAACGTTTGGAACGATGAAGTCAGAACCTCTGTTAGCCTGTCTTCTTCCAATACGCTGGTTAAATTCATTACCTACTTTAAAATCGAGGCTCCAGTCTTTACCAACTTTAGGAGTAAATACAGCTACGATAGTAGACTGCAATTCCTGCTGGCGGAACGCATCTTCAGTAATATGGCCTACTGCAGCAGGTATACCACCAATAGTTCCGTATGAACTTTCATCCACTATCTCATCCCTGAACAAGTTAGCCTGGTTTACACCAAAGGTGTAGTTCAAAGAAACAGCATTACTTACTTTGTAAGAAGCCCTGAACGTTCCTACTATTCTTTCCTCTATTGTAGTAATTACGTTATGATAAGCACCCCAAATTGGGTTGGTGTATTGGTTATCGTTAAATCCGATTTGCTGACCAGCTCTTGTTTGAGAAGGATAGCCTGCAATATCCCAGTTTCTTGCCATCAGGAAGGTACGACCCCACTGTGTAAGGAATGACTGGCCTTGTCCGAAGAAACCACCTTTTTGTTTGGACCTTGTATATGCTACGTTACCACCAATGGTAATTTTGTTCAATTTTGTTTGTCCACCAACGCTGATGTTATTTCTGATATAGCTTGAATTCTCTACATAACCAAGGTGATTAACGTTAGAAAGAGTAGCACCAAAAGTAGTGTTACCCTCACCGCCATTAATACCGATAGAGTTTTCAAATAATCTACCTGTATTAAACATATCTTTTACGTTGTTCGGTACTGCTTTGTAAGCAGTTCTTCCTGTACCACTAAACAGTTCAGGATATGCAGCGAACATAGTTGCAAAAGTTCCGGCTGGAATAGAGTCAACACCAGAAGCTGATGTTCCAATTACGTTACCAGAAGCATCATATATATTACCTTGCCCGAATTTACCACCCCATGAACCGTTAGATGATTGTACACGGAAATTAGCCCCTGCACCATATGTGTTCTGGAAATCTGGTAAATCTGCAATTGTTTCTAAGCTTACACCACTTTTATAGGAAATATTCAAAGGTTTTGCACCTTTTTTACCGCTACCAGATTTAGTTGTAATAACGATTACACCTCTCGAAGCTCTTGAACCATACAATGAAGCAGCAGCAGCACCTTTTAAGATGTTGAAGCTCTCAATATCGTTAGGATCAAGATTTGCTAAACCACTACCATAGGCACCACCACCAGAAACCTGGCTACTGGTGCTAACAGTTGTATTACTATACGGAACACCGTCCACTACAATTAAAGGCTGAGTTTCCAAACCAAAAGAGGAGACACCCCTGATTTGAATACGTGTAGCTGAGCCGGGTACACCTTGTGAAGTTCTGATGTCAACACCAGGCACTTTACCTTGCAAACCTTTTAAAAGATCTGGTTCCGATTTCTGCAATACTGTGTTAGGATCAACTTTTGATACCGCATATCCCAACGCTTTTTCAGTACGTCTGATACCCAAAGCTGTTACAACAACTTCCTGACCAGTAACAATTGCCTTTTTAACAGAAATGTTGATCGTACTAGCTGCTCCTACAGTTACATCGGTAGGCTCAAGACCAGCACCAGTAACCAAAAGAACATCCCCGCTTTTAGCAAGAATGCGGAACTGACCATTATTGTCAGCAGCCACACCTGTACGGGTTCCTTTAATCTTGATGGATGCGCCAGGGACTGGGGCGCCAGTTTCATCAGTCACAGTACCGGTAATCGTCCGGTCTTGACCAAATGCCAATGCTGTAAACAGCATCAACACTGCAAGCAGTGATGCAATTTTTCTCATGTTAACGTTAATTTTTAAATTTAAATACGTTGATTATCAGGTAAAACCGTCAATTTTCAGGGTAAGGGTCGCAAATAAAGACACGGATGGCTTTGAAAATGCTGCCGCAATGTAAAAAAATTTTTAACAATTAGTTTAAAAACAAAAAAAAATGTTGTGTTTCTTCACTTTATACTCAAAAAATAAACCTCCCTTGGAGCTTTATCTCCGTTCTGCGGTTACCGTTAATCTCATCCAGGCCAGAACCTATGGAAGCCCTGTTTTGATAAATGGTTTGTGCCAGCCGAAGCCAGAAAGACAGCTTTTTTGTGAGATCGTAGTTGAGGGTTAGGTAATAGCGGAAGCCTTTGTCAAAAAAAGCGGGTATCGAATAGCCATATAAAACATCATTTTCGTAGGCATATATCCTTGAATTATACCCCTCCGTTTCAAAATATTGGAGCCGCAACACCCCGGAATAAGAGGCTAGCATTGGCTTATAAAGAAAATCCACATAAGAAAGGAAGCCAGTTTCATTATTTATACCCCTGTTATCATACCAAAGCAGCTCGGTTCTGTTTCGAAGCATAATGGATGGGTTAAGTTTATAGCTTACCTGTGTTCTCCAACTTTGCCGGGGAATTTTTACCAGAAAATTGGTGGTGGTAGTATTGTCGGGCTGATTTGTTTGTTTTGTTTCTGTTCTGAATCTCGTATAAATTTCAACACCTCGGTAAGGTGCATAGGTAAGTTGTGCCAGAAAACCCTTACCGCTGCTCGGTGCATCTACCAGAAACTTTAACCAGGGGAATTGGTACAAATCAGCATAGGCATCAAAGCGCCATGCAGCAGCAGGTCGTATTGTAATGCCTGCATAAAAACCAGTTTCATTTGTAGGAAAAGTATTTTCAGTAAAGGCATTACCATTAACCGCCTGGTAGGCCTTATTAATTGTTCGTTGCACAAAAGATATATCAACTCTTGGATCTACACTTATTAATGCTCCATTAATAAATGCTTTGTTTAAATTTTTATCTGCGGCCGCTTCGCCAAAGAAATGAAGGTTCTTGTACGTGTAACTATAATCGATACTAACATTAAACCACTTGCTACCACTGATAGCATATAAATTATATGGCTCATCTCTTTTTTGTACCGGCAATGAAAAATTATAGTAGATACCATTTACACCAATATGCCAGCGGTTGCTTTTGTAGGTAATATTTCCACCTGCAGCTGTTTGTGTAAGATTATTTTTATCTGCTACTTCGCTGGCCGTACGATTATAGCCTGAGGTAAGAAAAGAAGAAATAAAATCCTCGTTATTTACTGTATCAGCCACAAAGTTGGCACTTAGCTTTCTAATAGAAGCAAACATCGTTGTCTGAATTTTATTTTTTTGGATAGTGATGCCGGCACCCCGGTGAAAATAAAATTCACCGGCGGAATTGTAGGGCCGCAAAATTGCGGATTGCCGCTTAACTCCCATTACATCTACACTTTTTTTAAATGCAAGGCCCTGCCATTGAATAAGCCCCTGCCCCATATTAACTGTAAAATCACCAATAGCCAGTGCCTGTATAGCACCAATTTTCCTTACAAAGAGATGAAAGGAATAAAAATCAAACCCTTTGTTTTGTTTGCCCTTGAAAAATTGCTCCCCCGCATCTTTATCACCCACTACACCAAACTGCAATAAATTTTTATAGTTGTAGCGATAGCGCATAAATAGTCGCTGCGGACTACCCAGGTATTTTGTACCGGAGGTTGATTTATCAAATCCTCTTGCTTTTTCCAATACTTGTGTTAGCCGTAGCAATAAACTATGGTCTCCTTCGGAGAATCTTTTTTTCATATCAGTTGAAAGAGAAACCGGAGTTGCCACTACTACAAATGGAATAATTTTTCGGATGGTAAACACATCCCATGAAGGCACAGCCTGTAGTTCATAAATATGAATAAACCGACCCAGCAAATTTCTATATAGCACCAGATTTACTATTTGCAGATCTGTTAATACCCGCAATTGTTTTAATTCATCGGCATCCGCTGTATTTAAGTTGATCGGGTTTTTGCGAAATTGTTCCAGGTCCTGCAAATAAGTATCATCTTCTGTTTCTTCTTCCGTAGCATCCGTTAGGTTTTCTAATTGCTGTTCTGCACTGATAGGGATCTCCTGTGCAACAATGATAGATGAGTAGTGAATCGCCACTGCCATCAGCAGTATCGTCAATAGTTTTTTCAGTTTTTATTGCTATTAAAATTATAAAGTAATAAAAGGCCTGGAGTAATACCTAACTGCTGATGATAACTGGTGGTGATATCTAACCGGAATGATTGAAGCATTAATCCTATTCCGATCCAACCGGAAGAAGTGGCGGATGACACCCCCACTCTTGCCAATAGTTGTGGAATAAATTTATACTGCATACCTGCATTTACATTGACTGGCTGGTCTTCTTCTTTTTGTAATTCAATGCTGAGGAAAAATTTTTGCGATGCTTCATACCCAAAGCCAGTTGTATAAACCGATGATAATTTTTCTTCCTGTGTTTTTCCAAATTTTCCACCAACAGGGTTGTTTACATGCACCCCTGCATGGAGCCTGTCGGTAATATGCAATACGGTTCCCAATTCAAAACTAATAGCTGCTGCATTACCATAACCAGCTACACTTATTCCATTATAATTAAATTGTGCGCCGATGTCTATTTTCTTTCCCAATTTTCTTCCGTAAGCCAATCCTATTTGTGTTTCATTATAATCAATAAAGCCAGAATACATTGCTTTTAAACCGAAATTGCCAGAGTTGGTTGTAACAGCGGCAGCAGCGGTATAATTATTCAGCTCCGCCAATAAAAATCGTCTTTCTCCATATACACCAATAGCTGTATTTTTTAATTGGGCCAGTGATGCCTGGTTAGCAGTAAAAGAAAAAACATCTGCATGAGTAATACTATATGCACCAAGACCTGTGTAACTGGCAGCAATAGGCCTGCGCAACGTTTGCCCGGAGGCAGTCATACCTGCCAGCAATGCAATCACACATATGCAATTTTTAATTTTTCCCAAGCAGTTTAATTTTAAAAGTAAGTTACAAGTATAGGTTTTCGTTTCAAAAAAAAGATGCTAACCGCTTACCTTTGCGCCATGCAAATTTTAGATGGGAAAAAAGCCGCCCAGGCAATAAAAGATGAATTGAAAATTGATGTAGCACAGCTAGCGGCTGAAGGGAAAAAAGTTCCGCACCTTGCTGCTATTTTAGTGGGCACTAACGGAGCAAGTGAAACCTATGTGGCAGCTAAAGTAAAAGCCTGCGATGAATCAGGTTTTCGATCAACATTGATACGGTTTGACAATGACATTTCTGCAGGTAAACTATTGGATAAAATACAGGAACTAAATACCGATCCCGATATTGATGGAATATTAGTGCAACTTCCATTACCCAAACATATATCCGACGAAGAAGTGATTAACGCCATCGATCCGGATAAAGATGTAGATGGCTTTCATCCTGTAAGTGTGGGAAGAATGGTACAAAATCTGCCCACTTTTATTCCAGCTACTCCCCATGGCATCATGCTTTTATTAAAGCATTATAAAATTGATACTAAAGGGAAACATGCGGTAGTAGTGGGACGCAGCAATATTGTAGGAAGACCCATGAGTATTTTATTAAGTGCCAATACAAACCCCGGCAATTGTACGGTTACTATTTGTCATTCGCATACACACAATCTAAAAGAAATTTGTTTGCAGGCAGATATAATTGTGGCTGCATTGGGCAAACCTGAATTTGTAACTGCCGATATGGTAAAAGAAGGTGCTGTGGTTATTGATGTAGGTATTACAAGAGTAGAAGACACAGCTAGAAAAAGTGGCTTCAAATTAAAAGGCGATGTTGCCTTTGATGAAGTGTCAGCAAAATGTTCCTGGATAACACCTGTGCCGGGTGGTGTAGGCCCAATGACAATTGCTGCGTTACTAAAAAATACTTATCACTCTTGCAGGATGAAGAATTAGACCCCAGCCCCTAAAGGGAAGTAAGAAAATTTCATGAAAGAAACTATAGGCCATACAACTACTGCATTACCGGTGATGGAACATTTTTACACATTACAGGGCGAAGGCTATCACCAGGGCAAGGCTGCTTATTTTATTCGACTTGGCGGTTGCGATGTTGGTTGTGTATGGTGCGATGTAAAAGAAAGTTGGGATGCTGAGAAACACCCTAAGTACGAAGTACAAAGTTTGATTGACGCAATAAAAAAAACGCCAACTGAAATAGTTGTTATTACAGGTGGCGAACCGTTGATGCATAATCTAGATGCATTAACTGCTGCATTAAAAGAAGCAGGATTGCAAACCAATATTGAAACATCGGGTGCCCATCCGCTAACTGGAAATTGGGATTGGATTTGTTTGTCGCCCAAAAAATTTAAAGCACCATTACCAGGTGTTTTGCCGCATGCGAACGAATTAAAAGTTGTGATCTTTAATACATCTGATTTTGACTGGGCTGAAAAATACGCAGCACAGGTTTCTTCTTCTTGTAAGTTATACCTGCAACCTGAGTGGGATAAAGCAGCTCAAATAACTCCGCTTATTATTGATTATATCAAGAACAACCCAAAATGGGAACTTAGTTTACAGATACATAAGTATATCAATGTGCCTTAATGATCAGGGTTGCTAACTTTTTGAAAGTTGGCAACCCTGATAGACAACCTTTGCTTTAACATTTTCTTCTTCGATGCGGAATAAATTTCGAGTAGCTTCGTTATAGAATCTCCAATCTATATCAATGAAAAAACTTCTTCTTTTTGCGGCTCTTTCTTTTTCCTTTAACGCTGCATTTTCGCAATATGACCCTGAAAAAGTAAACAAGAAAGCGGTTGAATTATACAACCAGGCATTAGAGAGAGCACAGGATGGCAATTTGGCCAGTGCCGCAGGTATGTTGTTAAAATGTATTGAGATCGATAAAAAATATGCAGACGCTTACCTTTCATTAGCTGGTGTGTATGGACAATTAAAAAGTTATAAAAGCAGTACGGAGTATTACGAGAAAGCATTTTTAATTGATTCTAATTATACAATAGAATATAAACTTCCTTACTCCATTAATCTTGCAGGGCAAGGTGAATTTGATAAAGCATTGTTTGCAATCAATGAACTGTTGAATAAAAATCCACCAAAAGGATCATCTACTTACAAAGCTGCTGAGTTTAGAAAAAAGTCGTATGAATTTGCTGTTGACTTTGCCAAAAAGAATACTAACAAAAATTATGTGTTTGCACCGCAGAATGTTGGTGGCAACATTAACACCAGCGAGCCAGAATATTTTCCTTCGGTAAGTATAGATGGAAAAGAATTTGTTTTTACAAGAAGGCTAAATAACTACAACGAAGATTTTTTTTCGAGTACACAAACAAAAGATGGATGGGATAAAGCGCAACCTTTAAAAGGCGATGTTAATACCCCACAAAATGAAGCCGGACAAAATATTTCACAAGACGGGCAGTGGCTGGTGTTTACGGCCAATGGCCGTCCGCAGGGGTTTGGCAATTTTGATATTTATATTTCCTATTTAACTCCAACCGGCTGGAGTGAAGCAACCAATCTTGGTGGAAGAGTAAATTCCGATCAATGGGATTCGCAACCTTGTTTATCGCCAGATAAAAGAGAACTCTATTTTGCCAGTCGCCGCATGGGCGGCTATGGCGGAAGTGATATTTATGTTTGCCGCATGCAAGCCAATGGCCGTTGGGGTGAAGCAGAAAATCTAGGACCAGAAATTAATACTACCGGCGACGATCAATGTCCTTTTATTCATGCCGATAATCAAACATTATATTTTGTATCCAATGGATTGCAAGGCTATGGTGGCAATGATTTGTTTTATGCAAGAAAAGGACCCGGCGGTGTTTGGAGCAAACCGATGAATATGGGCTACCCTATCAATACTATTAATGATGAAGGCACTTTATTTATTGCTGCTGATGGTGTAACTGCTTACTACGCCAGCGACCGAAGTGATTCAAAAGGCGGACATGATATTTATAGTTTTGAATTACCAGCAAATGTTCGTCCCTATAAAACGTTGTGGGTAAAAGGACAAGTGTTTGATAAAAAAACAACTAAAGGATTACCATCATCTGTTGAATTGATTGACCTGGCTACCAACCAGGTAATTACAAAAGTGCAGACAGATGAAACAGGAAATTATTTTATTACACTACCTGTTGGAAAAGATTA
Organism: uncultured Chitinophaga sp.; assembly: GCA_964641575.1. GTDB lineage: Bacteria > Bacteroidota > Bacteroidia > Chitinophagales > Chitinophagaceae > JJ008. The sequence goes on along the minus strand of CAZXMP010000077.1, from coordinate 3,258 downwards.
TGCGTTTAATGTAAATCGCCAGGGTTATTTGTTCTTCTCTGATAATTTTTTAATGAGTGGCGTTTCTCCAGATTCAACTTATCAAAAAAACATACCATTGCAACCGATAGAAGCGAATGCAAGCATTGTGCTAAAAAATATCTTCTTTGCTATAAATAAATTTGAATTAAAAACAGAATCACAAGCAGAGCTTGACAAGCTAGTTCAACTGCTTACTGAGAATCCGACCATTAAAATTGAGATCGGTGGTCATACCGATAATATTGGCAAACCTGCGGATAATCTTGCACTGAGTAATAACCGGGCCAAGGCGGTGATCAATTACCTCGCTACTAAAAACATACCAGCCACAAGATTAATTGCAAAAGGTTATGGCGAAACCAAACCTGTTGCTGATAATAAAACAGAAGAAGGCCGTGCATTAAACCGCAGAACAGAAATGAAAATTATAAGTCAGTAATTTATTTTGAGCCCAACCATAATTTACCTGTAGTTGATTTTCCGTTTTGGACTAATTGATAGTGATAAATTCCTCTTGAAAGTTCGGGAGTTGAAATTTCTGTTGCTCCCGAATTAATGGTTCTTGCTAATACCAGTTGCCCGTTTGATGCAAACAATTTAAATGAAGCCACATCGGCTACACCCGTATTATTATAAAAATGAATTTTATTGCCAGTCTCCCCTGCCCAAACTTTCCATTGCACAGCTTTATCACCGTCTATGGAAATGATAGAAGAGAATTTTTCCTGCCCGTCTATATCAACTATTCTTAACCGATAAAACCATCCATATGGTCCTGCTTTTTTATCAGTGTATGCATAGTTTATTAATTGACTGCTACTACCTGCTGCTGCAACAAAATCAATATCTGTAAACGAAGTACCGTTACTGCTGTGCTGAATATAAAAACCTTTTGTATTCTGCTCCTGTGAGGTAGACCATTGAAGTTGATTGGCAGATGTACTAATTCTTTCTCCCGTAAATGAAACAAGAGTTACCGGCAATGTACTACAAGAGCCGGATCCAATCGTAGTCATTGGCCCCGCACCACATGGGGCCGGATTAAAACAAGTAGGAGTAGTAGAATATGCGAGGCGAGCATTTGCACCTGCTATATCGTTGGCAGAAAGAGTTCTGTTAAATGTACCGTTTGCTATTGCAAAATGCATTACTGCTCCAGGGCTGATGACATGTTGCAACCCGTGATGATGACCTAATTCATGCAGTGCTACTGTTTCAAAATCATATTCTGAAATTGATGGTGTAGCCGGGCCATACTCCCAGGTAAATCCTGCTGATGGTGGATCCTGGAACTGCATATCAATTTCATCGGCGCACCATATTGTGTTTTGTTGGTCACAAAACCCGCCGATTGCACTACCCGCAAACCTGCTTGTAGCCCTTGCTAACACACCAACTGGTAGTCCAGGATCAAACAATACAACATTTACTCCATCATCTCCAAAACCCGTAGCGGTATTAGCTCCAATTCTCCAGTTCATCCCGGTATTGCAACGCCAGGTAACCAATGCCCTTTCAAATGCTGACCTTGCAGGGGTATTTGCAGCAAAACCAGAAGTAGTATTGTATTGGTAAGTATACCCACCTAACGAATTCATATTCCTGAAATAATATCGTTGACGTGTAGTTGATGGGAAATTTAAAAAATCTGAATTAATAGCTGTATGGCCATAATTAACTATAAGTGATGACCCGGAAGTAAATGCTCCGTTTACATTAATAGGTCCTGTTCCTGCATTTTGTGCAACTTTCACTGTTATACTCCCATCAGCCCATGAAACGATATCACTTGCAATACCTGATGCAGTAAAAGTTGAACCCCCATCATTGGCATTGGAAAAAAATACATTACCAGCTGATGCACCAAAGCCTGAGCCTGTAATTGTTATAAAATCAGCCGGATCAATAGTCCCCCCACGAGTAGGGTTGGGTGAAAAAGTAGTTATCGCTTCAATTTGATTTGGTGGAATAGCTACCGGATTTCTTGATTGAAATATTTCCCCGGAAGGCTTTTTGGCAACCTGCCTTGTCAAATTATTGATTGCCTGAAAAAAGTCTTGCTCTTGTTTTTTACTTCTGTCAGACATATCATAATACTCATTGTTACTGTTGGCAAATGCTCCCTGTGCATCTGCATAGGTAAGCAATTGCAAGGCCTGTGGATTTTGACGACGAAAATTTTTATCATCATACAACAGGTTATCCGCTTCCAGCATCAGCACATATTCATGCTGCTGGTCTAATTGGAGTGAGGGGTTTACAAGGGTAGCTTTATTTACATATACACCACCTAATGTTATTACGTATACTGTTTCAATAGTGCTATGGTTCTTTAGCCAGGCGTTTATTTTTAATTTATTTAGTGTGTTTACATTTCCGGTGGAGTTGTCAACATAAGTATGTTTTTCCACTACCTGGCCCAATACAATATAGCCGGCATTGTTTACCCGTTGCTCTAAAGAAACCGGGTAATACATACATTGAGCAGCAAGATTGTTAGAAGACAACAATAATAAAAACAGGGCGGAGAAGGCAGATAATAGTTTGTTCACAGGTTAATTGATTTTACAGTATAAATGTAGTGCATCTTTTACGACAAAAGAAGTGTTTCTTTTCAACCACCCACAAATCAATTCTTCCAAGTATATTTGATTTTGTCCAAGTATGAAACCTGATTTACTTTATCAGCTTGCATTAACCTTAGTGCCCAACATTGGCCCCGTGCAGGCAAAAATTTTACTGCAGCACTGTGAAGCAGAAGAAATTTTTCATGCCAAAAAAAGTTTCCTCGAAAAGATTGAAGGTATCGGTCCCGTAAGAGCTGAGTCAATAAAAAACTTTACTGGTTTTGAAAGAGCAGAAGAAGAAATAAAGTTTATAGAAAAATATAAGATCAAAACTTTATTTCTTACAGATGAACAATACCCCAAACGTTTATTAAACTGTTATGACTCTCCCACCCTGTTATTCTATAAGGGAAATACGGATTTAAATGCCACGAAAATTGTTTCCATTATTGGCACCCGCAGCCATACTGACTATGCAAAACAGGTAACGGAAAAATTAGTAAAGGAATTGTCGGCACAAAATATATTGGTAATAAGCGGCCTGGCATTTGGTGTAGATGCTATTGCTCATAAAGCTTCTATTAAAAATGATTTGCCAACAGTAGGTGTGCTGGCACATGGGCTTGATAAAATTTATCCTGCTGAGCATACCGGCCTTGCAAAAGACATG
>CAZXMP010000076.1:0-18228 GCA_964641575.1 uncultured Chitinophaga sp. | reverse complement strand
ATTGGCAAAGGATATAATAGTGCCAAAGCGGCAATAAGAGGTGAATCATTTAATAATAAAGGCAGTTATAGTGCTGGCATTACCTATCAGCTTGCTTCTAAAAAAGCATATTCCGTTTCGAGTGGCTTTGGTCTTTATCTGGGTTATCGTTATGCATTTGGAAAGAATTATATTAATGGCAATAATATGTTTGCTGGTGCAAGAATCTTATTCTCCCTGGAAAATTTTGAAGGCCAGACAAGCCGCAACAGTTTATTTATTACACCCTGGGCAGAAGTTGGGTATCATCTAATATTTGCCAAACGTTTTTATGCTACTCCGAGTATCGGTTATGGATATACCAAGAAAATGAGCAAGGATTATAATTCGTTGAATGAAGATGATGGAGGTCGTATTATCCCTTCTTTGTCGGCAGGTTATCGGATCAAAAGATAAAGGCTAATCTTTTTCGTCTTTGTTTGAAATTTTATCGAGGCCCTCTTCAATTTTCTCCATCTGTTCTTCTATTTTCCCGGTCATTTCTTCCGGGTGCTCCATTTTATAGGCTGAATCTTTTTTCTTTGCCATTCTCCATATTTGAATCAATGCAGTAATGGCAAATATGCTTCCTATAACCCAGTTGAGAACATCTTGGTTATTATTGATCTTATCAGCAATAAGCCGACCTCCATAAATAAAGATCAGGTTGCCAGCAAATGTTCCTAATCCTATTCCTATGATATAAGTGTTATAATGATCTGGCCGGGGCAATAATATTTTCTTAGTGAATAAAACAGTACTCCATCCAAACCAGAACGGTATCTGAACAGGATTTAATGCACTCATAGTAAAACCCAGTAAGAATTTAGGCAGATTGCTGCTCAATATCACATTATCGTTCTGGGATGGATGCAAGGCTGCGTAAAAACTTGCCGCAGCCAGTGCTGCAACAATTATTAATGTAACCCACTCTAATGCTTTTAAAATCTTCTCCTGTTTCCGTATCCAATCCATTGCAACCAGCGACAGGCGAACGTAAATAATTTCTGCCAACAGAGATCCCATTGAAAACAATAAAGCCGCCGTAACACCATCAGAAATCGATATCTGCATAGCCGCAATATTCAGTGTTCCCAGCGGTAATGAACCGATAAAACTGACCAACATGCCAGTAAGAAAAATTTTTAGCAAGGGGTGCATGAAACGAAAATACGAAGTAAGAACGAAGAAAATTGTTTGCTAATCAGGTAACGACAACGAGTTTCTCCAGTTTTTTTACATCCGGCAAGGTGATCTTCTTTCTTGTAATTTTTACCAGGTCTTCATCTTCCAGTTGGTTGATAAATGTAGTTACTGTTTGCCTTGCACTTCCTATCAACTTGGCAATATCATCATGCGTAAGGAAATTCTCCATGGAATAAGAAACCGAAGATGCATTACACCCATCCATCATTGCCAGGTTATAAAAAAAAGCAATCAATCTTGACCGAACATCTTTATTCAGCATATTTACCAACCGAAACTCCGCCCGGCGAAGCTTCTCACCCATTTGCTTGGTATATTTTATGGCCAGCAAAGGTTTTTTAGTTAGCAGCTTTTCAAAATCTTCTATATTAAAGGCACAGAGGCTTACATTTCCTTTGTAGGCCCGGGCAAATTCGCCGTTTAGGTTATTACGTTCAAGGGCAAACTGACCGAAAATTTCTCCTTCTTTTATAATCTCTTTTATTATCTCATTTCCATTTTCATCGATATAGCCAATCTTAATATAACCGTCCTTAACAAAATAGAGTTTATTTAGATGATGAGAGTCGAAATAAATATAATCACCCTTCTTTGCCACTATAAAATGATGGGATACATTCAACGCTTCATACTCTTCATCACTCATCTCACACCAGAGATCGTAATTGCGGAGCATCATCATTTTTTCATTTGTAGGCATAGCAGGAATTGAAAATGTAAGTTCGTAAAATCCTAATCATATTTCTCCAGCATTTTAAAATGTCGGCTGGATTGGCGAAGAAAATCATACCCTTTTTTAAACGACCAGTATGGAGTGCCGTTTTTGTGATTATAGCGGCTTATTTTAAACAGCACTTTCCAGTGATGGAGAATAACACCATATGCTTTCCAGATACTCATATCACAATCGTAAATATGGTTGGGTTCTGCACCACAACCATTAAACTCCAAAATCTGAAAGTTCTTTCCTTGCTTTAGATCTTCGATAGACGTTGTTTTAATATCATACCGGCCATAATAGAATTTATCAGTATAATGACTAAGATCATCAAATACTTTATGCAGGTTTTCATCAATTTCCATATGCAGGTTGGTAAAATGTGCTCCCCTGTTGTGATTACCGGCATAGGATAAATAAAAAATTTCACCGGCTGGTATCACCCGGTCAAACCGGTGACCATGGCGATGCTCCATTTCTTCCATTCTGAATTTGGCTCTGGGATGTTCGGCCACCAATTCTTTCAATGTAAATTTTCCGTTTCCTTTTACCTGTAATAATTCTTTATCAATAAATCCGCTTACTACCCCCTTTTTCTCCCAGGGAAAGCGATAATAAAATACACTCACTTCAACAGGCAGTTCTATTAAATCTTGTACGATGTATTCAACCGGAATACGTTCATGATATTTTATTAGCTGGTCTTCATTATCAATTTTGCGAAATAAAATACCTTTCATACCAATATCCGGCTTAACAATAAAAGGAAATTTAAAGCCTGCCTCTTCAATTTTCTTCTTTACTTCCGTAAAGTCCCAATCATGCATTATATAAGTAGTGCGGGGATACGTATGCGGGGGCAATTGGTCATACATCTCTTTTTTGCCCTCCCCTTCAAAACCGCCAAAAGTAAGTGTGGGGTTTGATGAACTAAAATACCAAAAGGAGCGGCTTCGGAGACAATACCATAACCATACGGGACTAATGGGTAAATACAGCACATAGAAGTTCCATAGTTCCCAATTGGTCAATTTTTGAAAGAATTTTTTCATATTCATGCAGCGGATAAACAAAAATAGGTTTCCTGTAAAGAAAGTAATGGTTTTACATATTTTTTTTGCTTTCTATAGCCAATAAACAGCTTCTTATGAAAAAATATTTTGTTTTATTTTTTATTTTTGTTTTGTGTTTTCGGGCAGAAAGCACTACAGTTCCATCAGCAAGTACCGGTAGTTTTGAATCACCAATACCAAAGCCTGTTTCCCCAGCACTAAATATTTCCACGGCTAAAGCAAAAGACATCGAAAAACTGTTGGGAAGAAAACTAAAGTTTAAAGAAAAGATTGCTATTAAACTTTTTCAATGGAAATATAAAAAAGGTTTAAAAGCAAAAAAAGAAGCAGATTCTGACAAGAAGGGAAAAAGGGCAATGATATTAGGAATAATAGGCATTGCTGCACTTTTTATTCCATACCTCGTTATCGCAGCAATTCCCTGTGCCATATTAGCTATTATATTCGGCAATCAGGCAAAGAAAGCAGATTCAAACAATGGACAAGCTAAAGCCGGTGTTATTCTGGGATGGGTAACATTAGGCCTTGTAGTAATTGCTTTAATTGTGGCAATTGCATTTTTAGCTGCGTGGACGAACTGGGGTTAATTTAGATTTACCATATACATTTCCAAGAACTAAAATTCAGTAATATTGTTGCTGAATTACATTATAATATATGCATGTACCTACTGTTGCTGAAAAAATGGTGAATGGACAAAGTCCGGAAATATTATTTTGGGTAGGCTGTGCCGGTAGTTTTGACCAACGGGCACAAAAAATAACCAAAGCATTTGTTACCATTCTTGATAAAGTTGGTATCAACTACGCAATTCTAGGTAAAGAAGAAATGTGTACCGGCGATCCTGTACGCAGAGCAGGCAACGAATTCATGTTCCAGATGATGGCGTACCAGAATATTCAAATCCTGAATAATTATGGGATCAAAAAAATTGTAACCGCTTGTCCGCATTGTTTCAATACAATTAAGAACGAATATCCTGAGTTAGGTGGTAATTACGAAGTCATTCATCACACTACATTTTTACAACAGCTGATTGACGAAGGAAAAATAAAACTGAAAGAAGGCGGTTCTTTCAAAGGCAAAAAAATTACTTACCACGACAGTTGTTATCTCGGTCGCTCCAATAACATTTATGAAGCTCCCCGCAAAGTGTTAGAAGCCCTGGATGCAGAATTAATTGAAATGAAACGCTGCAAAAGCAATGGTCTTTGCTGTGGTGCTGGTGGTGCACAAATGTTTAAAGAAGAAGAAAAAGGAATTACCCGGGTAAATATTGAACGAAGTCATGAAGCAATAAATACCGGTGCAAATGTTATTGCAGCTGCTTGTCCATTCTGTAATACGATGATGACAGATGGAGTTAAACTGGCAGAAAAAGAAGATTCAGTGCAAGTATTAGATGTGGCGGAATTGATTGCACAATCACTGGCCTAAGGCCGCATCTGACAATAATCTTTCTTCAACTTCAAATGCTTCCCGCAATTTACCTTTTGGTACAGGTATAATTATTTCGCCCCGCTTCTTTGTAGTTGCGTTGGTGCATTGATATGTTATCTCTATGACATTTATTATACCTTCTTCCCTGATATTAATTTGGGCAAGGTTATGCCTCCCGCTGCTGAAATATTCTTGGTTTGCACCTATACAAACTAACTCCGAAGTTATTTTTACTTCTGGTATTCGCCTAGTGGCCCCTGAAAAAAGTAAATACATCATATAAGATATTATACCTTTTTGTTTCCGTTCTGAACGGACAAAAGCATTCCATTCCTGTTTTGAATATGTCCAATGGGCAAGTATCATACTAGTGGGTTTTGTATAAATGAATTTAATTGGTTGTAATTTAGCGCCATGAACCTCGATTTTATATACCTGCTGGACGGTAGTTTTCATCCCGAATCAAGAGTGTGGGTGTACCAAAGCAACCGTTTATTCAGCCTTAGTGAGGCTTTTGATATAGAAGACCTCTTGAAAGAATTTACAGCGCAATGGAAAAGCCATGGTACCCCGGTAAAAGGAGCTGGTTATTTATTCTTTGGGCAGTTTATAATATTAATGGCAGATGAAAAAGCTACGGGTGTTAGCGGATGCAGTACGGATAGTTCGGTACGTCTTATAAAAGATATTGAGCAACGTTTTGCTGTTAATATGTTCGACAGAACTACGTTGACCTTTGTAGTGAAAGATAAAATTGAGCTATTACCGCTCTCTCAATTGCAATATGCAGTTGATAATGCATTCATTACAGCCGACACCTTATATTTTAATAATCTGGTACAAACCAAAGAAGAATTGGAAACCCAATGGATTATTCCGGTAAAGGATAGTTGGCTGTCAAATAGAGTTTCCTTTGCAAAATCAACAAGCCAGTAATTTGATTAATACCAGGGCACCAGCCTTTTCATCTCCGAATTATCTGGTGCAGTATACACCATACTAATTTCAAACCCGTTTCTTGTTTGCCCACCCGTTTTTAATTTAGAAGTGGTATAGTCAAAACTAAACCCCGTTTGAAAGCCTTCCAATTGATAGCCGACATACGGTATCACAGCATCGTTTAACCGATACCAGGCACCAAGACTTATTATATTCTTCTTTTGATCGCCTAACTGAATGCCATATGCAGACCCCAATGTTGTTTCATTGGTGCTACCTTGCTGTTGGTAATTGAGTGAGAAATAAAGTATACCACTGTATCCTACATCAATATTACCGCCTGCAACGGCTGTATATCTTTTAGGTAATTGGAATTGAGGATCGTTGTACACATCTTTTTTCTTTAAAAGATTGTAAACACTAATACCGGCAAAGAAAGATTTGTCGGGTAGTGTAGCATGATAAGCGGCCCCTGTGCTCATATCGAAATAATTCCTATTTCCGCCGGGCACATCTTCTCCAATTGGCAAAGAAATATCAAAGCCTCCGCTGGTTAATTGGTTTTCAAAACTGAGTTTATTAAAATTGATTCTCCTCTCACTATAAACTCCCTGTAATCCTAATCCGATGCTGTGAACATTTTCAGGATCGAGAGAAAGATTATAGGCCGTACTAAAACTGATAGAATTAAATTGTACCGCACCTTCCAATGTTTTATCACTAAGTGCAGCAATACCAAAGCCTAACTTATTTCCCGGTGCCAGTTTATCTCTCAATGGACTTACATCTACCGACAATGAAGTAGTACTATATGGCGAGCCACCGTTTCCCCATTGCGAACGGTAGTTACCAGCTACACGATATGCCCCTTCTGTATAACCAGTGAACGCAGGGTTTATTAATAGTGGTGAAGAATAGAATTGAGAGAACCGTGGCGATTGCGCCTGTGACAACTTCATACAACACAATAAAATAATAGTTATTCTAAATTTCATTACAATCGTTTTAACGTATAAGAACTGTTTTACCACTTGCTTTTATGATAGTTCCATCCTGGCTTTTACCCGCAAACACCCAGGTATAAGTTTCTGTTGGCTGCGGTACATTTTTATAATTACCATCCCAACCCTCACCAATAGTTTGCGTTTGATACACCAGTTGCCCCCATCGGTTATAAACCCTGAAATAATCAATTGAAAAAACACTTACTCCTAACGGCCTTAATTTATCATTCGCATTATTATTATTTGGGGTAAATGCTTTAGGAACATAAATATCTGCCTTATCAAAAGCCTGAACCAGCAAAGTGTCTGTTACAAGGCAACCCGCCGCTGTTGTTATTTTCACCAGGTATTGCCTGTCAGCAGTAGTAGTTACAACGGGGTTTTGAATAGTTGAACTATTAAGTGCTGTACCCGGTTGCCATACATATTGCACACCGATATTTCTGGCGGACAATGTATAGGGTGTATTCTTTAATACTCTTACATTATCATACCTTATTCCTGGAGTAGCAGTTATAACAGTTATTGTTTTTTTTACGGTGTCTGCTAATTGCAAACAGGCAGCCGGAGTAGCAATTAACTCTACAGTATAAGAACCAGGCTGAGTATAAACATGTGTTGGTGCAAAAAGTGAGGAAGAACTATTGTCGCCAAAATTCCAACGCCAGTTTATAGTTCCACTGCTTCCCGCTGTACTTCTATTATTGAAAATGGTTGTTTCATTTTGACATATTGCCGAAAAATCAAAAGATGCTATAGGTTTTTGAAGTAACTGAATATTAGCCGTGTTTGAAGCCATTGCTTTACATCCATTGGCAGCAGTGAGCTGCACACTATAAACTCCTTGGGTAGTAACTGTTAAGGCATCTGCCGTAGCTCCATTAACAGGAGTTCCATTTAAGAACCATTGGTAAGAAACACCTCCTGATACAGTAAGTATTTGAGATGAACCTACACAAATTGTGGCATTACCGGGACTAATTGATCCTGTTGGAAGCGCATTAACTGTCAAAATCAATGTAGCGGTTGAATCACAATTATTTGAACCTGTTAGTACAACATTATAACTTCCACCTGCAGTGTAACTATTACCATTCCAGTTAAATGGTAATTGATTAGCACAAATGCTGATAGAAGTAGTGCTTGTTGCCACCGGTTTTATTGCAAGATTCAATGTAGCAATAGAGTCGCATCCGTTAGAGCCAGCAAGAGTAACATTATAGCTACCTCCCACATTATAATTATTGCCATTCCAGCTATACGGCAATTGATTGGTACAAATCTCAATATTGGACACACTGGTGAGTATTGGTTTTATGTCCAAATTTAATGTGGCTATGGAATCACAACCGTTTGAACCATTTAATGTAGCAGTATAAATTCCCGAAGTAGAATAGTTATTACCATTCCAGGTATAAGGTGTTTGATTTGCACAGATGCTTGCATTTGTAATGCTGGTCAATACAGGGTTTACAGTAAGATTCAAGGAAGCAATCGAGTCACAGCCATTTGAACCTGCGAGGGTAATATTGTAAATACCTGTTGCAGTATAATTATTGCCATTCCATAGATACGGCAATTGATTAGCACATCGGGTGATATTTGTAACACTGGTTAATACTGGTATGACACCAAGGTTTAAAGTAGCAATGGAATCACATCCTGCCTGGCTTACCAATGTAACATTAAATGATCCTGCCGTAGTATAATTATTTCCATTCCAACTAAACGGCAACTGATTAGAACATATAGTAACATTAGTAGTGCTGGTTAAAACCGCACCAATGGAAAGATTTAATGTAGCAATAGAGTCGCAGCCATTTGAGCCAGCCAAAGTTACATTATAGATTCCTGCCAAATTATAATTATTGCCATTCCAAGTGTAGGGAAGCTGATTATTGCAAATACTTACATTAGTAGTGCTGGTTTGCACAGCATTAACAGTAAGGCTTAGTGTTGCAATTGAATCACAGCCGTTGGTTCCAATTAGTATAACGTTATAGATACCTGAAGAACCATAAGTATTACCGTTCCAATTATAAGGAAGTTGATTGGAGCAAATCGCCGCATTCGTAATACTTGACGATGTTGAATTAATACTAAGATTAAGGGTAGCAATAGAGTCGCACCCGTTTGAACCCAACAAAGTGATATTGTATGTTCCGGCTGTACTATAATTATTTCCATTCCAGCTATAAGGAAGTTGATTGGAACATACCGCCGCATTGGTTGTGCTTGTTAATATTGGATTTACCGACAGATTTAATGTGGCAATAGAATCACATCCTGATTGGCTTACTAATATCACATTAAACGTTCCGGCCGTGTTATAATTATTTCCATTCCATACAAAGGGCAATTGATTCGCACACACACTTGCATTGGTGGTGCTTGTTAATACGGTACTGACCGCAAGATTTAAAGTTGCAATTGAATCACAACCATTAGCAGCAATCAGCGTAACATTATAAATACCCGCTGCATTGTAACTATTACTATTCCAATTATAAGGAAGCTGGTTGGTACAGATACTTACATTAGTAGTACTGGTTGAAACGGAATTAACCGATAGATTTAAGGTTGCGATGGAATCACAATTATTAGAACCTGTTAGTGTAACATTGTAAATACCCGCCGAACTATAATTATTGCCATTCCAACTATAGGGTAATTGATTAGAACAAGTACTTACATTGGTGATGCTTGAAGATGTTGAATTAATAGTAAGGTTCAGCGTAGCAATGGAGTCGCAGCCATTAGACCCTAATAAAGTAATAGTATATGTTCCGGCTGCATTATAATTGTTTCCATTCCATATATATGGTAATTGATTAGTACAAGTGCTTGCATTGGTTGTACTGGATAATATTGGATTTATGGTAAGATTAAGTGTAGCAATAGAATCACAACCCGATTGGCTTACTAATGTTACATTGAAGGAGCCAGCTGTGTTGTAATTGTTTCCATTCCATACAAAGGGCAGTTGATTGGCGCATACACTTGCGTTGGTTGTACTCGTCAATACGGTATTAACAGTAAGATTTAAAGTAGCAATCGAATCGCAGCCATTTGTTCCGGGCAGTGTAACATTATATATTCCGCCTGCATTATAATTATTTCCATTCCAGCTATAGGGAAGCTGGTTGGTGCAAATACTGATAGTAGTAGTACTGGTTGAAACTGGATTGACGGAAAGATTTAAAGTAGCGATCGAATCGCAATTATTAGAACCCGTTAGTGTAACATTATAACTACCTCCGGCATTATAACTATTCCCATTCCAGTTATACGGCAATAGATTGAAACAAACAGCTACATTGGTTATACTTGATGAGGTTGGATTAATAGCAAGGTTAAGTGTGGCTATCGAGTCACATCCGTTTGAACCAATTAAAGTAACATTATATGTTCCGGCGGAACTATAATTGTTTCCGTTCCAGTTATAAGGGAGCTGATTGGTACAAACGGAGAGATTGGTAGTACTTGTTAATGGCGGTGATATTGTTACTACAACTAGGTTTGATTCAAATACGGTTTCACAATTTAAAAGTATTGTTCGGACGGAATAGCCTCCTGCTTGTGTAACTAAATAGGTAGCACCTGTCTCGCCATTTATTGCTATGCCATCTTTGTACCATTGAAATGGCCCTGTGCCAGTAACGGTTAATAGTTGTGAGCCCCCTTGGCAGATAGTAGCCGAAGTAGGTGTAATAGCAAGTGTTGGTACAGAAGCAGGTGATTGAAATATCAATTCTGCCCATTCACCGAAATTTGTAAGGTCAGCCCCACATCTTGCTCTTACATAAATTCTGTGAGTTAAACCAGCTGAAATATTTCTGGTAATAGTATTGGCAGATGTGACCGTACCGGCTGCAGGTGGAAAGGGATTTAAAGTGACCGCATATTCATATAGTTGCGGCAATTGAGATGGACCAACTCTGTCCCATGTAAAAGTAACAGTGGCCGAAGAACTTGAAATAGGACAAAGATTAGTAATAGTAAGTCCTTCAATTCCTGCAAACCCAACATACACATAATTTGAGAATACAGTATCGCATCCAGGCTTTGTAGACTCAACTATATAAGTACCAGCAGAGTTAGTCGCCATAGGAAACTGTAAGCTCTGATTGCCTCCATTTCCACCAAGAGGACCATACACCCTAAGTCCGTCTCTAAGCCAAGTATAATCTTGGCCCACCTCCGTTTGAGGTATTCCTACATTAACTGTTTGGCCGGTACAGTAAACACCTGTACCCCCTAAATCAGGCTCAATTGTTGGTGCTTGTATAAATACTTCATTGGAAAAAACATTTAAGCAAGAACCCACATTGCCCTTGACGTTGTAGGAGCCGGGTGTTGTAGCAGTATAAGTATTTCCGGTTTGCCCCGGAATAACAATTCCATCTTTATACCAAACATAAGAAGTACCCCCAGATACAGTTAATAATACTGAACTTCCACTATAGCATAATGCGCCTGTCAATGGCGTTAATAAAAGTTGCCCTGAACAAGGAAGCTCATACTTCCACAAATCATTGATATACGTTGGAGGATTTGTGCTTCCATATCCATAACCGCCAAATAGCCATATTTTTGATCCACTCCCTTTCCATGAAGCACCTTCTTTTCTACCTCCGGGTTTATTATTAATGTCAGAAACAGTAATGGTACCATACTCACCAAGATTATCTACCGTGTTATCACCTTTCATCCATGTCCATTGGTTGGAAGCAATATTATATTTCCATAAATCATTCATTTTCCCACCACCACCAATTCCCCAAAACAAAAAACCGTCACCACCAAACAACCATAAATTTCCCTCCCCATCATTCCATCCTATGCTACCCTCTCTACTTGGTGGATTATTAAGTGCTCCTGGAATTTCAATCGTGCCATAATTACCGGGCATATATGTATTCTTATCTCCTTTTATCCATGTCCATTCATTGGTAATAATATTATATTTCCATAAATCATTTAAATATCCAAGAACAGGGTTTTCGCTATTACCATATCCACCAAAAAGCCACAGGTTATTATTTTCAACCCATGTTGTTGCACTAGTTCTGCTTCCAGGCTTATTATTATTATCAGTAACACCTATTGATCCGTAAATTCCGGGTTGATCTGGTATAATATCACCTTTCACAAATGTCCAAATATTGGTTGAAAGATTATACTTCCACAAATCATTAAAATAAACAGGATAACCCGATCCGGAATTATCATAACCACTCCCTCCAAATAACCACAAATTACCTGCTGCATCTGCCCATGCTACTGAACCAGCTCTGCCACCCGGTCTATTTAAATTGATTGCCTGATTATATATACCATCCTTATTTACGGCACTATCTCCTTTAATCCAAGTCCAGGTGTTATTAGAAATTTTGTAACACCATAGGTCACTAAGAAATCCTTGCTCCGAATTTCCATACCCGCTTCCACCAAATAACCACAATGTGTCCAAACCGCCCTTCCACATAACCGAACCTGTTCTACTTCCGGGTTTATTAAGGCTATTAGGCTGACCTAATGTACCGTATACAGCAACCCGGTTGGGAGTAGAATCACCTTTCATGAAGGTCCAAACATTAGAGGCTTCATTATATTTCCATAAATCATTTAGAAAACCGGCATTTTCCAGCCCCCCAAAAAGCCAGTAATTTCCACTACCATCAGAGCAATAAGAAGAGCTAGATTTTCCTCCAGGTTTGTTGTTGATATCTGGATTACCCTGTACTCCATAATTTCCGGGATAATAAACTTCAACTTCATTATTATGTCGAACCCATGTCCATTGATTGACAACAGGGTTGAATTTCCATAATTCATTTAATGACACATTAGAATTATTGTATGGATACCCTTTTCCGCCTCCACCAAACAACCAAAAATTACCCGCATCATCTTTAACTGAAGACATTCCACTACGGGCTCCCGGAAAGTTATTGTCATCTGGTATTCCCTGGATTCCATATTGTCCATTCGCTCCGCTATAACTAGCACCTTTCATCCATGTCCATGTATTGGCAAGTATATTATAACGCCACAAATCATTATCCGACAGATAAAATTGGGTTGTGCCCCCAAATAACCATAGATTCCCTGCATTATCAGCCCAACCTACTGCTGAATGCCTTGAACCAGGTTTATTATTTACATCAGGCACTCCCAAAGAACCATATACCCCAAGTATATTCCTAACGTCATCACCTTTTACCCATGTCCACGTATTAAGAGTAGCATCATATTTCCATAAATCATTTAGAAAACCACTATTAGCAGAAGCGGCATATCCATTTCCTCCAAACA
Organism: uncultured Chitinophaga sp.; assembly: GCA_964641575.1. Taxonomy (GTDB): domain Bacteria; phylum Bacteroidota; class Bacteroidia; order Chitinophagales; family Chitinophagaceae; genus JJ008. The sequence continues at coordinate 5,512 of CAZXMP010000076.1, read as the reverse complement.
ACCATGCAATTCCATTTGCATCAATCCAACTTGTGGCCGACTCTCTTGCCCCCGGCTTATTTAGCAGAGGAGCAGGATTTGAATAAACACCCGGACTATATGTTGTATTATCACCTTTTATCCAAGTCCATGTATTTGTAGCAATTGTATATCGCCATAGATCATTTAAATAACCACTTGAAGCAGTAGTGGCTTTTCCCCAGCCGCCAAACAGATATAAATTTCCACCTATCCTCCACCCTGTTGAGTGATACCTGGCACCAGGCTTAATTAAAGATGTATTAGCATTGGAGTAAACTCCAACCACATCAATAATATTGTCGCCTTTTATAAATGTCCAGGTATTCGTTGAAACAGTATACCTCCATAGATCATTCAAAGAGCTATAAGTACCGGAAGCCGCATAACCATACCCGCCAAACAACCAAAAATCTCCGTTCGCATCTACCCAACCAACCGACTGGCTTCGTCCTCCTGGTTTATTCGCAGATGCTGTGGGGTTTGTATACACTCCAAAATTATTTGGTGTGTTATCTCCCTTTATCCATGTCCATTCATTAGTAACAGGATTATATTTCCACAAATCGTTGAGCTGCCCATAGGTTAATCCATTACCATATCCTGATCCTCCGAAAAGCCATATAGTACCATCCGCACTTGTCCACATAGTTGCGCCAGATCTTGTTCCTGGTCTGAAACTTGAGCTGGAAACACCAAGAGGCCCATATACCGGGTGAGAACTATCAACAACAGTTGAATTATTATCTCCCTTCATCCATGTCCACTCGTTTGCCTGACCATGGCTGTTCAGAACTATCAAGATTAAAAAAATCAGCGAAAAAATAATTTTCTTCATCCGTTGGTGGTGGTTTGGTTCGTCTAAAAATTTCTCATTTCACTAATACCCAGGCAGCCCATTTATAAGGCTCCTTTCTATACTTATTCCTCATTAAATTCTGTGCTGTATAAAATGCAGTAGTAATGGCTTTGCCTTCAAACATATTTTTATAAAATACCTGCATAAATTCGGCAGTCTCTGCATCCGGTACTTTCCATAAGCTCATTACCAAATGTTGCACCCCCGCCATTTTAAAAGATCGTTGTAAACCATACACCCCTTCACTTCCTTTTATATCACCCAATGCTGTTTCGCAGGCAGAAAGCACTACAAGACTTGTATTGGGTAAATAAAGATTAGATACTTCATAAGCAGTAAGAATACCATCGTCCTCTTTACCAGCAGTATAATTTCCTTTCCACGCATCATTAGCACCGGCAAACAGAAGGCCGGAACGTAATAATGAATTACCGGATTGCTGAAATACTTTACCCCCAACGGAAGAATCAATTCCTTCGTTTGATTTCTTTTTCGATGGATCATCAAAGAAAAAACCGTGTGTGGCGATGTGTAATATTGCAGGTGATTGTTTACCGGTTAATCTTTTAACTACATTTTCTTTAGCCGCAAGTCCTTGCACGACAGTTGGTGCAAACTTTTTAAGTCTTCCGGTCTTTGCAATTTCTTTTACCTCTTTGGCTGTACCGGGTAAATACTCAAAACCACTTCTTTTGGCAAGGCCACCTGATGCTGCTATTGGCTTTACATCAGTACTATCAGTTACATACTTAATGCCACCGAATAAATATATTTTATCATTCGCCTTTATAATACTGGAATGTTGGTTGACAACAGCAGCAGTAGTGGATAGTTGTATTAATTGATATTTATCACTTAAAACGGTATTATTATCCATCGGCAAAGCTGCAAATGCAATGCGATATAATAAACCGGCCGGTGCGAAATAAATTTTTGTTACCCCTTTCAATTTTTCTTCCAATGGTTTCCAGATAGCATTATAAGCCTGCCTTGATAAGGTGCTGTCTGTTTTTACTTTTAATCCTCTCGTATAAAAAGTATTGATACTTTGTCCACCGTCTGCTGTTTTTGTCAACAAATTTTCCAATTGAGTTTTTTCAACCAACATGACTGAGGCCGGCTCTTCCATATCTTTTCTTAAAACGAGTGCTGCATAATAAGTACTGTCTGTCTGGCGACGTCCGTCAAAATAATTGAATTCAATAAACTCTATCGTTGCCTCAGAAGGTTTTAGCTGTTGTTGTATGGCCTTCCAATCAACCGTTACCTGCTGTGTATTTTTGAAAGCTGCAGAATTGCGAACTAATTCTTTTTCCAGCAAGGAAGCTTTTTCTGTTATGTCTTTTAAATGCTCCTTTGGAACATCATCTACCCTGGAGTAAAGTGCAGCTATTTGTTTTTTCAATTCTATCCAGGTGTCATACTTTTTTGAAAGTGCTGTATCTCCACTGTTATAAATAATCTGATGCAATTGTTTGGCCGAAGAAAGTATCTGGTTTCTTCGCAACAAGGAAATCAAATATGGCTGGCCTTTATTTCCGATGTTTAACTTGTCAAAATAAAAAGAATAATATTCGCCTTCTGCCCCTGCTATATTATCCAGGTATAATTGTTTTTCATCTTCAGAAGTAAAGGAGAACATCCGGGCAGCTTGTGCATTTTGTGCTTCAAATGCTTTTTCATACAATTCGTTTGCCTTTACAATTTTATTATCCGCCCAATATACTTTTGCAAGACTTAATGTGTTGCTTGTATAAAATGGGTGCTCTTCACCCAGATTCTTTTCCCATAAATTTCTTGCTTGCAATAGAAATTGTTCAGCCTTTTCGTATTTACCAGTAACAAAATACAAGGAACCAAGACTGTTTTTATTGATAGCTATATCTGCTTCAGCCGCTGCACCAATTCCTTCAAATAGCTTTCCTGCTTCACTTGCAAGTGATTCTGCTTCATCAAATTTTCCCATTTCTCTATATAGCTGTGCAATATCACTGCAACTTTGTGCATAGTAATAACCATTAGGAGCTATTTTTTGTCTTATATCTTTTGCTTCGAGATAAAGTGGTTCCGCCTTATCATATTGCTTCATAAAATAATAGAGGTCGGCAAGAATAGTACAACTAAGTGCATAGTCATCATGTTGCTTTGTAAATGCTTCCTCTCTTACTTTTCTTGCCTCAATATACAATGGCTCTGCCTGCTGGAATTTTCCCATGTCTCGATAAATATTGGCAAGATTTACACAGCTTATAGCATAGGTAGCCTTCGGAATTCCTTTAACTCTTCCTCGTATTTCTTTAGCTTCTAATGCTAATGGTTCTGCCTTATCATACTGACCAAGGTTCCAGTAAATAGCCGCCAGGTTATTACAACTTTGTGCATACGCACCATGCTCTTTGGTAAACAATTGCTCCCGGATAGCTCTTGCTTCCAAATGCTGGGCTTCTGCTTTTTCAAATTGTCCGCTGTCGTTGTATAAAATTCCTAGTGCATTGCAGCTTCCCGCATACTCCCGGCTTTTCTTTGTGTGGATTGTTTCCCAAATCTCTTTTGCTTCTATATAAAATGTTTCTGCTCTATTGTACTGACGTAGCAGATAATAAATCTGTCCGAGAAAGTTGGCATTGTATGCATACATGTCGTTAGCTGCACCATGCTTTTGTTTAATTACCTCTCTTGCTTCCAGATAAAAAGGTTCAGCGGCTGCATATTGACTTTTATTAAAATAAAAGAGATTGGCAATATTGGTAAGGATTTGAATATAAGAGTCGGAGTAAACAGAATCTTTTGGGATAAGCTGTTTAGAAAGCGTATAATATTTAATGGCACTGTCTGTATTCTTTTGCACTCTAAACGTATCAGCATTGTCCCGGTAATGTTGCCATGACTGAGCCTCAACTTCCGGGAGAAATGAAAATAAAGCCAATACAACATATAACAATCTAATGACCATACAATGCATCTGAATTTAAAGACAATCTAATCGCCACAATGTGTTTGCTAATAATCCTTAACAGGTCTTCCTAAAATTGGAGTGTTTTCAGAGATGGGATGGGTAAGTTCTCCTTGTCCATTCGGTTGCACTTTTGTTTCAAAAGGAGATATGCTTTGAAGATAGCAAGAAGAAATGAAGAAGAGTAATTTTTGACTACCTGTTTATTAAAAATACCCAGAAGTAGGTATTTTAAAACCACTGCCTTGCTACTTTAGTTTGGGAAGCACCACCGGTTTTTTCTTCGGGGTCTTTGTCAAATTATAAGCCAAACTCAACCTGAAATTTCGGGTTTGTGTGATGCTAAAGCTTTCTAAATTGAAATTGGTGCCATAGGTAAATATCCTGCGCTGCTGGTTTACAAAGGGGTCAATTACATTTACCGTAACCACCATTTTCTTATTGAAGAATTTCTTTTGTAAGCCCAAATTCATACTGGTATTCCAACGGGCAAATCCCTGAGGGTTACCAAACCGGTTTACGTTGAAACCACCTGTAACATTCCATTTGTCAGTAGGTGCAAAACTTGAATTAATATTTGAAGTAAAAGAACCCCCATTGCGAAACTTACGAACTGATATATCAAAAGCACTGTATTTACTGTATGTATAACTGGCACTAACATTCACTTTTAGTTTTTTCGTGATAGTAACACCATTCCAGCTGCTTACTTCATACTCCTTACGGCCGCTGATATTCTCCCAGGTAACCTGTGTTTTTCCTTCAGGTAACAATGTTCGGACCTGGCTAAAAATATCCTGCACACTGTTATACCCAACTCCAATGTTTATATAGTATTTCGGTTTTGTTCTTCCGGCTATAAAATCAAAATTATGTGCAGTGGATGCCTCCAGTTTTTCGTTACCAAAACGAACATTGTAGGGATCAGAAAAATCAATAGTAGGATTTAATTCGCCAATACCAGGTCTGCGGATGCTTCTACGATAGGCGAATGTCAGGTTTAATTTGTCTTTCCAGGTCTTATTGATGTTGGCAAATGGAAGCCAGGTAAAATAATCGTTCTTCACATCACGGCTTTCTTTCAACAATTCAAACCAGATATCTGTTTTTTCTACTGAAGTTCCGGCGGTGAAACTGAAATCTTTGCCCAGTATCTGCTTTACGGATGCCCGTAGATTACTGACTGTTTGATGAAACCAGAAATCATTACTCAGTAATTCCAGTTTCTCCATAGTTCCTTCCGGTTTCTTTTTGTAGGTGGCATTTACGACTACATGGTTGTTGTTACGGTTAAGTGCTGTACCTAATGACAAAAATGTTTTTTTGTTATCCAGCATTTTATCATAATTAATCCGAATACTATAGTTATTGATCTTTGTATTATTTAATTGCTGCTGCATTGAGTCAATACCATTGGGTGTAAAATCCGGATTGAAAAACTGCTGGTAAAAAAGCCGGTCATTTTGATTAGAGGAAAAACTATACCCGGTGATTATTCGCAAGGTTTCACCCAGTTTTCTTTTCCAGGTATAACTTAAATTAAGATTGGGACTGTAATTATCACCCTCACTTTGTACCTGCCGCCTGCTCAACCTCCATAACTCATCAAAGCGATTAATGTTTTGATATTCTGTGTTGTTACTGTTATCATAACTGTTCTGGTTATAATTTACAACCAGGTT
>CAZXMP010000075.1:0-18257 GCA_964641575.1 uncultured Chitinophaga sp. | reverse complement strand
TACTTCTCCTTTAATGCTTCGCTCCATATCGGTAACCTCTTCCGGACGTTCATCAACAAGTACCACCATCAGGTAACATTCAGGATGATTTTCAGCAATAGCATTTGCCACTGCTTTTAGTAGCATCGTTTTACCAGTTTTGGGTTGTGCTACTATCAATCCACGTTGTCCTTTACCTATTGGTGTAAACAGATCCATGATCCTTGTAGAAAGATCGGTAGGTTTTGTAAACAGGTTTAATTTTTCAAATGGAAACAAAGGAGTCAGGTAATCAAACGGCACACGGTCTCTTACTTCTTCAGGACTTTTTCCATTGATCGTATCAACTTTTAATAAAGCAAAATATTTTTCACCTTCTTTCGGCGGACGAACAGCACCATGTACCGTGTCACCGGTTTTTAATCCGAATAATTTTATTTGAGAGGGAGAAACATATACATCATCCGGTGATGATAAATAGTTGTAATCGGATGAACGAAGAAAACCATAGCCGTCCGGCATCATTTCTAACACACCCTCACCCAATATCACACCATCAAACTCCACATTGAATTGTTGTTCTCTGCGGGGAGGGTACACTTTATTTTGTCCGCCGTTGTTCTCACCTTGTTGGGGCTGATTGGGTTGTTGCTGCTGTACCTGAGAGTCACCAGCCTGCAACATTTCTATTACTGCTGCAGGAGTTGGGGCTGGTGGCGGTGGCACTATAAACGCAGGTTGTTGTTCTGGTTGTTGTGCCTCTTCTTTTTCTTCAGGTTTTTTTCGGGCCCGTTTAATTGGCGGCGTCTTGTCTTCTTTTTTAGGGGGCATTGGAGATTTTTTTATAGGTTTTTTATCGTCATCATCGTCTTCCACCACAGCTTCTTCTGTAGAGTTACTGGTAGTAGCTTTAATAATTCGTTTACGTTTTCCATCATCGCTGCTGGGCTTAGCACCTTTAGAGCCGGCAAGAGCCTGGCTATCTAATATTTTATACACTAAATCCTGTTTAGCCAGTTTTTTAGCATTGGGAATTTTTAATTGCTCAGCAATGTCAAGCAACTCAGGAACGAGCATGTCGTTCAGTTGTAGAATATCGTACATATAATCATCTTGAGGTTAGTCACAACTCGGGGTGGACCAGTCTTGAAATCAGAAAAAAGTTTGAATTTATGTTGAATGAAATCGGCAGGTAAAATGAGCTAAAAGCCATGGAGAACAAAACTTATCGGCCTCTTTCCAATGCAATTATAGGCTAAAATCGGCAAAATCAAAAATTTTTGGAGTTTGCCAGCTTCAGTTCCCTGATTAGGCAGGCGTTGCGACGCTCCGTTCAGGGTCCGGTTCGCTTTTCGCCAGTCAAAATCCTTTTTAATCCGCATAATCAGTAGTTATCTTTGCCGACCTTAAATAAAGGATATGTTCAACAAAAGAATCAAAATAAAAGAGCTGCTTTCCATAGATCCATCAGGACAAGAAGTAACAGTAATGGGTTGGGTGCGAACTTTTCGCAACAACCAGTTCATCGCATTAAATGATGGCAGCACCAATAATAATATACAGGTAGTAGTGGCTCTCGGAAGCCAGGATGATGAATTGTTGAAACGTATCACCACATCCGCCTCTTTAAAAGTAACAGGCACTGTTGTTCCTTCTCTTGGCAAGGGGCAAAAAATGGATTTGAACGCCACATCAATAGAAATACTGGGCGATAGCGATGCAGAAAAATATCCGTTGCAACCAAAGAAACATAGCCTAGAGTTTTTAAGAGAGAAAGCACATTTGCGTTTTCGTACCAGCACCTTTGGCTCAGTGTTTCGTGTACGACATGCCCTGGCTTTTGCCGTACATAAATTCTTTAATGAAAAAGGCTTTGTGTACATGCACACACCTATCATCACCGCAAGTGATGCAGAAGGTGCAGGCGAAATGTTTAAAGTAACAACCTTACCGCTTGATGGAACGGCTCCAAAGAATGAAGACGGCTCAATAAATTTCAAAGAAGATTTTTTTGGTCGTAGCACTAACCTAACAGTGAGCGGACAATTAGAAGGGGAGTTAGGGGCAACTGCCTTTGGCGATATTTATACATTCGGTCCTACCTTCCGGGCAGAGAATAGTAACACTGCAAGGCACCTGGCAGAATTCTGGATGATAGAACCAGAAATGGCTTTCTATGACCTGGAAGACAACATGAACTTGGCGGAAGAATTTATCAAGTACATCATTAAGTATGCAATAGAGAACAACAAAGAAGATCTTGAATTTTTGGCGCAGCGATTAGCAGAAGAAGAAAAACAATTACCGCAGGATAAGCGAAGCGAAATGGGATTGCTGGAAAAATTAGAATTTGTTTTAGCCAACGGATTTGAACGATTGACTTATACGGATGCCATTCAGATATTAAAAGACAGCAATCACAATAAGAAAAAGAAATTCCAGTACGAGATAACCGGTTGGGGCATGGATCTGCAAAGTGAACATGAAAGATATCTGGTAGAAAAACATTTCAAGAAACCAGTTATACTGTATAATTATCCTGCTGCCATCAAAGCTTTTTATATGCGGCAGAATGATGGTTGCGAAGCTGGAAAAGAAACCGTAGCTGCTATGGATATATTGGCTCCCGGTATCGGAGAAATAGTTGGCGGCTCTCAACGGGAAGAAAGACAAGATAAGCTGGAAAGAAGGATGACCGAAATGCACATACCATTGGAAGAACTTTGGTGGTATCTTGATACCCGACGTTTTGGAACAGTTCCGCATGCAGGCTTTGGTCTTGGTTTTGAACGCATGGTGCAATTTGTTACAGGTATGACGAATATCAGAGACGTAATTGCTTTTCCAAGAACGCCGGGTAGTGCGGAGTTTTAAGCTCGAAGCAAATTTTAATAAATCAAAATAAGCAGCCATTCTTCCAACTGGAAGAATGGCTTTATCAGTTATATGGTTTTTAGAAATGCTTGCCTTTTTTGAACATACCCTGATAATGGTATTGCTTTAATTCAATAAAAATATACCTTACAGAATTACCCAATCATACTTAATGAATAAGCTGGTAACAGTCATATTTTTTTTGGGAATAACAACGTTGTCTTATAGCCAAAGCTGGAAAGAATTGAATAATCAATTTCTTGAGCTGTTTAAAAGAAATCAATTTCTTTCGGCCCTTCCGATTGCTTTGGCGGCAAAGGACTCTGCACAAAACCAATTTGGAACAAAAAATAGAAACTATGCTACGAGCCTTAACAATCTTGCTGCAGTCTATTCAGAGTTGGGGCAGTATAAAAAAGCAGAAGATTTTTTAGTAAAGTCAATACAACTTCGAAAAGAAATTTTTGGAGATGGTCATCGTATTTATGCCTCAGGCCTCAATAACATGGCCTCTCTATACGAGAAAATGGGTCATTTTGAAAAGGCTGAGCCACTTTATCTACAAGCAATTGAAATTGATAAAAAAGTGTTAGGGGAAAATCATCCTGATTATATCTCCGATATCAGCAACTTGGCCGGTCTTTACTGGCAGGTGGGGCAGTATGAAAAAGCAGAACTACTTTATTTACGTGTTGTAGAAAAAGATAAAAAGGTGTTGGGGGAAAATCATCGGGATTATGCTTCTGATCTTTGCAATCTTGGATTGTTATATGGGAAAATGGGTCATTACCAAAAAGCGGAATCTCTTTTTACCCAGGCACTTCAAATTGAGAAAAAAATTTTGGGTACAAACCAGCCAACGGATGTTACCACTCTTAACAATCTTGCCGCTCTTTATCACACAAAAGGAGAGTTAACAAAGGCCGAACCATTATATATTGAAGCAGTAGCTATTTCAAAAAGAGTGTTTGGAGAAAATCATCCCGATTTTGCGACGACTGTTAATAATCTGGCGTTAGTATACAAAGACGAAGGCAGGTATAATTTAGCAGAGCCATTATATCAGCAATCAAAAGAGATAAGAAAAAAAATATTTGGAGAAAATCATAAAGTTTACGCAGCAAGTTTAAATAACCTGGCAAACTTGTATGAAAGCATTCACCAGTTTACTAAAGCAGAACAATTGCTGATTCAAAGCAGCCGCATTGAAATCGAAAATATGCAAAGAAGCTTTAGTGTGCTTTCAGAGAAAGAAAAAGTAAACTATTTAAAAAGAGTGACCTCTCTTTTACCAACGAATAATAGTTTTTTGTATAGAAATAATAAAGCTTCATCAGCATTAATCGTCAGCAATTTCAATCAACAATTAATTTTTAAATCGTTTATACTTTCAGACATCAGGAATTTATTTGAGACAGCGGCTCAAACTAAAGACACTGCAATAAAAAATTTACTGGAACATTGGCAAAATAATAAAATTCTATTGGCTAAAGAATATTCCTTACCCCTTCTAAAAAGAACAACAACACTTTTTGGGATTGAACAAACAACTGAAGCACTGGAAAAAGAACTAAACAGAAAGCTTTCCAGTTTTAGGATACAGCAACAAAAAGTACAAGTTACTGCTGCCAGTATTAGGGACAATCTAAAAAATAACGAGGTTGCTATTGAGTTTGTTTCATTTCGACTCTTTAACAATGAATGGACTGATAGCACAATCTATGCAGCATATATACTACCTAAAAGTGATTCCATTCCAATCTTCGTTCCGCTTTGCGAAGAAAAACAACTACAAAAACTCTTTGACAGCGCCGGCACAACAGCATCAGCAATGGTCAGCCAATTTTACAGGGGACTGGAATTAAAGAAAAAAAACACAGCAGGAACTTTGGGCGCAGAATTGTACAAACTCATCTGGCAACCATTAGAACCCTATTTAAAAAATGTAAAAAAAATTTCTTATTCACCTGCCGGGAAATTATATAGTATAGCCTTTCATGCATTGCCAGTAGATAGTACAACAGTATTGATGGATAAATTTCAACTACAACAATACACCAGCACAAGGCAAGTAGTATTAAGAGAACAGGAAAAACAAAATAGTAAACCACAGTATATTACTTTGTTTGGTGATGCCAGCTTTACTTTGGATAGTTTGCAGTTAGTAAAACAAAAAATTTATAATCCGGATAAGAATACTATATCGACCTCCATTTACACACCCAAAAAAAGAAATGACGAAAACAATACCTGGATCAGTCTGCCCGGAACAGCACAGGAAGTGAAAACAATTCAACAAGTATTCGAACAAAACAAAATCACCACAAAATCATTTACTCAAATAACCGCTTCCGAAGAAAACTTGAAAGCTCTCAGCGGCAACTCATCACAAATATTACATATTGCTACACATGGTTTCTTTTTACCCGAGCCAGACAAAAAAAGAAACGACAATCATTTCAATAGCGAAAACACCTACACCTTGGCCGATGATCCATTACTAAGAAGCGGATTAATATTAGCAGGGGGCAACTATGCATGGAGCGGTAAGCCACCGATTGATGGAGTAGAAGATGGAATAGCAACTGCGTATGAAATTTCGCAACTTAACTTAAGCAATACAGAACTTGTTGTACTAAGTGCTTGCGAAACAGCATTGGGAGATGTAAAAGGAAGCGAGGGAGTATTTGGTTTGCAAAGAGCCTTTAAAATGGCGGGGGTAAAGAAAATGATCGTAAGTCTTTGGCAGGTGCCGGATAAAGAAACTGCAGAGCTAATGACAGCATTCTATTCTTATTGGATGAAAGGCAAAACTATCAACGATGCTTTTGCCCAGGCACAGGCTGATATGCGAAAGAAGTATGCTCCTTTTTATTGGGCTGCATTTGTGCTAGTTGAATAAGACTCATCGACTCGTTTATCAATTTTGCTGGAATTATTTCTTTAACGAAGGTATAAGTACTCTATTTTTTTTGTACCCTGTGCAGGGTACTGTTTAGGTGATGTAATACTCTACCTTGTATGACCGCACACTTCAACATTTCTCATGAAATATACTTTGCTTCTCGGGTTTCTATTGCTTAGCTCCCTTTTGTCTATTTCACAAACAGCTAGGGAATTGAACGAGCAGTTCAGGGAGCTATATAATAATGCTGATTATGAAGACGCTTTTGTTATAGCGAAAAAAGCAATTGAAATAGCGAAAAAAGCAATTGAAATAGCGAAAAAAGAATCAAAAGAGCCAGATACAACCGTTGCAACAAGTACAAGCAACCTGGGGGTAATCCATTTACATTTCAATAATGATGCAATAGCAGAACCTCTTTTTATCAGCGCAATGGATATCAGGAAAAAAATTCTGGGACCAACCGATCCTGCGTATGCTATTAGTGTACAGCTAATGGGAGAGTTTTATCAGCGTAATGCTAAATATGTTAAAGCTGAATTGTTCTTTCAAGAAGTAGTCAACATCAGAAAAAAAATATTACCAGCGAACCATCCCGATTATGCAGTAAGCCTCCATAGCCTGGGTGAAGTATATAGAGCACAAGGTTTTTATGAAAAGGCAGCACTAGCTCTAATTGAGGCAGAGGAAATAGAATTTCGGGATTTGCCACAATCCGATCCGGAGTACATGAATAAACTTAGCAGGCTGTCTACACTGTATATACAGTCAGGTCAATATGAGAAAGCGGAGCCTCTGTATATTATAGCTAAAGATATTACCGGCAATTTGCCCGGCGAAGAAATTGCTTATGCAAAAGCGTTGAATCAACTAGCTAGCTTATATCGATCGATGTATCAATATGAGAAGTCGGAAACAATGATTAATGAAGCCATTGAAATCTATAAAAAAGTAAAAGAAGAAACATCTCCAGGTTATGCATTACTACTTTATAGGCTGGCTAGTTTATATACCAGCATGAATAATTTTGAAAAAGCTGAACCTCTTTTTATTAGCGCAATGAATATTTATAAAACTGCACAGGGTAAATCATTAAACTATTCTTCTTGTCTGAACGGCCTTGGATTATTAAATCTTCATCAGGGTAATTATAAAGAAGCGGAACAATACCTTTTAGAATCACTTGCTATTAAAGTTAAAATATCCGGCAAAGGAAAACAAGAATATGCCATCGGGGCTAACAACCTTGCTGAATTATATACTGCTACGGGGTTGTATCGTAAAGCAGAACCTCTTTATTTTGAAGCATTAGCTATCATTAAAAAGGGTAGCGGTGAAAACAACCCCATTTATTCTGCTATACTAAGAAACATAGCCGTACTCTATTCCAATAGTGGACAAATTAGCAAAGCCATTCCATTATACCTGCAAAATAGTAACACGGCCATCCGAAACTTACAGAAGAATTTCACTGTTTTTTCTGAAAAAGAAAAAGCAAATTACCTGAATGAAAACACTGATATGATTCAATTGAACAACAGTTTTGTATACAAGTATAAAAAAGTTGATTCATCTATGCTAATTAATGCGATGAACCAGCAACTTGTTTTCAAATCATTTAGCATGACTGATACAAGGAATATACTTTCATTGCTTCAGCAAAACACAGACAGCACCATTCGTCGGCTATTTAAAGAATGGCAAGACGGTAAAATATTATTATCAGCTCAATATGCACTGCCACCGGATAAAAGACGACCTGATTTGAAAGAATTAGAAACTACTGTTGAAAATTCTGAAAAAGAGCTCAGCAGAAAGTTAGCAGTATTTCGCAACGAACAGTCCAAGATGCATATATCATTGAAGGATGTAAGGAAAGGGCTACAAGAATTTGAAGTTGCCATAGAGTTTGTCCGATTTCGTTATTACAATAAAAAAAATACGGATAGTGTACTATACGCTGCGTATATTTTAAATAAACATAATCCTGTTCCTGTATTTATTCCTCTTTGCGAGGAAAGTCAATTACAACGACTTTTTGATAGTGTTGGAAAAAATCCAACCAGCATGGTTGCGGGTTTTTATAGAGGATTGAAAGTTGAGGGTAAGAGTACCGCATTTCTTGGAAGGGAATTATATAAACTTGTTTGGGAGCCACTGGAGCCGTATTTAAATGGGGCGAAGGTCGTATCCTACTCACCAGCAGGAAAATTATATGCCATTGCTTTTCAGGCACTTCCGGTTGATAGTTCATCATTATTAATGGATAAATACCAGCTTCAGCAGTATGTTAGTACAAGAGAAGTAGCATTACGTAATTCAGAAAACGGATTTGTAATGCCGGCCAATATTGTTTTATTTGGTGATGCAATGTTTTCTAGCGATAGTTTACAGCTTGTCAAGCAAAAAAATGAACAAACAAAAAAGATAACCAGCATTACTTACCCATTCCAAAATAGAAGTGGCGACAACAATACTTGGAATAGTTTACCTGGAACAGCGCAGGAAGTAAAAGCAATCCAACAAATATTTGATCAAAATAATATCAGCACCAAAAAATTCATACAAACCACTGCCTCCGAAGAAAATTTGAAATTACTTAGCGGTAACTCACCTCAAATATTACATATAGCAACACATGGCTTCTTTTTACCACAAACAGAAAAAAAGAAAAAAGACGCAGGTCTTGTTGAAGCCTCTACTTTTTCTTTAGCCGATGACCCATTGCTACGAAGTGGACTAATTCTTTCAGGAGGAAACTATGCCTGGAGTGGCAAAACACCAATAGAAGGAGTAGAAGATGGCATTGCAACGGCTTACGAAATATCGCAACTCAATCTTAGTAATACCGAACTCGTTGTACTCAGTGCCTGCGAAACAGCCTTGGGAGATGTAAAAGGAAGCGAGGGAGTATTTGGTTTACAAAGAGCCTTTAAAATGGCAGGAGTAAAGAAAATGATCGTAAGCCTTTGGCAGGTGCCAGATAAAGAAACCGCAGAACTAATGACAAGCTTTTATTCTTATTGGATGAAGGGCAAAACAATTAATGATGCCTTCACACAAGCCCAAGCTGAAATGCGAAAGAAATACTCTCCTTTTTATTGGGCGGCTTTTGTGCTGGTGGAATAAATGAACCCACAGGATATTTCTTATATTTAGTACAACCTTCCCTTCCGGTAATGAAATGTTTGTACATTATATGTCTTTTGTTTTTACTTCCGATTGCTGGAAAATCGCAAACCCTGCTCGATCTCAATAAGAAATTTGTGGAGCTTTTTCAGCAAGGAAAATATGATGAAGCTATTCCATATGCAGAAAGTGCATTTGACAAGGCTAAAAAGGAATTGAACACAGCGCATCCCGATTATGCTACTAATCTTGAAAACCTTGGTTGGGTATATTTAACTGCAGGATACTATTCTAAAGCAGTCCCTGTTTATCAAGAATTAATTTCAATCAAAGAAAATTTATTAGGGAAGCAACATCCTGATTATGCTACGTTAGTAAACAATCTGGCTACTCTCTATTATTATATGGGTGATTATGTAAAAGCGGAACCATACCATTTAGAAGCACTACAAGTGAGAAAAAAAGTATTGGGTGAAGAGCATCCTGATTTTGCTACCAGCCTGGATAACCTTGGCGCATTATATGCAGCAGTAGATGAGTATGAAAAAGCAGAGGCTCTTTACAGACAAGCCATGGAGATTAGAAAAAAAATACTGGGAGAAACTGATGATGATTTTGTTACAAGTCTGAATAATCTCGCTTCTTTGTATTTGTCGAATGAAAATTATGCTAAATCTGAACCTTTGTATTTACAGGCAGTATCTATCAGGCAAAAAACAAAAGGGGAAGGCAGCATTGAATTTGCTACCAGTATAAATAATCTTGGAGCATTATATCTGGCAATAGGCCAGTACGATAAGGCCGAAGTAGCATTTATAGTGTCGAAAGAAATCAGGGAAAAATTATTGGGGCAAAACCATCCTTCTTTTTTTATTAGTATCAATAATCTTTCTCAGCTATATGCTGCTACTGGTAAGTATGAAAAAGCTATTCAACTTTGCCAGCAAACAATTTCTAACCGGAAAAAAGTGTTGGGTGAAGAGCATCCTGATTATGCCACCAGTCTTAACAATCTTGGTGTTTTGTATATAGAACTTGGAGATTACGAAAAAGCAGAACTTTTTTGTACGGAAGCAACCGGAATTCTAAAGAAAATATTTGGTAGTAATCATACAGAATATGCCAACAGCCTCAACAACCTGGGAATGATTTATAAAGGAAAAGGGCAATTCGAAAAAGCAGAGTCGTTTTATATTCAGGCAAAAGAAATTTATAAAAATTTGCAAGGGCAATTTAGTTCTGCATATGCTTCAAGTCTAAACAATCTTGCAGTTTTATATATAACGATAGAAGAATATGCTAAAGCAGAGCCAGCTGCTGTTGCGGGGAGCAGCATCGCTTTAAATAATCTTATCAAAATATTTCCAACGCTTTCTGAAAAGGAAAAAGGAAATTATTTGGCTAACAAATCTGCAATTACAGAGATTAATAATAACCTGATGTATAGTTACCCTAAAGCCTCCTCTGCTTTACGGGTAAATAATTTTAATCTTCAGTTAGCACTAAAATCCCTCGCTCTTTCCGATACAAAAAATATGATTGCTACTGTTCGCAACAGTAAAGACAGTGCGGTAATACAAATGTTCTCCCAATGGATGGCAGCAAAGAATTTTCTTGCGAAACAATACTCCCTGCCGGTGGGTAAACGGGAATTAAATTTGGAGGAGTTGGAAGGGAGAACAGAAAAAATAGAGAAAGATCTTAGTCGCATGTCAGTCAGCTTTAACCATCAACAATTAGCAGAACGAATTTCACTTACTGAAGTACAAAAGAATTTACAGAAAGATGAAGTAGCAATAGAATTTGTGAATTTCAATTTGTATAGTAAAGGTTGGACAGACAGTGTGTTTTATGCGGCTTATATTATTAGAAAGGATGATGCTGGACCTCGATTTGTTCCTTTGTTTGAAGAAAGACAATTGCAGCAGTTATTTAAAAGTGCAGGAACAACAGCTACTGCAATGGTGAATAGTTTTTACCGGGGGTTTAAAGTCGAAAACAATACTACTGCCACTTTAGGAAAAGAACTCTATCAATTAGTATGGCAGCCATTAGAACCCTATTTAAAAAAAGTGAAGAAAATTTCTTACTCGCCGGCCGGTAAATTATTCAACATAGCTTTCCATGCACTGCCTGTTGATAGTAATAAAGTGTTGATGGATAAATATCAATTACAGCAATATACCAGTACCAGACAAATAGTATTAAGGGAAAGTGAAAAGCAAAATACCAAACCACAAAGTATTGTATTGTTTGGCGATGCCAGCTTTAGTATGGACAGTGTAGCATTGACAAAAAAGAGAGTGAGTAAAGAAAATAACAGTACAAACATTTATGCTATAAAGAACAGGGGAATAAGAGGCGGTGTGTGGAGTAAACTTCCCGGAACTGCGCAAGAGGTAAAAACCATACAATCTTTACTAACAAAAAATAAAACAAGTACAAAGGTTTTTACACAATTTGCAGCATCCGAAGAAAATCTAAAAGCATTAAGCGGCAACTCACCACAAATTTTACATATAGCTACGCATGGTTTCTTTCTACCAGAGATAGAAAAAAAGAAAAAGGAGAACTCAGTAAATAATGAAAACGCATACACACTAGCCGGGGATCCCTTGCTCCGAAGCGGATTAATACTAGCAGGAGGCAACTTTGCGTGGAGTGGTAAAACACCAATAGAAGGAATAGAAGATGGTATTGCAACAGCCTACGAAATATCGCAACTCAATCTCAGCAATACTGAACTCTTAGTACTTAGTGCCTGCGAAACAGCACTAGGTGATGTAAAAGGAAGTGAAGGGGTATTTGGTTTGCAACGGGCATTTAAAATGGCTGGCGTAAAGAAAATGATAGTGAGTCTCTGGCAGGTACCTGATAAAGAAACAGCGGACTTGATGACAGCGTTTTATTCTTATTGGATAAAAGGAAAAACAATCAGTGATGCATTTGCACAGGCACAGACAGATATGAGAAAAAAATATTCTCCTTTTTACTGGGCAGCATTTGTACTTGTGGAATAATTTACAATCTGTATCTCATAAGTAAACTACGCTTATGTCACAGATAGACTCAACAAACAATAACGACTCGTTATTCTCCCGGAAAAAAGCAGGTGTAAGAGGAATGATAAAACATAATCTGAAAATCGACATGACCCCGATGGTTGATCTGGGATTTCTGCTCATTTCGTTTTTTGTCATCACTACTGAACTAAGCAAGCCAACAGTCATGCTATTAAGTATGCCGAAAGAGGGAGATTCGAAACTGGGCGAATCAAATGCATTAACGATACTTCTCGATAAGAATAACGCTGTTTACTATTATGATGGTGATTGGAAAAATGCCAGCAACAGCGGTGGAATTATTAGAACTAATTTTTCGGGGAAAGATGGATTGCGAAAAGTGATTATGGAAAAGCAAAATTCTTTGGACAGAAACAGTAAAATGAAAGAAGGAAGAAACGGATTAATGATGTTAATTAAACCCGCCGAAGAAGCGTCTTATAAAAATGTAGTTGATGTGTTAGATGAAGCAACTATTAATATAGTTAAAAAGTATGCTGTCATAAAAATATCAAAAGAAGAAAAAGAATGGCTAAAGAATCAATAGTTTACTGTTTCCAAAACATATCGATTCTTCTTTTTACATTTTCCCGGATGTTCATATAATACAGGTTAATATCTCCCACATGATAGTTACGGGTTAAGTAAAAAAAGCTACCGGGAAATTTGGGTCTATTCACATACAGCAAACCATTACTTATTTGTGCATCAGTAGTATTGCTATATACTTTATTGAAATTGATCAATATACTTCCTTTGTTTAAAGATCTGTGAGCATATGATGAGTTAGTTGTCCACGTAAGAGGGTTGGTAACAAATGAATTTCCATTTCCAAAAGAATTCTTCGAACTGGAGTTTTCTTTTTTCATGTATGAAGGCACATAGCCTTTTCTAAAAGTGCGCCAACTGCAGATGCATCCTGTTTGTAAAGAGTCTTCACACATTTTCAAAGTAGAAAAATAATCATTAGGTACCGGCCAGCCGATTATATACGCCACTACTAATCTGTTGTGTAAAGTCTTGCCCTCAAAAAATTCTTTCAATAATCGTTCTGCCAACAAACTTCCCTGGCTGTGAGATGCAATAATGATTGGACGGCTGCCATTCCAACTTTGTAAATAAAATTCAAACGCATTTTTTACATCTTCATACGCCAACTCAAACGCCGCCGCGGCTTTTTCCTTATCTTTTGAAAAAAAGTTAGAGATATGTGCTTGTCTGTATCGTGGAGCAAACACTCTGCATTGCTGATTAAAAACACTGGCTTGGTATAAGATCGATGAGTAATCAGTCTTTGCATTGATATAATCATCATCAATTAATGCATTATTATTTCCATCCTTTTTTTTCTTCGTGTATGATGTAGGATATAAAAAGAAAACATCTACCATTGAATCTTTTATTTCAGGTTTTAATGGTTGCGGTACACTATCCGAAGGGTCCCATTTCCAGGGATGAGCAGCCCAATAGTTTAAATGGCTATAATCTGGCCGGCCATCATTGCTTTTAAATTGATACCTGCTTCGATAGGCCTGGTATTTATCCGAACAAGAGCAAAATGTAATGATCAAAAGTAAAAAAGCGGGAAAAAATTTCTTCATGTAGAAAACTGAGCTGTAAAAATCGGCAAAATTTTCTCCCCGCCCTAAAGGGTTTTTCGCTCGGCTATATAGATATTTTGCCTTTTGTGGAAGGGCAAAAAATATTTTTGATTGACTAAAAAAATCAGAAGCTATTGATAATAAATACATTAGACCTCGAAGATATCCACTTTTATTAGCCATTACCTAAAATTATTTAGTACTTTGTGTTGCATAGTACCAAATATCGCCTTATCTTTGAGTCATATTAGTAAAACGAAGGGCTATGAATATTGAAAATACACAGAGTCAGATGCGGAAAGGGATACTGGAATTTTGTATTCTTTCCATCATCCGCCGGGGTGAAGCTTATCCGAGTGATATAGTAGAAGAGATGAGGGCTGCTAATCTTCAAATATTGGAAGGAACTTTATACCCGCTGCTAACCCGGCTCAAGAATGCAGAAATGTTAACCTATCGTTGGGTAGAAAGCAACTCCGGCCCGCCCCGCAAATATTTTATGTTAACCGAAAAAGGAGAAAGCTTTTACAAGGAACTGGAACAAACCTGGAACGAGCTATCAAACGGAGTAAACGCTTTAACCAGTAAAAAAATCAGCGAACCACTAAGTGAATAACCAACATAAACCTACTTCAACCAAAATAATATACAATGAAAAAGATCATCAACATAAACTTAAGCGGCCGGGTAATACCGATTGAAGATTCTGCTTATGAAAAGCTGCAAAGCTATATTGAAAGTTTACGACGATACTTTGCCAATGAAGATGGCAGAGACGAGATCATTAATGATATTGAAAGCCGTATTGCAGAATTGATGAGTGATAAAGTTCGTAAAGGCACTACAGCTATTATAGATGCAGATGTAGAAGAAATAATCAGCTCTATGGGAAGAGTAGAAGATTTTGAAGCAGCGGATAAAGAAACAGCTTCCACAGAATCGGCACAGGCAACATCTGCATCTACTTCTCAACAATCTAATACAAGTAATACAAATACTGGTACGTGTGCAGGTACTCAAAGAGAAAGAGGAAGATTGTACCGTGATACCAGCGATAAATTTATTGGTGGTGTATGTAGTGGTATTGCAGCATACATGAATGTTGATCCTGCTATTGTAAGAATTTTATTTGCCATCATCACATTCGGTGGTTTTGGATTAGGCTTTTTAGCTTATTTAATATTATGGGTTGTGTTGCCACCAAAAGACCTGGAAGGGTTTGCCGGTAAAAGATTATATCGCAATCCGGATGACAAAGTAATTGGTGGTGTAGCAGGTGGACTTGCTGCCTACTTTGGTAAAAAAGCAACTAACATCCGGTTGATTTTTGCCGCTCCAATTCTTTTTAGTATCCTGATGGGTATTCTGAATACTGATAATTGGCATAATGATTTTATTGTAGTTCCCAATATTGTATTTGGTTCGTTGACGGGTACTTTCTTTCTTATTTATGTGGTATTGTGGATGGTGCTGCCGGAAGCTCACAGCACTTACGAAAAAATGGAAATGCGTGGCGAAAAAGTGGATGTGAACAGAATTCGCCAGAATGTGAAAGAAACTACAGCAGGTATTAAAGAAAGAGCAAAAGAATGGGGTGAAGAAGTAAAAGAGTCAGCCCAAAACTTTAGTGAAAGAGCAAAAGAATTTGCCAATACAAGAGGTAAAACATTTGCTTCAGATGTAAATGAAACTGTGCGCAGCGGAGGAAGAGGATTGGGCCATGTAATAGGTGTATTATTCAAAGCATTCTTTTTATTTATTGCAGGCACCATTGCTTTCTCCTTATTTGTTGCATTGATCGCTTTACTATTTGGTGGAATTGCGTGGTGGCCGGTTAATAATTTTTTATGGACCAGTAAATGGCAGCAGATATATGCCTGGGGTACATTGATCTTCTTTTTAATAGTACCGTTAATTGGATTTATCATTTGGGTATTCCGTCGTATCACAAGAACAAAATCCCGTAACAATTATTTAGGCTGGACCTTTGGTGCTTTGTGGACCGTTGGTTGGGTAGCAGTAGTTTTATTAGCAACCAGTGTTACCAAAGATTTTCGTGAATATGAACATATAGATACTCCTATTACAATTACTCAACCCGCAAAAGGTAAAATGATTGTAGCCGTGTCTGCACCAGAGTTAGAATATACAGGCCGCTTTGGCTGGATGAATGACGGCGGTACGGGATGGGATTTGTCATCAGACACCTTGAAATTATCAACTGTAGAGTTTGATGTAAAAGCAAGTGCCGATTCATTCTATCATGTTACTATGAAGCGATACAGTTTTGGCAAATCAGAAACAATAGCATTGGACAGGGCCGAAAAAATTAAATATACCGTTACTTCAAGAGATAGTGTGCTGGATTTGGGGAATGGGTATATTATTGATAAAGACAGCAAATTTCGTGGGCAGCATGTGGAAATAGAAATACAAATTCCGATTGGTAAAAAAATAAGATTTGATGAATCGGTAAACGATAAATTGAATCCGGTAAATGTGAGAGTAGAAAGAAGCCGCCGTCGTAACAGAGTGGTAGGATTTGATATAGAAAGTGATTATAGGTCACATCGCTATCGCTCAGGTGTTGACTATATAATGGATATAAATGGCCGCCTAAAAGATGAAAACGGCACCGAAGTAAAAGAATCAGTAGCACCGGATAACAACTATCGTTACCCTGGAAACAATACTGCACCTGTTATTGAAGAAAAAAGTGATATCGAAAAACAAATTGAAATAGAAAAAAAGAAAAGAGAGGAAAGCGATAAAAGAATAAAAGACCTTGAAGAAGCGCAGAAAAAAACGCAAACTAGTATTAAGAAAACAATCAACAAGGCAAATAAAGAAGAAAAAGCGTTTGCCAGTGGTCCGTTGCCAGCTTCTTCATTAGTTCAATGGTTTTAATAAATAGTAATGAAGAAAAATAAATTAGCCTCGCTGGTGCTTTTGTTATTACTACTTTCTGCTTTTTCAGGAAAGAATAATAATACAGATCCAGCAAAGGAAAAAAGCGAATTATATAAAGAGATTGCATATATGGACAGCGTAATGTTTGCTGCCTTTAATGCACAAGATCTGGAGAAAACAAAAACATTGTTTTCTGAAGACCTGGAGTTTTACCATGATAAGGGCGGCCTTGCAGATTACAAACAAACGATGGAGAATTTTAAAAAGCTGTTTGATAATGATAAAACGACCGGCCTTAGACGAGATCTTGTTAAAGGAAGTTTGGAAGTGTATCCAATTAAGGATTATGGTGCAGTAGAAATTTGTTCTCATACATTTTGCCATAAGGAAAATGGAAAAGATGATTGCGGCACTTTTAAGAATATGATGATCTGGCAAAAAAAGGATGGACAATGGAAAGTAACAAGAGTGGTTAGTTATGACCACTAATACATAGGTTGAAGTCCCGGCGATAGAGCCGGGCATAACGATGGCCCTTTTAAGGGCCATCTTGTTTTTGATACAATATTATTCAGGTACTTCAACAACCGACCAGTTTTTTGTTCGCCGGTTCCAGAGTATGGAGTAATCTTTTCCGTGCAATAATTTATATACACGATAACCATTAAAATAAGGAAGCTTCAGCCAGCCATGGTTATACACTTCGAATTTGAAAACAAAAGACCCCCCGCTTTTAATTGTTGCCCGTAAATAATTTTTGCCATCATCACTTAGCATTACTGACTCATCTTTGGTGCTCTGTATAGTAAGACTTATCCAGCTTGCATCATCTGCTGGAGTAGTAGTAGGTGTTGGATTAGGAGTTGGTTTAGGAGGATTGTTGGTAGGATTTGTTGGCGGCGTAGTAGTAGGTGTAGTGTTAGTATTTTTTGCAGCGTTCCACCCCCTGGTAATAGCATCTACCCTGTCTTTTTTTGCCGGGTGTGTACTACTGCCCCTGTCTGTTGCAATTGCAGTGATAGCTGCAATCGATTCATTAAGACCGGCACCCAGCTTTTGCATTACATAACCGGAAAAAGCGTCAGCTTCAATTTCTTTTGGCGGTGTGCTGCCACTACTGCTAACTACATGGTTGTAGTAATGATGTCCCATTTCATGCGCCAATATGCTGATAGAAGCCCATTTTGTTGACGTGTAGGCATCAATATCTTCTAAAAAGTTATTGTCATAAATGATCCAGCGTACCCGGTTAATGATGGTAGCATAGGCATTACGAATGCCATTTTGTTCTCTGATGCTAAAATTCTCTTTCCACTGAATAGTGTCGAGCATGTTTTCCAAAATTTCTTTGGCCACATATACCGATGCAAAATTAGATTTAAGTATTTGCCGGGGCGGCACCTTAAAACCACAGCCCGTAAATTTTTTTTGTGCATTAGTAATAATAGCGGCTATTAAAAAAAACGAAATCACTACAATTCTTTTCATCGGGGATTATTTTCTATAAATGTAAAGATTTCAAACAGAACAAAATTTCTTTTACCAAAGCGGTGTAGTAAGGGTATAAGCATTTTGTCTACATTTGCTCACAATTTTGCTACATATGAAGAATACTCCGTTTACAGATAAACACATTGCTCTCGGTGCTAAAATGGCCGAGTTTGCCGGATACAATATGCCCATTTCCTATACTGGAATTAATGATGAACATGCAGCCGTAAGAAAAAATGCAGGTGTATTTGATGTAAGTCATATGGGAGAATTTATTCTAAAAGGAGAAGGCGCATTAGATTTAAT
>CAZXMP010000074.1:0-18409 GCA_964641575.1 uncultured Chitinophaga sp. | reverse complement strand
CTATGCTAATTATTTAAAAGGCTTACCCAACATAAAAGAGTTTCGCAATAAACTGGTAACGCTAACGACGGAAGAAGAAATAAATGCGGTGTTTGACGAAATTGCTAAAACATACGGCGGATATGAATTTGAGAAAACGCCGATAGAATTGGTGAACTACCACGAGAAATGCCCGGTGGAATAATAATTAACAATGAGCTGGTTTCTATTAGTTATAGCTGGATTATTTGAAGTAGGCTTTGCTTCCTGTTTGGGAAAAGCAAAAGAAACTTCAGGTGCAACATCTACCTGGTGGATGGTTGGATTTTTTATTTGCCTAACCATAAGTATGGTACTGCTTTATAAGGCCACACAAAATTTACCTATAGGCACTGCCTATGCCGTATGGACAGGCATTGGTGCTGTAGGAACTGTAATAGTAGGAATTTTTGTTTTTAAAGAACCTGCAGATTTCTGGAGACTATTCTTTATCACCACATTGATTGCATCAATTGTGGGGTTGAAAGTTGTATCGCATTAAAAACTTTGCTTCTTATTTTCTTATAGCTGTTCTTATTTCTGTATTTGCCGGCGAAACTCCCGGATCAAAATAATTCGTCAACACTCCTTCTTCATTTACGAGGTATTTAGAAAAATTCCAGGTAGGAAATTGATTGCACCAGCCATTCTTTGTACTATCTGTTAACCATTGAAAAACCGGGTTCTGCTCTGCTGATTGTATAACAACTGATTTTTGAGCCAACGGAAAGCTAACACCATAGTTCTTTTTACAAAAAGCAGCTATATCGGCATCCGTTCCTTTTTCCTGTTCTTTAAAATCATTAGCCGGAAAAGCAATTACCACCAGTTTACTACTGTTGTCGTTGTATAATCGTTGCAGGTCATCATATTGGTTGGTATACCCACAATCACTGGCGGTATTTACCAGCAATACTTTTTTACCCTTTAATGATGAAAAAGATAGTTCACTACCATCGCTAAGTTTTGTTTTCAAATCATAGAAAGAAGTTACAGGAGGCTTTACTTGTGTGTTTTCCATTTTTTTTGATTTACTGCCGGTTAATTTATTAAGCCACATAATAGCAGGATACGCCGCTTTCAATATTTTTTGCCGATACGTCATGTTTTTTGAATTACGATTAACGATTTCCACATACACAGCAAATGCTGCAAGCAGTACCAATAGAACAATTATAAACCGTTTTAGTTTTTTCATTGTATCCATTCTTAGTGGAAAAATTCAGCTTCGACAGTTGTCAAAGCTATTCTTTTATTATTGCAGGAGGAGATTAAATATTTGTGCGTAAAGAATATTACTAATGATTTTACTTTATTACCCACTTAAACAATTTCAACTTCCCTTTAAAAGGAGGGTATTTAATATTAGGATCGAACCAGGTGGGAGTTTTCATCACCGCCTTTTTATGACTGAAGCTGTCGAAAGAATATTTACCATGACAAACACCCATGCCGCTAAAACCTCTGCCGCCAAATGGCAGATGATGATTGGTAAAATGCCAGCTTGAGTTATTGATACAGGCTCCACCGGCAGGCACTGCTGTTATCCAGCTATTGGCTTTTTTATTGCTGGCTGTATACACATAAAATGATAAGGGGTTAGGATTGCGATTAATTATTTCCATCGCTTCTTCCATGGTTGTAAAAGAAAGTATGGGTAATACCGGGCCAAAAATTTCTTCCTGCATTAATTTATTACCCGGTATAAGATCTGTAATGATGGTTGGCTCTATGTATAAACTCTCTTTATCTGTTTTTCCACCATGTAAAATTGTTCCTTCTTGCAGGTAGTTAGTTATCCGGTCAAACTGTTTTGCATTAATAATTTTGCAATAGTTATAGCTTTCTGCAGGGTTGGTTGTAAAAAATTGTTGTATCGCATTTTTTAATGCTTCAATAAGAGCTAATTTTTGAGACTCATGTACTAAAATGTAATCCGGCGCAATGCACATTTGTCCGGCATTCGAGTACTTTGCCACTGCAATCCTTCTTGCAGCCACTTTAATATTTGCATCACTTTCAACTATGCAAGGGCTTTTGCCGCCTAATTCCAATGTTACAGGCACCAGGTTCTCCGCAGCCATTTTATAAATAATTTTTCCTACTGCCGTACTGCCTGTAAAAAACACATGGTCAAAAACAAAATTGTTCATCATTTGCGGAATTACCGAGCTGCCTTCTCCTTCAACATATAAAATATATTCCGGTGAAAAAGTTTCTTCAATAATTTTTTTTATCACTGAGGCTGTAGCCGGTGCAAATTCACTGGGTTTTAATACTACACAATTGCCGGCTGCTATTGCTCCAACCAGCGGATTTATCAACAATTGAAAAGGATAGTTCCAGGGGCCAATTACCAATACTACTCCTAATGGCTCAGTAATAATCTTACTGACTGATGGCATATTAAGCAGGTTAGTAGAAACAGGTTCGGCTTCCATCCATTGAGATAGTTTTTTAATAGCCAGGTTAAGTTCTGTAACAACAATCCCAATCTCGGTAACCCATGTTTCCTCTGGTGCCTTTTTTAAATCGGCATATAGAGCATCATACAAATCCTGCTCATGATTAAGAATGGCTGCTTTCAACTTTTTTAACTGTTCCAGGCGGAATTTATATGATTGAGTAGCACTACTGTTAAAGTATGAACGCAACTTTTGCAACTCATTGGTAATAGATAGCATCAGGAAAATTTTCTTCAAGTTACTATTAAATCAAGAAACAGTATAAGCAAACCCGATGATGGCTTTTGTGATTTCTTATCTTATGTTAACGTTCATCCGTTCTTTACAGAAGTAGCTTTGTTTAAAATAAAAAATAATGAAAATAACACTGAAATTGGAAGAAGCAGCAATGGCTGCCGCAGGAATTTATTTTCTTAGCCTATTCAATCTGAGCTTGCCTGTCTGGATTTGGATAATTCTATTTTTTACCCCTGATATTGGAATGTTGGGATACCTCATCAATAACAAAGTGGGTGCTGTTATTTATAATATTTTTCATCACAAAGGAATTGCCATTGGGGTAGCCGCAATAGGCTATTATTTACAAAATGATGTGCTAACAGCTAGCGGTATCCTACTTTTTGCACATGCCTCTTTCGATCGGATAGCAGGCTATGGTTTAAAATTCAAAGACAGTTTTAAAAACACCCATTTGGGCAATTTGGAAAAAAAGAAATAACTACTTGTTCTTGAAAATCCTGTTGCGGATACGGCTCATACTTACCGGTGTAATACCGAGGTAGTTGGCAATATAATGTTGAGGTATCCTTTCCAGGATTTTTGTCTTCTTGCTGTTTAGTAGCTCAATATAACGTTCCTCCGGGCTTTGTAGTAACAGACTTACCATTCTTTCTTCTAATCCAATACCCATGTACTCAGCAATACGCCGGCCAAATTTTTGAAAGGCTAAGCTCTTTCCATATAACTCAAGTAATATTTTGTAGGGGAAAGAAATATAAGTGGCCTGACTTAATGCTTCAATTGTAATAAGGGAAGGTTTACCGGTAATACAACTGATATAGGAGCTAATAAAATGATTTTCAAAAAAGAAGTAGGTTGTTTTCTCCTCACCATCTTTTGTATAATACTGGCGAAACATGCCTTCCAGCACAAAGCCAACTTCATTGGCTCTTTTTCCTTCCGCTATAAAAATCCCGTTCTTTGGAAGCGATTTTAAAGAAAGATGTGGTGACGGCAAATTCCAATCTTCATCCGTTAGTTGGGAGAAAGAATTAATTGCATTAAGCAACGGTAAAAATGTGTTATCGTTTCCTATAGTCATCTGATAAACATAGAATAACAAAATTATGGATCGTAGCTACATATTTATTAAACAGAAAATAAAAAATTGAAAAGCCAGGCGTATTTTGATGATTGTCTATGTATTCACTCATTCGAAACGATATAAAAAATCTTGTAAATGCGGATGAAGAGTCGCTGCAATTTGTATTGTCGCATTTTAAAGAACTAAAAACCAGGCGAAATCATTTGCTCTTAAAAGAAGGAGAAGTATGCCGTACTTGTTATTTTATAAACAACGGTTGTGTGCAGGTATATTATTTAGATAAGAACGGAGATGAAGCAACCCGAGATTTGTATTTCGAGGGTCAGTGGGTTACGAATATTGATAGCTTTAGCAAACAAGAACCTTCCAAAGAGTTTTACAGAACCCTTGAACCCACAATGTTTCTTGCTATAGACCGGGATAATTTTTTTCAACTGATAGGCAAAGTGCCCCAATTTATGGAAGCTTATCGCCAGATATTAGAAGCTTCTTACTCCCATTCTATAAATCGTATCAATTCCTTTAATACAATGGATGCTCTTGACAGATTAAAATGGGTTCGAGAAAATCAACCTCATATCCTCACAAGGCTTTCTTCAAAAATTATTGCTTCTTATATCGGTGTTTCTCCGGAAACATTAAGCCGGTTAAAAACCAAACTTTAAAATCCTTGACATATATCAAGACTGGTGAAAAAATAATGGTGAATTTTTACATTGAAAAAAAATTCATCACTAAAACATCATCATTATGCTTGCAACTATTACCGACCACCTGGTATTTGAAAATGTGGAACCCACCGTATTGTTCGAAATGTACACTAATGCAGAAAAGCACCAGCAGTTTTCCGGTGCTCCGGCCAGTATCTCTGCCAAAGTGGGGGATCCCTTTACTGCCTATGGTGGTTATTGCTTTGGCAAAAATCTACACATTGAAACCAATAAGCTTATTATTCAAAGCTGGAAATCACAGGGTTGGAATGAAGCCCTTGACGACTCATTGGTTTCCCTTCGCCTGGTAAAAGAAAATAATGACACCCATATTTTTCTTACTCATGCCGACATTCCTGCAGATAAAGCTGATACGATGCTGAAAGGCTGGGAAGAATGGTATTGGAATCCCATGCGAAAATATTTAGCTACGCATAAAAACTAATTGAACATCAAACTAAAAATTAAACAATGAAAAATCTATTCTTCATCACATTAATTACAATAGCAATGTCACAAAAAAATATAGCACAATCAGCAGGTAATACTCTTAGTTCCGAGTATCTTTTATTATTCCGTAATTTAAGTGGCGATGGTAAATATTTAGTGTCTCCAGATGATATGCAAAAGGCAATGCCCAAGTGGCAAGCCTGGATTGGCCACATTGCCCAAAAGGGAAAACTTGTAGCTACCAACCCTATTGATTACAATGGGAAAATAGTGACATCGAAAGAAATAAAAAATCAGCCTTATTTAGTAAAAAAAGAATTGGTTGTTGGCTATCTAATTTTAAAAGCTACTACCTTGGAAGAAGCGATTGAAATAAGCAAAACCTGCCCCATCATTACCGAATATAATGGTAGTGTAGAAGTAAGAGTACTTACTCCTTTTCCAGCTCAATAAATTTCTTAATTAAAGCATCCTTCTATTTCAACTAGTAGGATGCTTTAATTATTTTGTACCTTAGAAGTCATATTATTATGACAGACGAATATTACATGATGCAGGCACTAAAAGAAGCTAAAAGAGCTTTTGAAGATGATGAAATACCCATCGGTGCTGTTGTGGTTATCAATGAAAAAATAATTGCACGGGGTCATAATATGACAGAACGATTGAATGATCCCACTGCACATGCAGAAATGATTGCCCTAACATCAGCCTTTAATAATTTAGGGGCAAAATATTTACCAGAAGCTACCTTGTATGTAACGGTAGAACCTTGCTTTATGTGTGCAGGTGCTATCTATTGGAGCAAGCTGGGCAAGATTGTATATGGTGCGGATGATGAAAAAAATGGATACAAAAAAACTGCAGGCGCCAATTGGCCTTTTCACCCGAAAACAGAATTGATACGTGGTGTATTAAAAGAAGATTGCGCCAAGCTGATGAAAGATTTTTTTAAGAATAAGCGATAACCATGGGAAAATCGATCAATCCAAAAAAAAATAATGCTACAGATCCAGTTACCGATACAGAAAAAAAATTTGATGCAGCTATCTACAAGCCATTCAAAGCTGCTATTCTAGAAAGTTTGAAAGGAAGAAAAAAACATTTAGAAAGAAAGCAAAGAAATTAAATAGCTAAAATTATAAGCCGTGTAGCTTAGAACTACACGACTTATAATTTTCAATTGTTATGTACTTATGGTTTATCCCACCATACTTTACCATTTTGTGAATTTGACCCTGCAAACTGACTATTGATTGCATCTTGATAATTGCTTGCATTATTAAATGCCTCATTATCGGGATAGCCTAATCTTCCCGGCACTGCACGGCCTAAAGGTGTAACAAGATTATCCGGAAAACCAGTTCTTCTCCATTCTGCCCAAGCCTCATAACCATGCATAAACAAATGAACATAGCGTTGCATACCAATTTGTCGTAACGCTGTTACAGGATTATAAATAATCGAAGCATTTAGCATGTAAGCTGCTAATCCTGTTGTTCCTCCTGTCCATTGACGGAAGGATTGTTCTATGGCAAGATCATAATTTGTTTTAGCGTCAACATCTCCACCAGGTATCCATCCTCTTTTGGCTGCTTCTGCTTTTGCAAACAAAGCCTGGGCATACGTAACTAAATGTATTTGCGCATTTTGGGCATAAATAGCCGGCCCCAATAATGAAACTCCGGTAGTATTAGGTATGCCAGTAGTAGTTCCAAATTCCAAACCCTTGTAAATATTAGCATTGTTCTTTTTACCAAAAACTGCTAATCTTGGATCGGCAAGTGGGTCCATATAGTTAACTAATGTTTCAGTAAGTGCCCACCATTCCCGTACTTGATTTACCACTTGGCCATACCAATAACCCTGGTTATTTGCATCTGCCAAATGTTTGAACACAAAATTGTCAGCGTTTGCTGTCATGATGCCCGCATTCATCGCCTTCACAAATTCATTCTTTGCTTTATCACCCAAATTTTTTTCAGACAAACGCAACGCCATCAACATATGAATGGTATTAGCTAGTTTTTTCCATTTAGCCATATCTCCTGCATAGATCGGATCACTTGGTATTGTTCCTCCGGCAATAGCAGCGTTTGCTTCATCCAGCAATAAAAACAAGGCATCATATATAGATTCCTGTGTATCATATTTTGGAGTAAAATTTAAAGATCCTTTCAATGCTTCTGAATATGGAACATCTCCCCATCTGTCTGTAATATTCCAGAAATAATAAGCTTTCAGAATTTTTGCAACTGCTGTTTGATTTGATGTAGGAGGCAATTTCAAATCTACTGGATTCAATACTGATTCAATATTCATTAATGGCCCCTGATACCAGCCATAAAAACTGGTAGTGCCTTCCGGATATTGAGAAGCACCGACATATTGTGTTTCTGCAAGATACTGAGCCATAAATTCTGCCTGTGGAGATTGACTAAGTCCGGGCAACGATAGCATAGCATTGGAAAGCAGTTGGGCTGCATTTGCTTCACTGGGCAAGTTTGTATTTGTATTGATCTCTTCTTTAAACTTATTACAGCTTCCCAATGCCATTGCTGCTGGAATAAGTAGTATGATTAATTTTTTCATGTGTTAATTTTTCTTTTAATTAAAAGTTCACATTTAAGTTTAAACCGAATGACCGCACAGTATTAATCTGGCCTGATTCAAACCAGCTGATAGATTGTGCACCTGTAGTATTTTCTGAAGGATCAGAGCCTTTTGGTGCTTTTTGCCAGATCATGGCAGGGTTGCGTGCAATCAATGCGATATTCACCGAACTGAAAGGCATTTTTCCTAATTTGTTTTTTCCTAACGTATAACCCAGTCTGATCTCTCTAAGTTTAATATAAGAAGCTTCATAAAGCCAATCATCGTAGACTCTTCTTGCTGTTGTACCATATAATGTTTGAGGATTTACATAAGCAGTAACTGGCAGTTTTGTAATCGCATTGATGCCATCCACTCTTACCCCTCCGCCATCTGCTATTGGGTCTCTTACATTTTTCCCTTTGTCATTCATCGCCGCTGATAATTCATGTTGACCTGTTCTTACCGCCAGCATTTGCGATCTGCTAAAAAATAAACCACCTTTTTGGAAATCAATCATAGCTGATAAATCAAATCCAAAAATTTTGAAGGTATTGATAAAGCCTCCGGTGAAATCTGGTAACACCGATCCAAAATCATGCGTTGAAGTTGTGTAAAGAGGTATATTATTATTATCTAACAAAATTTTTCCACTGGCTGCATCTCTTTGATATGTTGGCCCGATCAAACTACCGAATGGTTTTCCAACATAAGAATTCAAATATGTTGTTACACTGGAATAAGTAGTTGAATAGTGTGGATATACATTCATATCCGGACCTATTTCTTCTACCATACTTCTGTTTCTACTAAAGTTGATAGTCGACTCCCAGGAGAAATTCTTTTTCTCGAAAGGTGTTCCTGTAAGTGATAATTCTATTCCTTTATTACTTATTAATCCCGCATTAATAACAGCAGATGCATATCCACTTGTTCCGGATACATTCAAATCAATAATTTCGTTTCTGTTCTTTTGATGGTAATAGGTAAAATCTATTCCAAGCCTATTGTTAAACCACTTCAAATCTATACCTGCTTCATATGAATGAGAAAATGAAGGTTCTATGAGCGGATTGTTTAAGTTATCTGGAATAAACAAGGTATTGATTCCTGAATAAACAGTACCAATACCATAAACTGCCGATGTTTGATAAGGGCTTAAATCCGAACCAGCTTGTGCATAGCTCAGTCTTACTTTACCAAAAGATAATGGCTTCCATTTAGTTAATTCACTAAAAACAAAACTTCCTGATACTGAAGGATACCAATATGAATTATTAGCAGAAGGTAGTGTTGATGAATTATCATTTCTTATAGAAGCATCAAGAAAATAAGTATTCTTATATCCAAAAGAAGCCATTGCATACATACTTCTGATCTCTTTTGTGAGCAGGTAAGAAGTTGTAGCAGGACGATCTACGGAAGCACTTATATTATAAAATCCAGGTGCAGACAATCCACCAACCGTTGCCATAGATAAATAGTTATACCGACGTTTATAAAGATTGGCTCCTACATTTGTTGTCATTGATATTTCACCCCAGTTATTAGTGTATTGACCCAAAAACTCATAATTCAATTCCCTGTTCTGGTATTTTCCAACAGAATAAGAAGCCACTTTTCTACCACCAAAGGCTTGTATCTCTTCAATATTTTGGGTAAACATATCGCCTCTAATAAATCCACTTAATTTCAAACCTTTAATTAC
This sequence comes from uncultured Chitinophaga sp., assembly GCA_964641575.1. Classification (GTDB taxonomy): domain Bacteria; phylum Bacteroidota; class Bacteroidia; order Chitinophagales; family Chitinophagaceae; genus JJ008. The sequence goes on along the minus strand of CAZXMP010000074.1, from coordinate 9,142 downwards.
TTCATAGGTTAAGCCTACATCTCCAAATAATCTGTCCCTATTGTCCTTGTTAGGATTTTCGAATGCTTCAAAGAAAGGATTATCCCAATATCTTGAATTGAAATTGGTAATATCATTACCAACAGGTCTTCTAAGATTCCACTGCTTTATTGTTCCATCAGCATATTTGTATTCTTTTAAGCGATTCATATCTACATTCCGCTGAAACCACTGTGTCGTGTATCCTGCACCAAATTCAGAACCTTGCGCCGGACGGATAGCTTTATTGTTGGCGAAAGTGGCATTCACATTCACATTTAATTTCTTTGTCAGATTAAGTCCCGCACTCAATCCAAGATTATTTCTTCTAAGCCATGTATTGGGAGCAACCCCTTCTATTCTTGTATCATTAAAGCTAAGTCTGTAAGTACTGTTATCATTTCCACCTGTTACCGTTACACCGTTATTGATACTTGATCCAGTTCTGTAATAATCTTCTAAGTTGTTGGGCTGCGGATTAAAAGGAGTTAATTGTCCATACTCAGGATCCAACGGATAAAAACTAAAAATACTTCTAGCCAAAGTACCATCCATTTTTGGTCCCCAGCTTTCATCAACATCCATGTCCACATATTTTTGCCCGTTTGTTAATGTTCTCCAGGTTTGGCTTGCACCACCACCATACAGGTTTTGCATTGGCATAAAATTTCCTGCTTTCTCTATTGAGAAAGCAGAACTCAATTGCACATTTACTTTTTTAGCACCTGCTTTACCTTTTTTGGTTGTGATCATTATTACACCATACTGTCCTCTGATACCATACAATGCAGAAGCAGCGGGTCCTTTCAACACATTTATAGATTCGATGTCGTCAGGATTGATGTCCTGGGCGGCATTACCATAATCCGCATCTGCATTACCACTAAAGTTGGCATTTGAAATAGGCGTACCGTCTACAACTATTAATGGCTGGCTTCCTCCTGAAATTGAATTAATTCCACGGATAACTATTTTTTGTGTTCCTCCCATATTTGCTCCTGAAGAACCAGTTACTTGTACACCTGCAATTTTACCAGATAATGAACCTAATACGTTTTGTTCTTTTGTCAATGTAAGATTTTCACCTTTTACTTGCTGAGTTGAATAACCAAGCGACCTTTCTTTACGGGAAATACCCAAGGCAGTTACTACTACTCCAACCATCTCTCCTGCTTCATCCAGTACAACATCATACGTTGAACCCGAACCTATCGGTATTTCCATGGCCGAAAACTCAGCAGAAGAAATTACCAATATTGGATTAGCACCAGTAACTGTAATTGTAAACTTGCCTTTATCATCAGCTATTACACCATTGCTGGTACCTTTTTGCTGAACACTGGCAGATGGAACTACTTCACCTTTTTTGTTTTTTACAGTACCAGACACTTGTCGGCTTTGGCCAAAGACAAGTAGCGGCATGGATAAGAAAAATACCATCCATGCTAATAACATGTTTTTTTTCATACGCAGTTAAATTAAGAGTAAGTGTTATTAAAATATATAAAGCAGTTATTTCCAGTAATATATTGCATTAATCAGCACAATGCCGCAAAAAATTACGCATAAAACAGCAATATGAAAAAAATATTTCTCCCCATCAGACAGATTGATTGTCAACTACTTCTACTATACTGTTTAATAGTTAATAATATTTGTTGTAATAAGCTCAACAAATATGTCCGGTTATCGAAAAGAGGAACTAAAGCACACATTTTACTTCATTCAAGCTTACATCAGTAAATTTGCTGTCTTAAGCTTCATATCATTCACTATTTAAATCATTAATCTCTATGGCATTTACATTAGCACCTCTTCCTTATGCACACGATGCATTGGAACCACATATCGACACTCAAACCATGCAAATACATCATGGCAAACATCACCAAGCCTACGTTGATAATCTTAATAAAGCTATTGCTGGTACTCCTAATGAGGATAAATCATTAGAAGAACTGGTAGCTACTGCAGCTTCTATTTCTCCTGCTGTTCGCAATAATGGTGGCGGTCATTGGAATCATACTTTTTTCTGGGAAAGTCTTTCAGCAAATGGTGGCGGAACGCCTTCCGGAAAATTGGCGGATGCAATTAATGAAGCATTTGGATCTTTTGATGCATTTAAAGAAAAATTTGCAGCGGCTGGTATGACAAGATTTGGCAGTGGCTGGGCCTGGTTAATTATAAAAGATGATAAGCTTGAAGTATCATCCACGCCTAATCAGGATAATCCATTAATGGATGTTGCTGAAGTAAAAGGAACACCTATATTAGGTTGTGATGTGTGGGAACATGCCTATTATTTAAAATATCAGAATAAAAGAGCTGACTACCTGACTGCATTTTGGAATGTGGTAAACTGGGATGAAGTGGCAAAAAGATTTGCAAAATAATTTTTATCTACGGAAAATAATTAAAGAGACTGCTTAATGGCGGTCTTTTTAATTTACACCAGGGTTGTTTAATTTATTAACCGCTTCCATTTTATTGTTTACATGCAGCTTTGCGTAGATGTTTTTTAGATGCTTCTTTACTGTATGCTTACTTAAAATTAATTTGTCGGCCACTTCCTGGAAACCGATTCCTGTAGCTACCAATTGTAACACTTCGTTTTCTCTTTCTGTTAGTTCAGATAAACTTGTTTTACTTTGATTATGATGAAAAGCTTGAATCACTTTTCTGGCAATGTAGCGACTCATGGGTGAACCGCCACTGTGTAATTCTTTTAGCGATTCAATAATTTCCAGTGGCATCGTATCTTTTAAAATGTACCCCGAAGCACCATTTTTTATAGCATTAAACACAAATTCATTATCATCATAAAAAGAACAAACCATACATAATACGTCTGGAGTCTGCTGCTTGATCACAGAGATTATATCAACACCACTTTTACCCGGTAATTTAATATCGATAATTGCTATATCTGGTGGATGATGAATGATATGGGGAATTGCTTCGGCTCCCGATGCATAAGCATGAAGAACTGCAAAATAACCTGAATTGTTTATCAGCGTTACCAATCCCTCCCGATAATGCTTATCGTCTTCAATAATTGAAACCTTAACCAAAGCCTTTAATTTTGAAAACTAATATACAGAATAAAAGCCTCCCTAAACGTAGTTAGTTCTAATGAAGTTTTGAGTAGACTATGGTACAGGATCATAGCCGCTTCCGCCCCAGGGGTGACAGCGGGAAATTCTTTTTATGGCCAGCCACATTCCTTTAAATACGCCATGCTTTTTTAATGCTTCTGCTGCATAGTGAGAACAGGTAGGTGTGTAACGACACTTTGGTCCGAGGATAGGTGAAATAACCCATTGATAAATTTTTATCAATGCGATAAAAGGGAGACTCAATAATTGCAGGAATTTTTTCACTGGCTGGTTGATGAAAGTTTGTTGAGTTTGTCTATTGTTTTACCTACTGCCTCAAACACTTGATTGTATTCAGGCAATTCTTTGCCGGTATAAATAAAGAAGATGATCAACTTTGATTGTAACAATTTTTTTTGCAAACGCCAGGCTTCTCTCACTAATCGTTTTACCCTGTTCCTATCCGTTGCTCTTTTAAATATTTTACTGCTTACTCCCACTCCAAACTGATGCGAGGTGCTTTCTGTGGTATTAGTAATAAAAAAAATACGAAATGGTGTTAATGAAAACTTCTTCCCTTCGCTGAACAACTGGTCAGTTTGCTTTTTGCTTTTCAGCCGCTCATTCTTTCCTAATGTAAATTTTTTTGCCATGCTGGAAATAAAAAAGCTCCAGCAAAAACTGGAGCTATAAAATTATCGAATCCTCCCTTACCACCCCTCTGGGGATTTGGGGAATACTTCTTATTTCAGTTTACTCTCATCAGAAACAGTCAGCTTCTTACGGCCTTTAGCACGGCGACTAGCCAATACTTTACGACCATTGGCAGTTGCCATACGCTTACGAAAACCATGAACAGTTTTACGACGCTTACGATGAGGTTGGAATGTACGTTTCATTGTTTTATACTTTTTTCACTTTTATGAAATACGAACCGGGAGAACAGTTCAGGTTTCAAACCTTGTCTGCCACTAGGCAGGTTCACCAGCAAATCACCACATCCGCTGTTTGTGAAAGGACGGCAAAGGTAAGGGAAGCAAGCCAGAAGTAGAGGCTAAGAGGGATGAAATTTATACCAAAGTAGAATTATTGATTTTTCAATTCTCTATAAGAACAACAATTTTCAAACAAGCTGATAATCAATGGATTTATACTCCTAAATCAACATGTTTGGAACTTACTGCTTCTCCATAAAAAGTAGCGGCATGGTTGTCGAAATCTTCTGTTGAATCAGTTGTATAAAATTGCCGATCGCCATTTTTACTGCATTGGCGCTCCATTTCAGGATGTCGTTTCAAATAATCAACAAGGCTTTCGGCTACTATCTCACCCTGCGAAATCAGTTTTACTCCAACCGGGAGATACTCAATTATTTTTTCTTTTAGCAATGGATAATGTGTGCAGGCCAATAATATTACATCTATTGTTGGGCCTTTCTCAAAAATAGCATGCAAATGCTTTTTTACAAAGTAGTCGGCACCATTATTAGTATGCTCATTACTTTCTATCAATGGTACCCACATCGGACAAGCTTCCTGGTAAACTTTTAATCCGGGATAAAATTTTGCAATTTCCATGGGGTATGATTCAGAAACCACCGTACCATTTGTTGCCAGCACTCCAACATTCATTGTTTCCGAAAAAGTACCAATTACTTCTGCAGTAGGTCGTATTACTCCCAGCACTCTTTTACCGGGAGCCATTTTTGCTAAATCGTTTTGCTGAATTGTTCGTAATGCTTTTGCCGAAGCTGTATTACAGGCAAGAAGTACCAATGAACAACCCTGATCAAAAAACCATTGCACACATTGCAACGTATAATGATAAACTGTATCAAAAGAACGATTGCCGTAGGGAGCTCTCGCATTATCACCCAAATACAGGTAATCATATTGCGGTAGCTGACTTACTATCTCTTTTAAAACAGTAAGACCGCCATAACCTGAATCAAAAACACCAATTGGGCTTTGCTTTTGCATATTGCAAAAATAGGGTTGATAACAAAGTATAACAGGAAAAAAGAACCCCATCTTACTCGGAGCAAGATGGGGTTCTTTTAATGTGTTTAAATTATTTACTTTCCTGCTGGTTTAGGCACATTTATTTTGAGTTTTGCCGCTACCAGTAAAATTATATCATCAGCTTCCGGAGCTACTAAAAGTGATTCCTTGCTAAGAATATGCGTATAGCCTTTTTCTTTGGCTACCAGTTTAATAGCATCATACACTTTTCTATAGATAGGGGCTAACAGTTCATTTTGCTTGGCTTCAATTGCCTGGTTAACTATTTGCTGCCAGTTTTGAATCTGGTAGATCAATGTCGGTAATTCCTGTTCAATTTGTTTACGTACAGCCGGAGGGGTTTTTACTGAATCTCTATAAACGCTGTCTTTGTATTGGTATAAGGAAACAATTTGTGCATACTGAGGGTTGATAGAATCTGCCTGGTAACGTTCGAGCAATGAATCTAACTTACCGGTTTCAGGCATTAGACCAACTACGTTATCAACGCTTATATAACCAAATTTAGATTGTGCATTAGCACTGTTTGCGAATAACAGGCCAGCGGCCAATGTTAGTACTGTAAAAATCTTTTTCATCTAGTTTTTGTTTTGTTTTTCGCCTCACCTATTTAATGAGGCCGTTTTATTGCTTTACTATGATTATGCAAAATGGAATTTAGTTGTCTGCGCAGAGCCGTATAAACTTCCTTTTGTCTTTTTTAACAATCTCATCCCTCGTCAGCTTAGTTTCTGACTCCCAAATCTTTCAGCACATCTTCACTCTTGTCCAATTTTGGGTCGGCAAATATAATGGTAATTCCCTCACTTTTATCGAGTACAAAATCGTAGCCCCTTGTAACCGCCATTTTCTGCACAGCGTTGTAAACCTTGTCCTGTATGGGTTTTACCAGCTCTTGCCTTTTTTTGAACAAATCTCCCTCAAAACCAAAGCGTTTGCGCTGCAGATCCCGTAGTTCCTTTTCTTTATTAAAAAGTTGATCTTCTCTTTTTTTCTTTAAATCATCGCTCAGCATTACCTGTTCAGCTTCAAAATCTTTGTACATTTTATCCAGCTCAGTTTGCTTACCATCAATTTCTCGTTGCCATCCAGCGGCAATATCATCAATTTGAGTTTGAGCCTGTTTGTAGTCAGGCATTTTATCCAATATATACCTTGTATCAATGATGGCATATTTTTGAGAAAATCCCAAAACGCCAAATCCCAGCAAACAAACTAATAGGAAAGTCTTTTTCATACAATGGAATTTGTGATTTAATAATTTGTGATTTCTACTTTTTATTCCGGTTCAAAGCCAAGCATAAAGGTAAATCTTGTTGCACCTTTTAATCCTTGTTGGCCAGGTGTGATGCGATCCAATCCAACGCCATAATCAAATCCAAGTAAACCAAACATCGGCAGGAAAAAACGCATACCTACACCAACACTGCGGCGTAAACGGAACGGGTTATAATCCTTATAATCATGCCAACCGTTTGCAGCTTCAAAAAATGTAAGTGCATAGATTGTGCTGCTTGGATTAGTTACCAATGGAAAACGCATTTCCAAAGTGTACTTATTAAAGATTGTAAAGAACCTGCTGGCATTTTGCTGGTCAGGGTTTAATGATGGGTCCGATGTTTCATAAACCGGGTAGCCTCTATGTGCTATAATATCATATCCCAATAAACCAAAGTTGTTCGTTAGTCCTGCATCACCCACCTGGAAACGTTCAAATGGTGAGTAGTCAAGTTTGTTGTTGTAGCGACCCATAAAACCATACTTAGCAGCTATCTTCATTACAAACTGGCGATTTTTTTCTGCACCCATTGCTTTACCAATTGGCACATACCATTCTGCATTAAATCTCCACTTGTGATACTCTGGTGTTTTGTAAGGATTTTTTGAGGTGGCTATATTCTTATTAAATAAAGAGTAAGGCGGTGTAAACTGAACAGTAGCTAAAAAGTTAGATCCGCTGGTTGGGAAAATAGGATTAAAAACAGAAGACCGCTGTAATCCAATTTTAAGGCTGATGTTACTGGATGTACCATCGCTTAAACCCTGAAATATTGGGTAGTTCTTCAATTTATATTGTGTAACATTTAATGTGTACACTAAACTAAAATAGTCATCAGGCCATTTTAATTGTTTACCCAGCGAAACGGAGAATCCATTTGTTTTTAAATAATTGGAATCTGATCTGGAACGATCTATCTGGCCAAATTGATTAAAGGCATTAGAGAACTTACTACTATTAATACCGAAAGTAAGTGAGTTTCTTTTCTTACCGCCTAACCAGGGTTCTGTAAAAGAGAAACTGTATGAACGATAGGCCCGGCCATTCGACTGTACACGGACACTTAGCTTTTGACCATCGCCAGTAGGCAATGGATCCCATGCTTGCTTTTTCCAAATGTTTTTAATGGAGAAGTTGTTGAAAGTAACACCCAGTGTTCCGGTAAGACCGACACCACCACCCCAACCGGCAGAAAGCTCCAACTGATCGGATGATTTTTCTTCCAGCTTCCAGTTAATATCCACCGTTCCATCACTGGCATCAGGTACCACACCAGGGTTAATTGTTTCCTGGTTAAAATATTGAAGGTTACCCAACTCTCTTTGTGAACGAATCAATTCTGAACGACTGAATAATTCTCCCGGAATAGTTCTTAGCTCCCGGCGAATTACATGGTCTTTTGTTTTGTCGTTTCCGGCAATCGTTACATTCTTAATCCTTGCCTGTGGGCCTTCGGTAATTCTTATTTCATAGTCAATTGTATCATTGTATACAGCAGTCTCTACCGGTTCTATCCGGAAAAAAAGATAGCCATCATCCATATACAAACCGCTGATATCGCCACCTTCTTGCGAAAGTTCTTTTCCTATTCTTTTATTCAACAAAGCAATATTGTACACATCACCCTTATTGATGCCCAGCAACAGATTTAAAACAGAGTCGGTATATTTTGAATTTCCTTTCCACGCAATATTGCCGAAATAATATCTTCTTCCTTCGTCAACTTTGAGATCAAGATTTAGATTGCCTGTTTTCTTTAATGTTATTGCAGTATCTGCGACAATTACTGCATCTCTATAACCCTGGGAGTTATAATAGTCTAATACTTTTTCTTTGTCTTCTTCGTATTTCGTTTGATCAAACTTAGCCCCACTAAATAGTTTGAAACGGAAATAAGGATCTAATAATCTTTTTGTTTTACTGAGTGAAAGAGGCCCCCACTCACTGAGGTATTCTTTGAAGGAAAAAGGTTTGGTTTCCCCATAAGGGCTTGGCTCATTATCTGCCTTAAGGGTAAATTTGCTCATTTCTTTGGTACCCTTCATCTGCTTTTTCAATCTACCATCTTCTATACTTTCATTACTATAAAAGCGAACATTATCAACCTTTACTTTGTTGCCTTTATCAACATAAATGTTCATTGAATTAGAGTTGACAAAAGCCGGATCAGGTTGCTCTTCAATACGAACAGATACATTACGATAACCTTTCTCCGCATAAAATTTAGTGATCTTTTCTTTTACATCCCGTCTTGTATTTTCAGTAATGATCGTTTGCTTGGCCAGGTTTATTTTACCCTGTATCTCTTCTTGTTCTGTTTTCTTGATGCCGATAAATTTAAAATTGCCTAAGCGAGGACGTTCCTGTACATTAATTTCAATCCAAACTTTATCATCATCCACTTTTGTAACATACATCTGTATATTGGCAAAAAGTTTTTGACGCCATAAGTTGGCAATTGATTTTGAAAAAATATCCGCTCCGGGATGCATAAATTTATCACCCGGTTGAATGTTGGCGATAGAATAAACAATTGCTGTATCTAAATATTTGATGCCGCTAATCGTAACGTTTGCAACAATATATTCTCTTGGAATACGGGCATTTTCCCATTCTAATAATTTAGGATCTACAGAAGTAGGTCGGGTAGTATCTTCTTGTGCATTCACACTGATTGCAAGCATCACAGCAGTAATCAAAGTGATACCAAGTCTTAGTAAAAATCGTTG
>CAZXMP010000073.1:0-18650 GCA_964641575.1 uncultured Chitinophaga sp. | reverse complement strand
GGCGAAAAACCAATGATTGCTCCATTAGAAAGATATGGTTTGAAATTAATAAGCATCGGTTTGCTGGTAGATGAAAAGAATGCGGTGGTATGGCGTGGCCCAATGGCAAGTAGTGCTATCAAACAATTTATAACCGATGTGTTTTGGGACGAATTAGATTATTTAGTAATTGATATGCCACCGGGCACAGGGGATATACATTTAACGCTGATGCAAACAGTGCCGGTAACGGGTGCAGTAATTGTAACCACACCACAGGATGTGGCATTGGCAGATGCTAAAAAAGGTATTGCCATGTTTGGCCAGGCGCAATTGAATGTACCCATCATCGGCCTGGTGGAGAACATGAGTTATTTTACCCCGGCAGAATTACCCGACAATAAATATTACATTTTTGGTAAAGATGGTGGAAAGCGATTGGCTGATGAATATGATTTGCCCTTCCTCGGACAAATACCATTAGTACAAAGCATCCGGGAAGGAGGCGACACTGGTGTGCCGGTGATGATGGGCGATGATGCCATCACTAAAAAAGCATTTGAAGAATTTGCGGCATACGTGGTGCGAAGCATTGCTATGCGTAATGCGAATATTAGCGGAGAGAAGATTGCAGAAACTGTTTAGAGAAATACCGATGTATAATCTTCCACAATACAAGGAACCAGACTCAGACGAAGTTTTTAAATTTATGCAGAACTATCCCTTTGTCTTTCTTACAGGGGTAGATGCTGATAATAAACCCATCGCTACACAAGTGCCTGTTTTCATTGACGAAAAAGAGGGTAAGCTGTATTTGACTGGTCACATTATGAAAAATACAGACCATCACAAAGCTTTTCTGCACAATGATAATGTATTAGCTGTATTTACTGGTCCGCATGCATATATAAGCGGCACCTGGTATGATAATCCCAGCCAGGCAAGCACCTGGAATTATATGAGTGTGCATGCAAAAGGTAAAATTAGTTTTGGGGGTGGCGAAGAATTAGTGGCCATTTTAAAAAGATTGACACTGCACTACGAAAATTATAATCCTGAGTCAACTACAATTTACGATAATTTATCAGCGGAGTATTTAGAGCCGTTAATGAAGGCTATTGTTTATTTTAAAATAGAAATTGAAACGATTGAACATGTTTTTAAGCTTAGCCAGAACCGGAACGAGAAAAGCTATGATAACATTATTGAAAAATTGAAAGCACAAGGCGGCGATGCGAAAGAAATTGGTACAATAATGGAGAAAAGAAAACACAAAGTATTCAACATTGAAAAAAAGTAAACTTCTTTTTGCGCAACATAATATTAACCTATGACTAAACGTTCGATTTTACAATACAGCCTTGCAGTACTTTGTTTTTTTGCAGCCTGTCATCTAAGTAAAAAAACACAGGAAATAAATTCCATGAAAATTGAGTTTGATAAACAGGGGCATCGTGGCTGCCGGGGTTTACAACCCGAGAATACGGTAACTGCCATGATAAATGCAGTAGGTATGGGTGTTACTACATTAGAAATGGATGTGGTGATTACAAAAGATAAAAAAGTAATTCTCTCCCATGAACCATTTTTTAATCATGAAATAACGACCAAGCCTGATGGTAGTCATGTAACCGAAGCAGAAGAAAAGGGTCTAAATATTTACCAGCTAAATTATGAGGAAGTGAAAAAGTATGATGTGGGAATGAAACCACATCCCCGTTTTCCGCAACAAGAAAAAAGAAAAGCCATTAAACCATTGCTAAGTGAGGTGATTGATAGTGTGAATCAATACATGATGACCGCAAGAAGACCACCATTATATTACAATATCGAAACCAAATCCAATCCGGCAACCGACGGCATCTATCATCCTGCCCCGGCGGAGTTTGTTGAATTGTTGATAGCTGTAATAAAAGAAAAAGGCATACAGGATAATGTAATAATACAGTCGTTCGATTTTAGAACATTGCAATACCTGCACCAGAAATATCCTACCATTAAAACCGCCATGCTGATCGAAGACAATGATAAACGAACATTTGAAGAGCAGGTAAAAGATTTGGGTTTTGCTCCAACTATTTACAGTCCGGCATATAAACTGGTGACAGAGAAATTAATTGCTACTTGCCATAAGCTGGGAATTAAAGTTATTCCGTGGACGGTGAATGATAAAGCAGGAATTGAGAAATTAAAAGCAATGGGAGTGGATGGAATAATAACCGACTATCCAAATCTCTTCAATGAATAATTGTTTAGAAGAACTCGGGTAAGTTTTTCTCTTTCCAGCCTAACCAATCCAGTGCATTTTTATACAACAGTTTCCTGTTGGTTTTTTTACCCAAACTCATTTTTTCAATCAGTCTTCCGGGTTTATGTTCGCCTAATGGAAAAGGATAATCGCTGCCGAGGCAAATTGTGTCTTCTCCCATTACTTCCAATAAATAATTGAATGCTTGTTTATCATGCACCAAACTGTCGATCCAGAATTTTCCAATATAGTCTCTTGGATTGATCGGGTTGTCAACTGCTACTAAATCAGGACGAACTTTAAATCCATGTTCTATTCTGCCGATCGTTAACGGAAATGATCCGCCGCCATGTGCAAAAGCCACTCTTAGTTTAGGAAATTTTGTAAATACTCCTCCAAATATCATTGAGCAAATAGCTCTGCTTGTTTCAGCAGGCATTCCCACCAGCCAGGGCAGCCAATATTTTTCCATCTGTGCTTCCCCCATCATTTCCCAGGGGTGGATAAACAATGCACAGCCCAATTTTTCTGCTGCCTCATAAAAAGGGAAGAAATATTCATCCGACAAATTTTTGCCGTTGATATTAGAACCGATCTCTAATCCCGGCATTTTTAATTCCTTCATACAACGTTCCATTTCTTTTATCGCAAGATGGATGTCCTGCAATGGAACAGTACCTAATCCAATAAAATGATTCGGTTCTTTGGAAACAGTTTCCGCTATATGGTCGTTAAAAAATCTTGAGGTCTCTAATCCGTCAGCCGGTTTCGCCCAATAATTAAATAGAACAGGAATGGTGGAAAGCACTTGTATATCAACTTCGGTCGCTTCCATATCGTTTATCCGCAAATCACCTTTAAAACAATTTTCTTCAACTACCCGAAACATTTTATCGCCTTTCATCATACAAGCCTCGCAGTTGCGGTGTTCCAAATGAATGAACTCTCCATAGCCAAACTTCTGTGCCCAGTTCGGCATTGTTTCGGGCATGATGTGAGTGTGGATGTCGATCTTCATTTAGTTGAAAGTTGAAAGTGGAGAATTGAAAGTTATTTTCCCAACTTATTTTTAGTTGTTTTTACAATACTTACAAGTATTTTTATTAATTCTTCCGCATCTTTTATTATACTATCAAATTCTTTCTCTATAATATATCCAGTATCTTTCAAAAGCATAAGCCAATATGCAGATTCGTTAGCTTCTTTTAAAGCAATATTTACTTTATTCAAAAAATCTGACTTCTACTGCCCATGTTCCGCCTCCTTTAATAAAGCACCAATAGCTGTCCCACTTCGTAATAGCTGTTTGGATAAAACATACTCTTTCTTTTCTTCACAAAGCCATTTGTATAAGTTTACTATTCTAATAGCAAATCGATAACTCTTTTCCCCAACAATACTTTTTGACATAAATTAACTATTTAAAACTGTCCACTCTCAATTCTCCACTCTCAACTCCTTCTCACTGGTGGTTCCATCACCGTCCCGCATTTCTCACAAGTCCTGTGCATGGTATCTTCCCAGAAGCGGTTCATCACCGGCGGTAATTGTTTTACAATATCTTCTACATGCAAGGCTTCTTCATATAATTTATGTCCACATTTTTCGCAGAACCACATAAAGCCATCATCTTCTGATTCTCTTTTCTTTTCAATAACCAATCCAACAGTGTTAGGCCCACGTTGTGGTGAGTGTGGGGTTTTTGGGGGTAGCAGAAACATTTCACCTTCTTTGATAGGAATATCTCTAAACTCGCCATTATCAATAATCTTTACTACGATATCACCTTCCACCTGGTAGTATAATTCTTCGGTTTCATTAAAATGGTAATCCTTTCTTGCATTAGGTCCGCCAACTACCATTACTATAAAATTCTCAGCATCTTTATACACACATTGGTTGCCTACCGGTGGTTTCAACAGGTCACGGTTTTCATCTATCCATTTTTTGAGGTTGAAAGGAGCTGCAACTGGCATACGGCAAGTTTTAATGATTTAATAGGTCGAAAAAATACAACAATTTTCTTTAGGTTTGACTCTATGAATCTCTCACTTGAAGGAAAAAATGCCATCATTTGTGGCAGCACACAAGGAATCGGCCTGGCTATTGCCGAAGAACTGGCTTTGCTGGGAGCCAATTGTACATTAGTTGCCCGTAATGAGGATGTTTTGAAAACAGCTGTACTTAGTCTCGATATTGCACTTCGCCAACAGCATAGTTATCTGGTTGCCGATTTCAGCAAACCCGATGAAGTAAAAAAAGTAATTGAAGCCCATGTAGTCAAACACCCGGTGCATATATTAATTAATAATACGGGTGGCCCTGCTGCTGGTCCAATCATCGACGCAACCGAAGATGCTTTTCTAAATACATTCAACCAACATCTTATTTGCAATCATATTTTGGCAAAAGCTGTTGTGCCATCTATGCAAAAAGAAAAGTATGGCCGCATTGTCAATATTATTTCAACATCCGTAAAAATTCCGTTGAAGAATTTAGGAGTATCAAACACCATTCGTGGAGCTGTTGCCAGTTGGGCAAAAAGCATGGCGAACGAATTGGGGCAATATAATATCACTGTCAACAATGTGTTACCGGGTTTTACTTCTACGCAACGTCTATCTACCTTGATTGAAAATATTGCTAAGAAAGGAAACACTGTTGTTGATATTGTAGAAAAGAATATGGTGGAAGAAGTGCCAATGAAACGGTTTGCTGATGCATCAGAGATTGCGGCTGTTGCTGCGTTCCTTGCATCACCTGCTGCATCGTATGTTAATGGAGTGAGTATTCCGGTGGATGGTGGTCGTACAGGAAGTATTTAAATAGAATGCAGATTGTCATGATGATTAAGATTAATGATGATAAATCTGTGTAAATCATAATAATCAGCGTTCCAAAATGAAGCTTGACATTGCATATCACTTAGAGAATTATATCGGTGGAAACCTTATTGGTCCGCTCAGTGGAAAGTTTATTGATAATGTCAATCCCGCTACAGGGGAAGTGTACGGGCAAATTCCTGACAGCAACGAAAAAGATGTGGAAGCTGCTGTGCATGCTGCACAAAAAGCGTTTCCTTCCTGGAGTGTATCGCCGGTAGAAGAAAGATTTAAAATTCTGAACCGCATTGCAGAATTGATTGATGAGAACTTAGAAGCACTTGCACTAGCCGAGACAAATGATAATGGTAAACCACTTTGGTTAAGTAAAGAAGTTGACATTCCAAGAGCATCGGCCAATTTCCGATTTTTTGCAACAGGTATAATGCACTTTGCTACCGAGAGTCATAATATGGAAGACAAAGCGGTAAATTATACACTTCGTCAACCAATCGGTATTGTTGGTTGTATCTCTCCCTGGAATTTACCATTGTATTTATTTACCTGGAAAATAACTCCTGCACTAGCTGCAGGAAACTGTGTAATAGCAAAACCAAGCGAAGTAACTCCTGTTACCGCTTACTTACTGGCAAAAATCTGTAAAGAAGCTGGGCTGCCTGATGGTGTATTAAATATTTTACACGGCACTGGCCCCAATGTTGGTGAAGCTATTGTTTCTCATCCTGCTATAAAAGCCATTTCCTTTACGGGCAGTACAAAAGCTGGCGAAAGAATAGCAAGTATCGCTGCACCAAAGTTCAAAAAGCTGTCATTAGAACTCGGTGGCAAAAACCCCAATATCATTTTTGCTGATTGTGAGTGGGAGAAAATGTTATTCAATACTATCCGTTCTTCTTTCGGCAACCAGGGGCAAATTTGTTTATGCGGCAGCCGTATACTCATAGAGGAATCAGTGTATGAAAAATTTAAAACAGATTTTGTAGCCTGGACAAAAAAGTTAACTGTCGGTGACCCGTTATTGGGAGAATCTAAACAAGGGGCTATAGTTAGCAAAGTTCATTATGAAAAAATATTGCGTTGCATAGAAATAGCCAAACAGGAAGGGGGGAAAATTTTATGTGGCGGCAATGCAGTAAAAGTAGAAGGCAGGTGTGCAAATGGCTATTTTATTCAACCAACTATTATTGAAGGCTTGAATCAAGACTGTCAAACCAACCAGGAGGAAATATTTGGACCTGTTGTAACCATTCAATCTTTTAAAACAGTGGAAGAAGCTTTGCAATTGGCAAACGCTACACAATACGGGTTAGCCGCCAGTATCTGGACAAAAGATATTTCTAGAGCTAACCGTGTAGCCGCAAAAGTTGAAAGTGGCATCATCTGGATTAATTGCTGGTTGCTCCGTGATTTAAGAACACCATTTGGTGGGTTGAAGAATAGCGGTGTGGGAAGAGAAGGTGGTTGGGAAGCGTTAAGATTTTTTACAGAGGCGAAAAATGTTTGTATCCAGTTGTAGTATGAGATTATTATTAATTTTTACCCTTTTTATTTTCTCTTGCTCTTCAAGAGAGAATAGTCAATTTATAAAGGCTAATAAGGTTGAGATTGCCTATTACAATAATGGAGATACTTTGAGAACTATTGGGATACTCAAAAATTTAATGATAGACATAGAAAAAGTATTGGATGGCAAAGAAACATCGATGACCTGTAAACCCACTGGTCATATTGTTTTTTATATTGACGATGCTGTTGTTTATGGATTAGAGTTTTCAACAGATGCGACAGGTGCTGATGATGAATGTCAATATCTAATGCTAAAAAATAAAGGTTGGAAGTTGACATATAATGTAGGGATGTATCTGGATGAGGAATTTCATACTTTAAAGAAAAAAAATGAGTGAAGTAATAAAAACTGATAATGCATCAAAACCACTCGGTGCATATCCACATGCCAGGAAGGTAGGCAACCTGCTTTTTCTTTCTGGTATCGGCCCAAGAAACCCAAAAGACAATTCTATCCCCGGTTTAGAATTAGATGCAGAAGGAAATATTGTAAAGTATGAAATTGAAGCAGAATGTCATTCTGTTTTCGCCAATGTAAAAGTAGTATTGGAAGCAAGCGGCAGCAGTTGGGATAAAATAGTTGATGTAACTGTATTCCTGACAAACATGAAGACCGATTTCCCTATTTATAATAAAATATATGCGGAGTATTTTACTTCGGTGCAGGCATGCAGGACAACTGTCGAAGTGAAAAGCTTACCTACACCGATTGCCATTGAATTAAAAGTTATTGCCACAATAGATTAACATGAGTTTTCAAAATACAATTGAGTTTGCAAGAGAGTTAGACAACAAGGATTCTTTAAAAAGTTTTCGCCAAAAATTCTTCATCCCTCAACATGAAGGAAAGGATTGTGTGTATCTGACAGGCAACTCACTCGGCTTGCAAGCCAAAACAACTTCGCAATATGTGCAACAGGAATTAGATGATTGGGCAAGGCTTGGAGTAGAAGGACATTTCCACGCAAAGAACCCCTGGATGCCTTATCATGAGATTTTCCCAACGCAATTGTCAAAGATCGTTGGATGCAAAGAAAATGAAGTAGTGGTGATGAATCAACTGACTGTGAATCTGCATTTACTGATGGTTAGTTTTTACCGTCCAACAAAGCAGCGGTACAAAATCATTTGCGAAGCCAAAGCATTTCCTTCTGACCAGTATGCTTTTGAAACACAAGCTAAGTTTCATGGTTTTGATCCTGCTGATGCGGTGATAGAGGTCTCACCGAGAGAAGGTGAGCATACATTGCGGACAGAAGATATTCTGGCAACGATTAAAGAGCATGGTGATTCAACTGCCGTTGTTTTATTCGGAGGCGTAAACTATTATACAGGGCAGTTGTTTGATATGAAAGCCATAACAGAAGCAGCTCATGCAGTTGGTGCTTATGCAGGTTTTGATTTAGCCCATGCCGCCGGGAATGTGGAATTGCAATTGCATGATTGGGTTGTTGACTTTGCCTGCTGGTGTTCCTATAAGTATTTGAACAGCGGCCCCGGTGCTGTGGCAGGAGTTTATATCAATGAAAAGCATGTGACGAATACTGACTTGCCAAGATTTGCCGGTTGGTGGGGAAATAATAAAGAAACTAGATTTAAAATGCAAAAAGGGTTTGACCCGATACCCACAGCAGAAGGTTGGCAGTTGAGCAATGCACCGGTATTAAGCATGGCGGCACACAAAGCATCACTGGATATTTTTGAAGAAGCAGGAATGGAGAGGCTTCATGCCAAGAGAAAGAAGTTGTTTGATTATTTATTATTCATTATTGATGATTGTAATTCGAAAGCACCTGAAAAAAATATAGAGATAATTACGCCAAGAGAAGAAAGGGAAAGAGGCTGCCAGGTTTCAATGTTGATGTTGAAAAATGGAAAAGAAATATTTAATGAATTGACAAAGCAGGGAGTGATTGCTGATTGGAGAGAGCCGAATGTGATTCGAATTGCTCCGGTGCCGTTGTATAATTCGTTTGAGGATATTTATAGATTTGGAAAAATTATTCAATCAATAGTTAAATAGAACGCAGATTGTTATGATTATTAAGATTTGCTGTAAAATCATAATCAATCATCACCATCATAAAAATCTGCGTTCCCGTTTATTATGAAGAAAGAAATTACAATCGTCGGTGCTGGCCTTGTTGGCTCATTGCTGTCAATCTATTTAGCAAAAAGAGGACACAAGGTAAGAGTATATGAACGCCGCAGCGATATGCGCAAAGAAAAAATTGCAGCCGGACGTTCAATTAACCTCGCATTAAGTGACAGGGGTTTACTGGCATTAGAAAAAGTATGCCTGGCAGAAGAAATAAAAAAGATATCTATCCCCATGCATGGTCGTTTCATTCACAATTTAGATGGAACAACTGCTTTTCAACCCTATGGAAAAGAAGGACAGTTTATCAATTCTGTGTCGAGAAGTGAGCTGAATAAAAGATTAATGGATATTTCAGAAGAAAACGGAGTTCAGATTTTCTTCAACGAAAAATGCACTACACTGGATTGGGATAAAGATGTAATTGAATTTGAAAATACAGCGGGCAAGCAACATCCATCTTCCAAAGCAGATATTGTATTCGGTGCTGATGGAGCTTTTTCTGCAGCAAGAATGCAGCACCAATTGCAGCATGATAAGTTCGATTATCAGCAATACTATATTGATTGTGGGTATAAGGAATTAACTATCCCGCCAAATGCTGAAGGCGAATTTGCCATGGACGTAAACGCTTTGCATATCTGGCCCCGAAAAGATTACATGTTGATTGCTTTACCCAATTTGGATAAAAGTTTTACCTGTACTTTGTTTTTCCCATTTGAAGGCGAAGCATCATTTTCTAAATTAGATACTGAAGAAAAGGTAAAAACATTTTTTTCGACAACATTCCCTGATGCGGTGAAGCTGATGCCCGATTATGTAAACGAATTTTTCAATAATCCCACTTCTTCGTTGGTGACAGTAAAATGTTTCCCTTGGGTAAGAGAAGACAAGTTTGCGTTGATAGGTGATGCGGCGCATGCCATCGTTCCCTTCTTCGGGCAAGGAATGAACTGCGGTTTTGAAGATTGCAGGATATTGGATGAGTTAATTGAAAAAAATGGTGATGATTGGAAAGCCATACTGAAAGAATACCAAACATTACGTAAGCCAGACGCCGATGCGATTGCTGATCTCGCCGTAAATAACTTTACTGAAATGCGGGACAGAACCGCCGACCCTAAATTCTTGCTGCAAAAAAAGATAGAAGCAAGATTGCATGAAAAATACCCTGACAAATGGATACCGGCTTACTCACAGGTTACTTTCAGTCCGCATATCCGCTACAGTGAAGCTTTGCAAAGAGGGCAGAGGCAAGAAGCAATAATGCAGGGAGTGATGAAGATGGAAGGAATCGAAGGGAAGTGGGAGAGTGAGGATGTTGAAAAAATAATATTAGAGAAATTGGAACGCAGATAATTATGATGCTGATGATTAATTTGGATTTTACAGAGTAAATCTTAATAATCATAAAAATCAGCGTTCCGTATTATCTTCGCCTTAATTATGACCCGCCAACAACTTATCGAGCAAATACAAAAAAAGAAATCCTATCTCGTCGTTGGTTTAGATACCGACATTACAAAAATTCCCAAGTATCTTTTAACGGAAGCTGATCCAATCTTTGCTTTCAACAAAGCTATTATTGATGCTACGAAAGATCTATGTGTTGGTTATAAAATCAACACTGCATTCTACGAAGCATTAGGTTTAAAAGGATGGGAAGCGATGGAGAAAACCGTTCATTATATCGGTGATGAGCATTTTAAAATTGCTGATGCTAAACGTGGCGACATCGGCAATACATCCGATCAATATGCGAAAGCTTTCTTTGAGGTAATGCCTTTTGATTCAGTAACCGTGGCTCCCTATATGGGGGAGGATAGTGTGAAACCTTTTTTACAATATGAAGGTAAATGGGCAATTGTATTAGGATTAACAAGTAATAAAGGCGCCAATGATTTTGAACTGAAGCAAACGGGTGATGGTTTATTGTATGAAATGGTTTTACAAACAGTTTCTACCTGGGGTACTCCTGAAAATCTGATGTTTGTAGTGGGAGCCACACAAGCCGAATCATTTATCAATATCAGAGAGATTACTCCAGAGCATTTCTATCTCGTTCCCGGAGTTGGTGCACAAGGCGGAAGCCTAAAAGAAATATCTGAAAAGGCCATGAATAGCGATTGCGGCATTTTAGTGAATGCAAGCCGTGCTATTATTTATGCATCAGGCGGGGAAGATTTTGCAGAGGTTGCAAGAAAAGTAGCAAAAGAATACCAGGAAGAAATGAGTAGTTATCTCAATTAAAATTGTTTTCTCCCAATAAAAAAGGATGGTTCATTATGAACCATCCTTTTTTTCATGGCTTTACTGTTAGATCGTTCTTGTGTTCTTAGCTTTCTTTTTCTTGGTTAAGTCGACTTGCAAATTATGCCCCGCAACAATTTCGCCGAAGCTGCTATTTGCTTTTATTTTAAGCGTACCACTTCCTGAAGTGCCGGTATAGCGATAATTGAATTTTGGTCCGTAACCACTGCGTTCTTCGTTTTGAGATTTGATGGTAAAGTCTGATTTGTTTGAAAAACTGCCATGCGAAGTATGAATGTCGTAAGTAGCAGACAAACTTTTACTCAGATCAAGATAAACCGTAGCGTAAGAATTATGAAGATCGAAGCTTTTTACATCGTTATCAATTACCAGTTTTGCTTGCGAAAACTCAATGTTTGCTTTAATATCACCACTTAATTTATTTACAGTTCCCTCAGAAAATTTAATAGTGAGTTTGCCGCCGTTGATATGTTCAATATCTGCTTTACCAAACTCAACAGTAACTGATTTTGCATTGCTGATCTTTCCTGCTGTTAATGAACCAAATTTGCTTTCCAATGTTGCTTCGCCACGAAAATCAGGAACAATCATTTTGCCAAATTGGTTCTCTGCATTCATAGCATTGCCCGATGGAAGATAAACAAGGTAGTCGATCTGCATGCCTTCGTTACGGTGTTCGCCTTTGCTCCAGGTTTTTTTGTTATCGTTTTTGTCGTCAGCAAATTTTGTTTTAAAGGAAGCTGTGCCGCCTTCTTTATTATCTGTAATCGAAATCTTATCCAGTATTTGCTGTGCTCTTGCTTCATCATCCGACTTCCCGGTAATTGTAGCATCCACTTTTACTTCATTTTTATCCCAGGTAACAATTTTCATTTCACCAAACTGGTTAGAGAGGCTTACTTTATCGCTACTGCTTAATGAATATGATTTTGAGTATGACTTTGTTTTTTTGAACTTAGGTTCTGTATAAGTCTTTTTCTCTTTTTCTTTTTCCTGTGCTACTACACAGTTAATGTATAGCAGGCCGGTAATTAAGAAAGCTACACTAAATAGTATTTTTTTCATGGCTTTTACTTTTTTGTTTTATTTCTTTAATGATTAGCAATTGCCTGTTCAGTAATTCACTCTGCAGTTGCAAATTCTGAATCATGGCTTCCAGCAACATCTCCCGGTTAGGATTGGTTGGCAGATTTGTTTTTAGAGATTGATAAGAGCTATCGAGTTCGGTGATATCATTTACGAACTGTTTATATAATTGTGGGTATTCTTTTTCCAATTTTCTTAACTCAGATTGTTGAAGACCTATAATTTCCTGGAAATAAACAATCTGTTTTGCAAAAGCCGGGTCGCCAATTAAAGTAGCTTCCTCAACTACAGGTTGCGTAGTCTTTACAACGGAATCACCGCCGTTTTTCTTTTTGTTCACTATCGTGTAAACAGTTCCGGTAACTACAATCAGCACTACTGCTGCTGCGGCAAAACGGAATGGCTTAGGAAACAATTTTGTCGTCTTACCATTTCCCGTCATCTCTTTATGGATGCGTTTGAAAAGTTGCGGATCAGGTTCGTTAGCATCAAATGCTTGCCTGTTCTTATCGATAAAATCTTTTAGTTGGTCACTCATCTTTACCTCCGTTTTTCAGTGTGTGTAGTAATTTTTGCCGTGCCCGGTGGTATTGGGTACGAACAGTTGATTCTGTTATGTTCAGCGTAGTCGCAATTTCACTGTAGCTATAATCTTCAAAAAGAAAAAGGCTTAGCACAGTACGATAGCCGCTGGGTAATTTTATAATTGCTTGCTTTATCTCGTCTACTTTCAGTTTTATATTTTCTTCATCTGGTAATTCATCATCCTGTATTCCATCAACTGATGCATTATCAATATCAATAACTGTGAACTTGCGGCGGCGCAATACATCTATTGATTTGTTGATAACAATTCTTTTTAACCAGGCTCCAAATGTGGAGGAGTAATCAAAATTATCAAGCCTGAAAGCCGCTACGAAAGCTTCCTGCAATACATCCTCGGCATCGGCACTATTATTTACGATCCTTAAACTGGTGTTGAACATAGCCGTTGCATACCGTCTGTACAAAGCATTATAGCTTTGCGCATCACCTTGTTTGCATTTTGCAACCAGTTCATCATAATACAAAGGCGCTGTAAGTTCCAATCAGTTGGCTTTAGAGTAAGTACGCAAGTTCTCGTAGTTTGTTGCACGGCAAGTTGCGGTGCCCCCTTTTTTTTATATTTCTAGTACAATCGGAGAAATTTTTATATAAAAGGTAAGTGCAGGTTTTAAGAACGTAGAAATAAAAAGCTGAATAGCGGACAGAACCCTGAACGGAGCGTCGCAACGAAGCTCATCTGTGATAATAAGCTGGTCAAATACTATAAACTATGAACCATAAACTACAAACTTTCTAATACCTTTGCGGCAACAAAAAATGATTGCAATATGGCGGCCCGTACAGACAATTTTCAAAGCCCTGATTATTTTGGAGTAGACGAATTATTGACAGAAGAACATAAGCTCATCCGTGAGTCTGTTCGCAGTTATGTAAAGAAAGAAATTTCTCCGATTATAGAAGATTATGCACAAAGAGCAGAATTTCCTCAACAGATAGTAAAGCAGTTGGGTGACCTGGGTTGTTTTGGTCCCACTGTTCCAACTCAATACGGTGGCGGCGGACTGGATTATATTTCCTACGGTTTAATGATGCAGGAACTGGAAAGAGGCGATAGCGGTGTTCGTTCTACTGCATCGGTGCAGGGCTCATTGGTCATGTTTCCCATTTACCAATATGGAAGCGAAGAACAACGTAATAAATATTTACCAAAACTGGCAAGTGGTGAGTGGCTCGGATGTTTTGGATTGACAGAACCAAATCACGGCAGTGATCCATCGAGCATGCTGACAAATATTAAAGATGCCGGCGACCATATAATATTGAACGGTGCAAAAATGTGGATCAGCAATGCACCGTTTTCGCAAGTGGCCGTAGTATGGGCCAAAAATGAAGCAGGTGAAATACAAGGTTTAATTGTAGAAAGAGGAATGGAAGGGTTTACTACACCTACTACGCATGGAAAATGGAGTTTAAGAGCATCTGCTACCGGCGAATTAGTTTTTGACAATGTAAAAGTTCCGAAAGAAAATATTTTCCCGAATGTAAAAGGATTGAAGGGCCCGTTAGGTTGTTTAACAAAAGCCCGTTACGGAATTGCGTGGGGTGCTATTGGTGCAGCTATGGATTGTTATGATACCGCATTGCGCTATTCTCAAGAAAGAGAGCAATTTGGTAGACCCATTGGTGGCTTTCAATTGCAACAAAAGAAATTGGCCGAAATGGTAACTGAAATTACCAAGGCACAATTATTGAACTGGCGTTTAGGTGTTTTAATGAACGAAGGAAAAGTTACACCGCAACAAGTAAGCATGGCAAAAAGAAATGCTTGTGAAGTAGCAACGAATATCTGCCGTGATGCGAGACAAATGCTCGGGGGCATGGGCATCACTGGTGAATATCCTGTTATGCGCCACATGATGAACCTGGAAAGTGTAATTACTTACGAAGGAACTCATGATATTCATTTATTGATTACAGGAATGGATGTGACAGGGTTGAATGCTTTTAAATAAGTCGGGAGTCAGTAAGTCCGAAAGTCGGGAAGAATATTTCCGATTAATGAATCGTCTTTCGGACCCTTTGGCCTTTCCGTCTTTCTGACAATAAGTACAATGAAGATATTCTTAATTGGCTTCATGGGTTCCGGCAAAACACATTGGGGCCGCTTGCTAAGTGAAAAACTGGGCATCCGTTTTTTCGACCTGGATGAACAGGTGACGGAGCATGCCGGTAAGTCGGTGGTAGAAATATTTGCCACAGAAGGAGAGGAGCAGTTTCGGTTGATGGAGAAAGATGTGTTGCACATCATTACGGAAAGTCATGATAGTTTTGTAATGGCCTGCGGCGGCGGCTCACCTTGCTATTTTAATAATATTGAGTATATGAATCTATCCGGTACCAGCGTTTGGATCAATGCACCGCTGGAAGTTTTGTTTCAACGCTTGTTGTCAGAAAAAGATAAAAGACCATTAATTAAAGATTTATCTGACGAACAATTGAGAAATTTCATAGCTAAAAAATTCTCCGATAGAAAAATTTATTATGAGCAGGCTGATGTAACGGTGGATGAAGAACCGGTACAATTGGATGGCTTAATCAATAAAATATTTCATGCATAAAAATTACCTGGCTATTGCGGCAATTTTTGGCGGACTTGCAGTCGCATTGGGTGCCTTTGGTGCACATGGACTGGAGAAGGTTACAACAGACGAGAAAATAGTACAGGGCTTTCGAACAGGGGTACAATACCAGATATATCATGCTATTGTTCTATTATTTCTGGCTTTGGCCTTTGATAAGTTGCCAGCCGACAAAGCAAGGTTAGCAGCTAATTGTTTTATTACTGGTGTCATTTTATTTTCCGGGTCATTATACCTGCTTACATTTTTAAAAATTCAGGAAAGTGATGCTGTACGATTTGCAGGCCCCATAACTCCGGTTGGAGGATTGTTCTTTTTGTAGGGTGGTTGTTGTTATTGTTAGCAGCAGTAAAGAAGAAGTAGTTTAGATGGGCAAAGTAAAAGTGGTAATTGTTCCATTTTTATTTTCAATAGTGCAGGTGCCACCAATACTTTCCATTCTTCTGGTAATATTTCTTAGTCCATTGCCAAATTGCCGCAGATTTTGCATGTCTATTCCTTTTCCGTTATCAGCAATTGTAATTTGCAGCGTATGATTAGCTTTTATATCAATTGTAATCAGCGAAGCACCTGAGTGTTTTAATGAATTGTTCAATGTCTCCTTTACCGATAAAAATATATTGCGTCTTTTATCTCCGGCCAATACAATCTCCGGAATTTGTTCAGGAACATTAACATCACATTCTATCGGTGTATTATCAAAATACTCCAGTGAATAAGAACGGATATAGGAAATCAGGTTGTCTAATGTGTCGTTGCCACTGTTCATACTCCAGATAATGGCATTCATCTTATTCAGCACATCATCAGCAGAGGCGGATATTTTATTAATTTCTACAGGTGTATTTTCTTTCATCTTATTACGGGCAATTTCACTCATCAACCGGATGGCTGTCATACCAGCACCCAATTCATCATGCATATCGGCTGATATACGTTCCCTTTCTTCCTGTTGTGCCTTGTATACAGCTAATTCTTTTTCATACTCCTGTAACAGGTTTTGCGCCTTCAGTGTTTCCCGTTCCTTTGTTTGTGCAATAAGTTGCTTTCGGTTTTTATGGTTTAGGCCGGCCAGGAATAATATAAGTTCCAGTAGTAATCCTATTTCATAATAAATAATGGATGAGCTAAATACACCGGGCAATGTCTTGAAGAAAGAACTCATTAATATTGCTAGCTGGGAGACCATTGCAAATACGAACAGGCAGAGGTTACCCCAAAACAGATAGCGCAGCAATTTATCTTTCCAATGCCTGAAACTATACACCAGAAAGATTATCGTCATCAGTAATAAAGAAATCTTTGTACTATTTTCAATAAGGTTTACAAGATTATAATTGTTACTAAAGTAAAAAGAGAGTGTGTAGGAAAGTAAGGCTACAGCTATAAGTATAATACCTGCATTATAAAGCTTGTACAGAAAAGGGTGCTTATTTTTTGTATCCAGGAACTGGCGCATAAAGAGCATATAGAACATTATGCCCAAGCCTTGCATAATAAAGTCTAAATAACCTTCCAAAAAAAAACTTAGTTGGGTAGTGCGAAAACTGAAGACAGCTTGGGTAAATAACATACCTCCAAGGAAAAGTGCATAACCGGAATAGTAAAGAAATTCAGGATTTGCGCCCTGTAGAAAATTGGCAATGGAGAAAAGAATCATCATCAGCATCAGACCACAAAAAACATAGGTAATAAGGTTTATACGATTGTAATTACTCCGAACTTCTGCAATAAAGGCTGGTAAATAGCCAACATTAATAAAGCGGGGTTTTATTACGTTATTATATGTTTTTACAAAACTTAGTTCGGCAAGGTATGTGGCAGAATCTTTAGCGGCCAAACTAATGAGGCGGTATCCAATACTGTCTGTAATACGGGGTAATATAGAAGGGACAATTTTTAAGGTGTTATTCTCAATGCGGTAAAGATTAATATTCTGGAAATAAAACCCCGGAAAAAAATAAATACTTTTCGCGGTGTCAGCACTATTAGTAATATTAAATTTTAATATTACTTTCTTTGTAACAAAATCATTAGGTATTGTACCCTTATGTTTAAGGCCTGAAATAAATCGAAGTGATGGATACACGGAACGTAGATATTTGGAATTAATATAGGTGCTGCTGATAGTTTTTTCGAAGCGTTGTTCAAAAAAAACTTTGCTAATGTCAGTGTATTTGCCGGGCAAACTATCTTGTGCTGCTGCATTAAATATATTCAATAGCAGCATACAAGCAATAGCAGTCAGTATTTGCAGGGAGTTTAATTTCCTCATGAAAAGGTGTTGGCTTGACTTTCAAATGTAATATATGGTTTTTGCTTTTGCCAGCAGAAGACATACCACTTTCCGGTAATATTTTGGCAGTAAACTATTTATCTTTGCTGCCATGGCTAATAAGCTGAAAAAGAAACCGAAGACCAGTCCTGAGAAAAAACCTGCCAGATCCGAAGCAAAGGCTTTCAAAGCAGAAAAGGAAGAAACCATAGACTGGAAAGCATTGGCCCGTGATGAACGGACCTGGAAAATTATTGGAGCTATCTCGCTATTGCTTTCCATTTTCTTATTCATATCATTTACTTCTTACTTGTTTACCTGGAAAGAAGACCAGGCAATCGCTCAACAAGGCTTTTCTGCTTTGTTGGATAATGATAAAGAAGTTTCAAACCTGCTTGGCCGTTTCGGCGCTGTAATCTCTTATTTCTTTATGGTGAAGGCATTTGGTATTGCCTCTTTTCTTATTTGCACATTCTTTTTTGTAGTGGGAGTGAACCTCTTATTCCGCCGCCGTGTGTTTTCAATCTGGAGAAATCTTAAATATGTAACAGTTGGTTTATTGGTACTGTCTGTTTCACTGGCATTTCTTTTTGCCGACAGTAGTTTTCAATCTTTTGGTGGTGGTGTAGGCGAAATGATAAGTGCCAAATTGGTGGGTACATTAGGCACCTTTGGTACAGGAGCTGTACTCTTACTCTTATTATTTGGATATTGTATCTGGCAATTTAACCCTGCCTTTAACCTGCCACAGAAAAAGCAAGCTGCTGTTTTGGATAAAGAGATAGAAGAAGAGTCGTTGGTGCCAATTCCTGTTACTGGTGCGCAAACAATAAACGATCTATACAATAATACTACAGCTACCGATACAAAATCAAATACGGTAAAGGAAGAAATGCCAATGGTGATCAACTTCGCGGATGAACAACCACTGCATGATTTTAAAGTAATTGAAAAAGAAGAAGAACCATTTGTAGAACAACAACCTTTTGCTGAAAAAGAAATATTAAACGAAATTCTTCATCAACATGATTTTGATGAAGTAGAAGAATTACCAGCACCTGCAAAACCAATACAAGAAGAGTTAATAATCCCGGCTAAA
>CAZXMP010000072.1:0-19196 GCA_964641575.1 uncultured Chitinophaga sp. | reverse complement strand
GCTGATACTTCGACCAGCTCAGTAGCGAACAGAACCCTGAAGAGTGCGACGCAACCGGGATGCCCAAAGAACGGGACGCTGGCTGCAAAATTATTTTCTACGTTGTTTTTTGCGTTTGTGGCAACTTCATATCCGGAAATAGGGAGGATAATAAAAGCAGCAGGGAGGAAAGCATGACGAGATAGAGGCCGATCTGTTTTTCCGGACACTCCCCGCCCTGGCAGGTGGAGATGACAAAAAAATTGCGGAGTGCCCAGCCGGTGTTTAAAGCAGTGACCATTAAATTTAACCGCTTGGCCCAGACCCGCTGAATGATGGTGCACACAATAAAGAAGGCAGATAATAGTATATGAAAATAACCGGGTTTACCAAAGTTGGTGCCCGTGGCATCAACCCCAGTTACAGTAATGTTTTTTGACTCAATAATTACCCAGGGTGTAAAACAGGATACAATTAATACTACTGCTGCTGCAAGGCCTATCCATTTTAAATACCGCATACTTGTGTTTGCTATTGCGGTGCAAGATACTGAATTGCCTGTTTTACTACAAAGGATAGAAAGTGTGGAATATACAGCGGAGAAAAGGGAGATAGAAAATAAAAAAAGTCCCGGCTGCCTATAGCAACCGGGACGATATAATTTTAATTATTCTATTTTCTATTATAACTTAATACCTACCGTTAAGCTCAATACACGGTGTTTATTATTATCATTTGCAGAGCTGTTGCTGCCGCTTTGTAGTTTGGCTAACCCTAAACCATAATTGAGGGATAATACAATGTTTTTTGTTTCAACTCCTGCTGTGGCTCCTAAACCATAATCAAACCGTTTCATAATACCAAAACCAGCACCTTCTTCGTAATCTAATGTGGAGGGATCGTCATCTGAAAATTCAATATTTCTTTCGCTGCTAAAAGCAATGCCGGCTAATTTTCCATCTACCCTGTTTTTTCCTGCTACACCAATAGCTATATAAGGCCCTGCACCTGCAAAGAATTTAATTGGGCCAGGTGTTTTTAATACAAAGTTGGCCGGTATTTCTACATACAATGGATTGGTGGTAGCTCTGTAATAAGTAGGATCGGTAGTGGCTCCATCTTCTGTTTTAGAACCTTTGCCGGTAAATAATACGCCGGGTTGAAAATACAGGAAGGGCAAAATTTTAATATTACCGATAAAGCCTACCTGGAAACTGGTAAGAGTTTTATTTTCATCAATATCGCCATCATCTGTAATACTTACATTAGCGAGGTTAACACCTGCTCTTAATATTTGCGACTGGGCTGAAAAAGTAATAAAAGAAAGCAAAAGAACTGCAATGATCTTAGTTTTCATAAATAGTAATTTGTTTAATGGGGTTTTGCAAAAGTCTTGCCAAAACAAGTAAAAGACTTTAAACATTAAGAGACAGCAAAAAGATGACTCCAATATGACTACATTTCTACAAACTGTGTAAAATTGTCAACTATGTACCTTAGGAGTTGCCATATATCTTTAGCACCGGTTCCCGCAATGAAGCAGCCTCTTCTGTACAATGAAAAAATATAGCGGATGCTATGGCTTCTGGTTTTATCCATTTATTAAAATCTGCATCGGGCATTGACTTCCTGTTTTGTGGCGTATCAATAGTAGAGGGCACTACAACACTTGTAACAATATTTGTTGCTTTGGCTTCTTCGTTCATTAGTTCTGCCAGGCGAAACAGCAATGATTTGCTTAAGCCATAAGCTACCATGCCATTGCTGTTTTTCATATCAAGCCCCGGCCGGGAGCCAATTAAAAATATGCGGCCATAGCTTTGCTGCATCATTTGTAAAAAAACAGGTCTAGCAACATTGTAAGCGGTTTCAAAATTTAATTTGTATTGTTTCAATATATCTGTCGTTTTGGTATCGGCAATTTTGCCCATGGCAAACCCTCCTACTGTTAATACAGCGGCGTCAATGTTTCCATGTTTTACTGCTGCAAACTCTACAAAGTGCCTTGCCTCTTCTTCATTGACTAAATCAACTATTGCTGTTTCAAGATTTTTTCCTTGTATAGCAATGCCGGTTGGATCGTTTGGAGCTAATGTAGATACAACCATATAGCCTTCTGCCATAAATTTTTTTACTATTGCCTGCCCCATGTTGCCGGAAGCACCGGTTATGATTATTGTCTTCATTCGTTCGTTTGAAAACGAATTTACAGAAACAAAAGCTCATATGCCTTTAACAGGCCTATAAAATCGACAAGCAAAGTGGCAACAAAAAAAGCCGGCTATAATAACCGGCCTTTACTAACCCATAGCTTTATGTTTAAACTATATAATTCCATTCATGTACGTCCGCTTCTATACCAGTGCGAATATTTTCTAATTTTGTTTTTAGTTTATTCAACAGGCTTTCTTTATTATACCCGGGCAATTGATAGTCTATTCCGTTTATATTAATTGTTTGAATAGGTGCTACCACTGCTGCGGTGCCAGCACCAAATGCTTCTGTAATGGTTTTGTTGCGAAATGCTATGGCTAATTCTTCCACTGCAACGGGTCTTTCTTCTGTTTTATAACCCATATCATTTGCCAGTGTTAACAATGAATCTCTTGTTACTCCATCTAATATAGAATCTGATAAGGGTGGTGTGACTAATGTATCATCAATAACAAACATCACATTCATCATTCCTGATTCTTCAATAAATTTATTTTCTTTTCCATCCGTCCATAACACCTGCTCGTACCCCTGCTCTCTTGCCAATTTAGTTGGAAAGTATGCTCCGCCATAATTACCCCCGCATTTTGCGAAACCAGTTCCTCCTTTGGCGGCTCGTATGTAATTGGTTTCTACTTTTACTTTTATCGGGTTAGCATAGAGTTCCGGTACAGGGCCACTAAAAATGATAAACCGATACTGATCCGAAATTTTAACGCCAAACCTTTCTTCACTGGCATATACAAAAGGACGGAGGTATAAGGCTGCTCCTTTTTGTTTTGGCACCCATGCTTTATCTGTATCGACCAGTTTTAATAAGCCTTCGGTGAACATTTCTTTAGACGGTGCAGCCATACATAACCGGTCGAGGGATTTTACAAAACGATCGTAATGCTTATCAATGCGAAATATATTGATACGTCCATCATCCATACGAAATGCTTTCATTCCTTCAAATACAGTTTGTCCGTAATGTAACGCCAATGTACTGGGGCTTAAGGATAAATTGGCAAATGGCAATATCATAGGCTGTTGCCATTCACCTTTGTTATAATCGCATAGCAACATATGGTCGGAAGTGTATTTTCCAAACTCCAGATTATTAAAATCAACTTCGGTAATTGTGGAGCGATGCACTCTTTTAACGGGGATCTCAGTAAGTAATTCCATATAGCTAATTGTTGGTTTCATGAAAGAATAGTTGTCCGTAATTATTGGCAGCCTCGACGGCAGGTTCAATATCAATTATCATTTTTACGTTGGCTCTTTTATAAACACCTGCCTCCACTTCCACATGTTGAAAACCAATTTTCTCATACAGCTTAATGGCATGTGCATTTTTTTTATTGGAGTACAGAATTACTTTCTTTGCTCCCAATTCTTTAGCCTTTTTAAAGCTTGCATAACTAATGGCTTCTGCAATTCCTTTGCGGCGAAAATTTACATCTACAGCCATTTTTGTAAATTCGAAAGTTTCATTATCAAATTTTCTTAATCCTACAGTACCGGCCGGAATTCCATCATAAAGTGCCATCAAAATAGCACCACCGGGTTCCAGAATTGCTTTATCAGGATTGGTCAATACCCATTCATCTACCGGCTCCATCTCAAATAATTCTTCTATCCATTGACGGTTAAATTTTTCAAAATAAGGTTGATGTTCTTTCCTGTAGTCAACAATGGTGATTTTACCCATGGTATGATTAATTTTTAATCTGACACTGCAAATATTTTACTATTTATGCAATTAAAACAGATTCAGTTATTGTAATTTTGACTAGATCAGATTCAAGTACGAGGTATGAAGTAAGATGTACGAATTCCTTACTTCGAAGATTTCCTCGTACTTCTTACTTTGTATTTCATACTTTTTTTATGCGTAAAGAAAATTTTACAACAGAGGACCATCTTTATTTGCAAGTTGCTGACGGTCTTGAAAAAATGATAAGCGAAGATGTATTGCGGATTGGCGATAAACTTCCTTCCGTAAGAGTATTGAGTGATGAATATGGTATTAGTATGGGCACCGCCTTCCAGGCCTATTATCATTTAGAAGGAAAAGGGTTAATTGAATCAAGACCCAAGTCTGGTTACTATGTTCGGTTCAATCAGCACCGCTTTCCTGATTTACCGAAAATGAATCAACCTAGCCCTTTATCACATGATATAAGTGTAAAGGAAATGATCGCTTCTATCTATTCTGATATTGCCTCACATAATGATAAAGTAATCAACTTTGCCCTGGCTGCACCTGATGCATCCTTACTACCAACTGCAAAAATCAATAAGTCGGTACTACAGGCGTTGCGGAATAGTAAAGACTCCTGCATTAGCTATGAACATACACAAGGCAATCTTGAATTAAGAAAACAAGTGGCCCGTTTATCTTTTAACTGGGGAGGAAAAGTAAAAGCAGATGATGTGGTAATAACAGGTGGTTGCCTGGAAGCCATTACACTTTGTATAAAAGCAATTACAAAACCGGGAGATACGGTTGCTGTAGAATCACCCAACTACTTTGGTATATTTCAGTCGTTAGAAAATATGGGCTTAAAGGTAGTAGAGATTCCGGCCTCACCCGTTACAGGTCTTGATATTGATAGTTTGCAACAGGCCATTAAAAAGTTTCCTATTAAAGCTTGTGTGGTAATTCCCAACTTCAACAATCCATTAGGAGGTTGTATGCCCGATGAAAATAAAAAAAAGCTGGTTGAAATTATTACGAAGGACAATATTCCATTGATAGAAGATGATATATATGGCGAATTGTATTTCGGAAAAAACCGTCCCCGCACTTGTAAATATTATGATACAAAAGGAATGGTGATGCATTGCTCCTCTTTAAGTAAATCGTTGGCACCGGGGTATCGGATTGGCTGGGTTATTCCCGGAAAATTTTTGGAACAGGTCAAACAAATAAAACGAATTCACAATATCAGCTCCCCTACTCTTACACAAGCAGCTATTGCAGATTATCTGCAACATGGCCGGTATGAATATCATTTAAAAAATATTCGCAAGGCTTTGCATACCCAATGTCTTCGTTACCTGCAAGCCATTATTGATTATTTTCCCGAAGACACTAATGTATCAAGACCGCATGGTGGTTTCATTTTGTGGGTGCAATTAAATAAAAAGATCAATACGTTCAGGCTACGTGTTGAAGCGATGAAGCATAATATCTCCATCGTTCCTGGAAAAATATTTTCTGCGAGTCATAATTATAATAATTGCTTCCGACTCAGTTTTGCAAGACCCTGGGATGATGAGGCAGATTATGGAATGATGTT
This sequence comes from uncultured Chitinophaga sp., assembly GCA_964641575.1. Lineage (GTDB taxonomy): Bacteria > Bacteroidota > Bacteroidia > Chitinophagales > Chitinophagaceae > JJ008. The sequence continues at coordinate 13,713 of CAZXMP010000072.1, read as the reverse complement.
ATTGGGGAAAATCATAAAAAAGATGCTATAGTTAAATAATATATTATTGCAATATCATCTTGCGTTGATCATTCATTTATACCCAATACCGGGTATAAATACTTAGAAAATTTATTACAACTTTATTGTGCAGCATTTTTCTTTTCAGTGTAAAAGCAACAATGTATTTTACTCTTGCCGTAGGATAGTTTAGTATATTTATAGCTTAAATAAACCGCCGTCTCCCTATGCGTAAATGGGCATCTTTCTTAGTGTTTTTTTATCTGTTCACTAACCTGCAGGCACAGGAAAGAGGGCTTATTGTTAAGCCGTATAATAGTTCATTAAGCTCACCGCTAAAAGGTGATTCAGGAAAAAGAAAGGCGGCGCTTATTGTTGGTATCTCTGACTACAGCAGTAGCAAACTCAACTTAAAATATGCAAACAAAGATGCAGCACTTTTTTTCAGCTATCTAACAGACATAAGAGGTTTTCCAAAAGAAAATGTTTTTCTATTACCCGATACAGCAGCTACTTCTGGTAAAATTTATAATTCGATACTTGATTTAATGAAATGGCTGGTGGCAGGTGATGAATTGGTACTTTATTTTGCCGGACATGGTGATGTACAAACCGTGGCAGATTTTGATGAAGCATTCTTTCTTGCCTGGGATGCATCCGACTCCCGCAACTATCATGGTGCTGCGGGTACACTAAAACTCAGCGATCTTGAATTATATACCAACCGCCTCGCCAGCAATAAAAAAGTAAAAGTATCTCTCATCATGGATGCTTGCCATGCGGGTTATAATTTACACAGGGACGGAATATTAAAAGCACAGGATAATATGATGGCGGGTTTTGATAAAATTGCCAAACTACTCGGCTGTGCGGTAAATGAATTTTCCTATGAAGCAGATTCAGTTGGCCATGGATTATTTACCTGGTACCTCGTACAAGGTATGATGGGACTGGCAGATGAACCAGCAGATAATAAAGTAACACTGGATGAATTAAGCAGCTGGGTAAAGAATCGTGTATCTGCAGCTACAAAAGGAAAACAAAACCCGGTGATGACAGCACCCAATGCACAACAACTGCTTGCAGAAGTTTCGCCTGATAATAAGTCGAAAGCTCTTGCATTCTTTAGAAATAAAAAATACGATGGCTATCTCGCTGGTCGTGGTACGGGTGTTGAAGACACTGTTGATCTATCGGCTTTACAAGAATATGTTGACCGTTATAACTATTTTCTGACGCAAGAAAAATTGTATGGTACAGATTCCAGCAGTTTGGGTGTAATAAAAAGATTGAGCCAGTTAAAATCAGCAAAAGCAGCAGAATTAAAGTGGAGCTTACAAAATCATTTGGCGGAAATATTGGAAACAAGCAGCCAATTGGTATTAAATGAATACCTGAAAGGAAAAAGTGAATTACCCCCGGCTTCCATATATTACAGAGCCGGCATTGATGCAGGACTGGCTGATAGCCTGCTACCTGCAAATGATCCCCGAAAAAAGAATATCCAGATAATGGAATCTTTTCATAAAGCTTTTAGCTTTATCCGTTACGAAAACTTTGAAAAATATCCTGACGCAGAACAACTATTACGCAAGGCAATTAAGCTTGAAGACAGGGCTGCATATATCTATGTAGCTTTAAGTTACCTGATGCAATACCAGCATAAATATGATAGTGCAATTTATTATGCCAAAAAAGCTGAATCGATAATACCAACCTGGAATCATCCTAAAAATGTACTGGGCAATTTATATGATGCCGTTTACCAATACGAAAAAGCATTAAACTATCATCGTTCTGTTTTAGCATTAGACAGTACCTATATCTGGAGCTATAATAACATTGGTGTTTCCCTTTTAGAGATGGAAAGAATTAAGGAAGCCGAATTTTATTTTGAAAAATCGCTGGCACTAAAAAAACAAAATGGGACAGAACGAATTAACAGGGACTGGGCCATTTCCTACTCAAATCTTGCTTTTATTTATAAAGAAAGAGGGCTTTTTGCGAAAGCAGAGAAATATTATGCCATAGCAGATTCTATTGACCCTACTTATTCCTCTTCGATGCGAAACCGCAGCGAATTGTACCAGCAAACTGATGGGGAAAAAGCAGAAGAATTATTAAAGAGAGCAATCCTGGTAATGCCGTTTGAGGCGGAGAATTATTACTGGCTGGCTGAATTTTATCGCAATTATGCTGATGGAACCAAATCAGCCACCGCAATTGACAGTTTGTATAAAAAAGCTATTGCATTAAATCCTTACAACGAAGACTACTATGCCGGGCTGGGTTATTTTTTAATTGATGAGAAACAACCTGTAGCTGCTCTTACTTATTTTATGAAAGGTATTGAGGCTTCCGGTGGCACCGCAGATTCGTATTACAACCTTGGGTACTACTTCAAAAACACTAATCAGCATGATAGTGCTGTTCACTATTTTAAAAAGGCATTACTGTTGAACCCCTACGACATTTTTGTAAGTAATGATCTGGCAGATTTATTATTGGAAAAAAGAGATACAGTTGCAGCGGAGAATGTTTTGCTACAACAAATACCATTGCATCTGCAATCACCTAAAATGTTCTATCAATTGGGTAATTTTTATTTTCGTACCGGGAAACTAGCTGATGCTATAAAATATTATGAAAAATGTGTAGCAATCGATAATTCTTATTTGAATGCCCTCAGTTCTCTTGCCTACGTTCATTTGTTAAACGGAAATGATAAAAGCAGCCGTCGCAACCTTCAGCAAGTAACGGATTTAGACAATGATCAGTTCAGAACTATATCATATTTCCATGCTGTAATTGAACAATCCTATAAAATTCCGATTGCAACAAGATTGAGCTGGTTAAATAATTTCCTTTCACTTGATCCGAACAATGAATTGTTAATTGAAGCTATAGCAAGAACTGCTTACCAATCGGGAGCAGGATTGAGCAAAACATTTTTACAAACAAAACAGGCTGAAGAAAAAATAACCTACAGTAATCCTATCCTCGTAAAATGGCTTTTGTTATTAGCTATTGAACTAAATGATGCGAAACAAGTTGAACTATTTGCCAAACGCTATTTAGATGAATCATTAAACACAGAACCGGCTATAGAAGCAATAGCTATGAAACTGACAGGCAATATTTCTACCGCAAAAAAAATAAAGCTTTCTGTTCAAACTGCTGACCTCAATACATATCGGTTAAATTTCAAAAAACTATTTTCCGGAATATGAAACGGATTTTCCTTTCCATATTAATATTATACAGCCTGCTTGCTGGTGCCGGGGTTAATCACCGTAACGGGAATTTTTATATGTCTTATACAGATATTGAATTTCCTGGATCAAAAACAGAAATGACACGGTCTTATAATTCATTAACAACATCTGTAGGCCTGTTTGGGTATGGCTGGGGTACTTATATGGAAAGCCGGTTGTATGCCCTGCCCGATGGTAATCTTTTTGTTCGCTGGTGGGGCGGCGGCAATGAAGATCTTTTTGAAACGGCTGCCATTAACCAACAAGGTTTGTACTATATGGTGAACGAAATAATTAAGCATGAAATAAAAAATGGAAGGCTTAGTAATACTCCTGTTGAAATTCTAAAAAGAAAAGCGGTTTTGGCAAGTGATGCCGGTTTACGAATAACCAGATATATTGACCTTGTAAACAAAAAAATTGTTGCTCCCTGGGTACAACCTTCCACTAATAAAAAAACATGGAAGCGAAATGTTAACCAGGTAATAGAATGGGATGGCAAAAATTATTCATTGCAAAGCTGGGATGACCAGTATATATTTATTGCATCCGGCCTGTTAAGTGAAATAATTGAACCCAGAACACAGATGAAATTGTTTTATACTAACAGCTTATTATCCGGCATTCTGGTTGACAATAAATTTCGTTGTGATATTAATACAGATTCCTCTGGAAAAATTACCCGGTTAGTTTTTAACGATAGTACAGGCAAAAAAGAGGCATTTTTTAAATATGACAATAACGATAATTTAATCTACTCCAAAGATGCAGGCAATAATGAATACTGGTTTCATTATGATAAAATCCATAACCTGAACCGCATCGGGTATGTTGATTCAACATTTATGGAAATCACGTATGACCCGGTAACTAACCGGGCTACAAGAGTAAAAGAAAGAAACGGAGCGGCGACCGTTTACCAATACCCTTTTTTTTATACGGAGGATGGAAAAATAAATTACCGGCATTATGCTACCCGAATAAAAAAATATGATAGTACCGGTGTAAATATATTCAACGAATATTATGAGTACGAATCGAGGCTACAGCCCGATGGTGATGATTATTTATACCGGAGACTTATACAAACCGATACCAGTTACGATGAAGCTATCTATCCTCCTGTGGTTGGCAATGCTATCTATCGAAAAGTAAATAAAAATGAGGCCTGGGCTGCTTATGATGGAAAAATCAGGTGTATTTATTTGAGAATAAAAGATACTGTGTATTTATCTTCCTATACGATACTTGACAATCCTGACACATTCCGGATAATTGACTCCCTGAGAAAAGATACTCTTCTGTTTAGCTATACATACGACAATGCCGGCAAACTAAAAGAAACAAAAAAGAACGATACAGTCTATCTTATTCAAGGCTCCAGAAAGGAAGGAAAGATCACTGTAAAAAAAGGTGCTAAAGAATTAGTTATTGGTTTTAAAAACAATGAACCTTATTATCTACAAAATAAGGATTGGGGTATCACTACTATACAAGAAGATACTGCTGCAAAAGAAAAAGCTATACCTAACAGCACTGCACTTGCAAAAAATGAAAGCAGCCGGGAACAGAGCAATGAGTCTGCGAAACGATTATTGGAATCGGCGCTTAAGCCCAACAGCGGGAAAGACCTTAAACCTGAATCGGGAGGCAAGAACAATAAACAACGTTTGAGAGAGTTGTATGCAGAATTCAAAGAAGTTATGGAACCTAAAATCATCCCACATGAATGGATTTGGGAGAAGATTTAATCCTCTACCAATTTTTGCTTTTTCCTGAAGTAAAAAAACAACGGCACTCCAATTAACGTAATCAAAATACCCAACATTGAATTTACAACTGGTTGACGGTCCTTCAGGTAATTCGTTATATCATTATACACCGTAATAATAAGAAATACTGCGGTGAATAGTATAAAGAGTATTGTTACAAAAGGATGCAGCCAGATTTTATAGGGTCTTTCTACGTCAGGCATTTTCTTCCGTAACATAAAAATACCGATAGCTCCAAGTCCATAAGCTACCCAGGTTATAAATACCATCATATCTGCCAGCATATCAAATGAGCCAGTTATGATTAGCAACGACACCCAAACAGCATGTAGCCATAATGCATTACCTGGTGTTTGATATTTTTGATGTTCTTTACCCGTCCACGAGGGAAATACTTTATCTTTTCCCATCGCATAAGTAACCCTGGTAGTGGCCATAATATTTCCATTGATGGCACCCAATGTACAAATAACGATCATCGCTGCTACTAAAGCTTCAGCAGTATTACCCAATGCAATACCAATTGCATCCGATGCCACCAATGAGGAAGCCGCTACTTTCTCAATTGGCAATACATACAAATATGCCTGGTTTACCAGCACATAAACAATGATGCAAGCTATAACACCGGTAAATAAACTTTTCGGGATATTACGCTGCGGTTGTTTTATTTCCCCTGCAACAAATGTGATATTGATCCAGCCATCATATGCAAAGAATGCACCTGTTAATGCAGCAATTACTCCACTCAGCAAAGCCCCACCCTGTTTTGGATTTTCTGATTGAAAAAAGTTTTGTACAGTTCCATCAGCAAAAAAGAAAATACCAATTACTAATGCCGCTATAACTCCTACTTTAACAATGGTAGAAATAAGTTGGAATGAACTTCCTGCTTTTACACTGCGATAATTTAGCCAGGTTAATCCCGCAACTACTGCTATAGCTAATGATTTTACACCAAAATTCTTTAAAGGAAACAGATCACCTACAAAAGGTATATGCCAGATAATAGATAGCTCGGTGGCTTCACTAAATCTTGGTAGTTGTAAAAAAAAATCGGCATACTGTGCACACACAAATGCAATAGCGGCAATGGCTGCTGTATTCACCACTGAGAAAGCCGACCACCCATAGAGATAGGCCACAAATTCGCCAAACATTTTTCTGAAATAAACATATAGTCCTCCGGTCTCAGGCATCATAGCACCTAACTCAGCATAAATTAATGCACCGAACAAGGAAAACAAACCAGCAATTACCCAAACTAATGTTAACCAAACCGGCGAACCTAATTGCCCGGCCATGCTGGCTGGTTTCATAAAAACACCAGAGCCAATAACGCTTCCAATAACGATAGCAGTAGCGGACCAGAAACCAATTCTTTTTGCGAGGGAGGTAGTGGTAGACATATAGAAAAGGAAGATAGGGAAAAAACAGGTCGGAAGTACGAAGTCAGAAGTACGAATGCGTGGAAATATAAAAGTCTTTACTCACCCTAAATATGTTTATAGAAAAAGATTTTCAAAAAAATCCCGCCTCTTATCGAAGCGGGACAATTCGTACTTTGTACTTATTATTTTGTGCTTATTACTTATACATATCTTCTTTCAACGCCTTTACTCTGTCATCTTCCAAATACTCATCAAACGTCATCAATCTATCTATAATTCCTTTAGGCGTTAGTTCGATGATACGATTGGCAACTGTTTGCATAAATGTATGGTCATGGCTGGTTAATAAAATAATGCCTTTATAATCCGTACACTGTTCGTTGAAACTTTGGATGCTTTCCAAATCAAGATGGTTCGTTGGTTGATCCAGCAGAATTAGATTCGGGCTTTGCAACATCATCCGACTAAGCATGCAACGAACTTTCTCTCCACCACTCAATACATTTGTTGTCTTCAACACATCATCGCCACTGAATAACATTTTTCCTAAAAATCCACGTAAGAATGGTTCGTCTACATCTTTTACATGGTCCGGCACATATTGTCGAAGCCAATCCATCAGGTTGTCTGTACCATTAAAATATTGTGCATTCTCCTGTGGCAAATAGGCATGGGTAACAGTTGTACCCCATTCGTATGAACCACTATCGGCAATTGCTTCGGCAGTAATAATGTTGAAGAAACTTGTAACCGCCAATGGGTCACGACTAAGCAATGCTATTTTATCCCCTTTGTTTACAGAAAAAGAAACATCTTTAAATAGCACACGGCCATCAACCGACTTGGTAAGTTTGTCAACATTTAAAATCTGGTTACCAACTTCACGCAATGGTTGAAAAATAATACCCGGATATTTTCTATAACTCGGTTCAATTTCTTCAATTGACAATTTCTCCAATGCTTTCTTTCTTGAAGTTGCTTGTTTACTCTTTGATGCATTGGCACTGAAACGGGCAATGAAGTCGATCAATGCCTGGCGTTTCTCTTCTACTTTTTTATTCTTATCATTTACCTGGCGGGCCATCAATTGGGATGACTCGTACCAGAATGTATAGTTACCCGTAAATATCTTTACTTTCTGACGATCAACATCTGCAACGTGGGTACACACCGCATCTAAAAAGTGACGGTCATGGCTCACTACCAAAACGATGTTTTCATAATCAGCCAGGAAATTTTCTAACCAACCGATGGTTTCAATGTCCAGACCGTTGGTAGGCTCATCCAATAATAAAATATCAGGATTACCAAAAATGGCTTGCGCCAACAACACCCTTACTTTTAAATTAGAAGGAATGTCTTTCATTAATGATTGATGATATTCTTCACCCACTCCCAACTCACCTAACAAAGTTCCGGCATCACTTTCGGCAGTGTAGCCTCCCATTTCGCCAAACTCACCTTCCAGTTCGCCAGCTCTCATTCCATCTTCTTCTGTAAAATCTGCCAATGCATAAATAGCCTCTCTTTCCTTCGCTACTTTCCAGAGTTTGGTATGGCCTATCATTACGGTATTCAAAACAGTTTCTTCATCAAATTCAAACTGGTTTTGTTTTAGAATAGCCATTCTTTCACCAGGAGTGATAGTGATGGTTCCTTTGTTTGGCTCAATTTCGCCGCTCAATATTTTCAGGAATGTACTTTTACCTGCACCGTTGGCACCAATTACACCATAGCAATTGCCTTTGGTGAAATTCAGGTTTACTTCTTCAAACAATACCCTTTTGCCATAGGCCAGTTTCAGGTCTTTTATACTTATCATTATTACAAAAAATTAAGGCCGCAAAGGTACGTTAAAACAAGGAGTGATTAATCCCCGATATAAGAAATTTACAGCAGCAACGTTATAGTGCAGGTGTTCGCAAAATCGTTGATTATTAACTTACTAATCTTTATATGCAACTAAAAATCTGCTTCTTTTTGTTTTTTGGGTTTATGTCGCATTCGGGATGGGCTCAATCCACTCCATCCGTGCATGTGTACTTTGCAACAGCCAAATGGGAATTAAGCAGTTCTGCCAAAGCTACGCTGGACAGTTTAACAGATTCACTAGATGTTGCAGATCGCATTGAACTCCACGGTCATTGTGATGCTGTGGGCGGGAATTCATATAATGAGGAACTTTCAGCCAAAAGGGTGCAAGCAGTAAACAGATACCTCCTGAGCATCGGTTGGGAACAGCAGGACATAAAAGTGGTACAGGCACATGGAGAAAATTTACCGCTGAATAAAAATCTTTCGCCTGAAGAAAGAAGCCTCAACCGGCGGGTGGAGATTAAAATCATTCATTCTGCGATAAATAAAGGACAATCACTTACTGAAAAACTTGCCGATTCAACGCTTACAACAGGTACAAATATTGTTTTGCGTAACATCAACTTTGTTGGTGGCTTGCCTCATTTTCTTCCAGAGTCAATGCCTATGTTGAATGAATTACTCAATGCAATGAATACATTCCCAAATCTTGTTATCGAAATACAAGGCCATATCTGTTGCCAGTCCGATGACAGAGATGGATTAAATATGGAAACCGCATATCATACTCTATCGGCAGACAGGGCAAAGGCTGTAAAAGATTATCTTATTGCAAAAGGAATTGCACCCACCCGGGTTTCATCAAGAGGTTTTGGGCATTCTCTTCCGCTATATCCTTACCCGGAAAGATCAGAAGCAGAAAGAATAGCTAACAGAAGAGTGGAAATAAAAATTATCAGTAAATAAAAAGTCCCGCCTTTAACAAAGCGGGACTGTATTGATAATGTTTGATAACATTCTTATCGCATAATCTGTACTTTTCCTTCGGCCAACCTTTTTCCGGCTGCATCGCCTACTACTACAAAATAAATTCCACGGGCTGCGTTGCTCATATTTATTGGTATCAATGTATATGGCCCGGTTATCGGGAATTGTCTGCTGTAAGCTTTATTACCTTTTGCATCATACACAATAATTGTTCTTGAAGAATTGTTACTTCCATTATTGTAATAAGATACCGTAAAGTTTCCGTCATTCGGAGTTGGGAAGATAAACAGTTTATTACTTACCGTAGCATCAATTACTACATCAGCAGATTGATTAGAGCAAGTGACACCACTAAATACTTCCTGTATAGTTACCCTGTAGGTACCTATTTGTTCAACATTTACAGTTCTTGTATTACCCGCATTGGCAACAGCCGTTCCGTTATACAACCATGTAGTTGTAAGTACTCCTGCTGTTTGTGCACTTGGTGTAGCAGTCAATAAGGAAGTTTGTCCAGGTAACAAACTACTTAATGAAGCAGTAAGACCAACTGTTGGTAACTGACGAACAGTTAAAACTGCACTAGCTGATGTAGTTGGAGCTGTACAAGTAGTGTTGGATAATTGTACACGGTATGTACCAGTCATAGCAACAGTAGAATTGGTAAACGTCAGCGTTGCTGAGTTTGCACCAGCAATACCATTACCGTTAGCTACATTATTAAAACCTGTGCCTGTATTTACCTGCCACTGATAAGTGATAGGTTGTGTACTTGTACCAATTACACTTAAACTTGTATTGCTACCAGAACAAATTTCTGTAGCGGCAGCTGGTTGAGTAGCAACTACAACTGGTGAAATTACTGTTAATGTAGCTGCTGCAGATGTTGCTGCTGGTGAACAGGTACCTGTTACAACAACTCTATATTGATTTCCATTCATACCGGCAGTAGCTCCTGTTACCGTATATGAAGAAGCTGTAGCAGTTGGTATATCTGTAAATCCGGAACCTGAATTTACCTGCCATTGGTAACCAATACCTGTTCCACTTGCTGTTGAGCTAAATGTATTGTTTCCTCCTGCACAAATAGTAGCACTTGTAGGATCAGCAGATATAGCAGGCAATGTATTGACCGTAAGTGTTGTTGCATTAGAAACCGCCGGTGTTGTACATGTTGCATTTGATAACTGAGCCCTGTACTGGTAACCACTCATTGAAGGTATAGCTCCAGTTATAGTTAATGTAGCAGCATTAGTACCTGAGTAAGGAGCACCAGCAGGCACATTTACAAAACCAGATCCTGTATTAACCTGCCATTGATAAATAACCCCCGTTCCGCTACCTGCTACTGTAAAGCTGGCATTTGCTCCATCACATACTGTAGTATTTACGGGTTGACCAGTTACGGTTACCGGTGATATTACTGTAAGTGTAGCAGCTGACGATGTAGCTGGCGAAGGACAGCTTCCAGAAACAATTACACGGTATTGGTCGCCACTCATGCCGGCTGTGGTACCGGTAACAGTGTACGATGATGATGTAGCGGTTGGAATATCAGTAAAGGCTGGAACAGCTGCAGTACTAATCTGCCATTGATAGGTAAGATTAGAACCAGTAGCTCCAACACTAAATGTATGATTACTTGCTGCACATAATGTGATGCTTTGCGGGTTTGCAGTGATTGCCGGTGCTGTGTTTACTGTTAATGTAGCAGCAGCAGAAGTAGTGCTACCACATTGGGTACTTGCAACTACACGGTATTGATTACCATTCATACCTGCTGTTACACCAGTAAGATTTAAAGTAGCAGTAGTTGCACCACCAATATTGGTAAACGCAGGAACTGCCAATGTACTTACCTGCCATTGATAAGCTGTAGCGGTTGGAGATACAACTGTAAAAGAAGTATTACCACCTGCGCATACAGTTTGATTAGATGGAGGTGTAGTAATAGCTGGACCGGCACCCGGATTAATTGTAAATGTTATATTCCTTGTTTGAACCAAAGCACCTGCTGTACCGGTAACTGTTACTGTATATGTTCCAGCATGCAACGCAGCTGCATTAGTTATTGACACAGTTGTACTGGTACTGCCAGTAGTAAGAGGGTTTGTTCCAAATGCTACTACCGGTGCTACGGGTGTAGTTGGGGTAACACTGGATGTAAGTGCAATATTTGTATTGAAGCCACCAACATAAGTAGCCGTTAATGTTGTTTGCAACGAAGCAGCAGGACAAGCAGAAACTACGGGTGCAGGGCTGCTGAATGTAAAGCCTGTTGGAGCTGCATTTATTGTAAAGTTTGCATTGGAAACATCAAAGAAAATATTTCCCAATGCTTCTATTCTCATTTTAGCAGTTGTGGTAACTACAGCAGGTATTGTTACAACTTGGCTACCATCATTAGGTGTGCTTGCTTCTACAACTATTGGATAAGTTAATCCTCCATCGGTAGATAAAGTAATTCTTACATTAGCGACATTTATAGGAGCCGCATTTGTGTTAACAACATTCCATGTTACTGTTTGAGAAGATGCCCCATTGTAAACCTCCCCGCCGTTAGGAACAGTAACAGCAAATGGGCCGGGTGTTGCTACTACATTAACCTGAAATACAGTCGAACTCTGACAACCTCCTGCACCGCTTGACGCTACTCCACCACCACCAGCTCTGTTATCTCTCACTGTTAGTTTAAACTTCATAGCTCTTGAAACAGGAGATAGTGTTTCACCTTTTAAGCCCCCCATTGTTGCAGCAGGGTTAGCAGGATAACCCGCATTAATCACAGCAATATCAGGGAATGTTCTGCTACCAGTTGTTTTAGGAATGCGGGATTTAAACAAGGGGTCAGTATTCCCGGGAGCAGCTGTTGCACCTGAGTTCCAACTTCTTGTTCCACTGAAATCCCATTGTTCCCAGTTATAAGTTAATGCATCCCCATCAGCATCAGTTGCAGTACCAGTTAAAGTAAAAGGAGTACTAATAGGAATATTTAAATTGTTATTTGCTAATGCATCGATAACAGGTAAAGTATTTCCTGTCGAGGATAATACACCACAACTACTTCCTGCACCAGACACGAAATTGCTTATTTCGTCAAAACTTATTGCATGAAAGTAAGGATCACTATTAGGCTGAATGTTTTCGCCCCCGCATATGCCAGCATAAGCCTGTATTGTTGTACCGCTACCTACTTCATATTTTGTTGAGGTGGGTGAACTCCCGCACCCTGCCATGGAATGGTTTCCTCCAAATTGATGTCCCATTTCATGAGCTACGTAATCAATATCATAAGCATCGCCTGTTGGGGAGCCACTACCCGTAATTCCCCTTGCCTTTGAACCAGCATTGCAAGGAGAATTTAATTGTGCTAAACCGCCTCCACCTGTACTAAAAGTATGGCCAATATCATAATTAGCAGAACCAATATTAGCATCTATTACTACCTGGCTTTCATTAATTAATGTATTTGCATTGTTGTTTCCATTAAAAGGGTCAGTAGCTGGATTTAAAAATTCTACCAAGTTATTATTAGCAACCAATACAAGTCTTACGGCTATTTCTTTTTCATAAACTCCTACTACCCTATTAACAGTAGTAACTATTGCTGCATGCAAAATAGCAGGGTTGGCTCCCGCATTAATTCCAGGAGCTTGTGCATACTCGCCTGTACACGCAACAGCTAAACGATAAGTTCTCAATTCGGTACCCCGGCATGCTGCTTCAGTAACAAGGGTTTCATTAGAAGGATTATCGGGAACCTCACACAAAAAAGTACCTGACTTCCTGAGATATTGTCTATAATAACTTATATAGTTTTCTATTTCACCTCTTGCATAAGGGTCTATATAATAGCTACCATTGACAGTCAGCACTTGCGCATGAAATCCTGATGGAGTTAAATCAAAACGTATTGTTGCATATGGGTCATCAATACCCTGACCCGCAAAAGTTCTAATTTCGGGAAACTTCGCTTGTAAGCCTGGCTCCTGTATACTACTTTCCCAAACTTTGAACCTGGCAATAGTACCATCAGGTTTCGGCAGCGTTAATATTGGTGCCTGGCTACGATTGTAGCGAAAAGTTTCTTCAGAAGGTAACGACCATAAAAAGTTTCTCATTTGCTGCACATCTAAACTAGCTGTACGAAATTTTTGAGGAACAATTACTCTTTGTCCTGTTGTAGAAAGAGTGGTGTTTTCACCTGCATCTGTAAAAAAACGATTTTGTGCTGACGCAGAAAGCGAAACCACCAAAACAGTAAATACAGTAAGATTTAGTTTGTAAAATAATTTCATATATTTTTTTTAAGTGATAAGCGGATTAGGGTATCCGCCAGAATCATAGCTTGGAAAAAAAGTTAATAAAGTTAAGGATCATTAAGCTACTACCAAATCGGAATATCCACATATAGGGCATAAAAAACCCCGTCTCGTTTTAAACGAGACGGGGTAGTATAATACCTTAGAGCTTATTAGTAGCCCATGCCACCCA
>CAZXMP010000071.1:0-19320 GCA_964641575.1 uncultured Chitinophaga sp. | reverse complement strand
AAAAGCACCAATGGGATTTAATATCATACCGCCTCTAAGATTAAGTAATGGGTGCAATTCGATATCAAGTGCAGCAAATTCTATTGCTATTTCTTTACCACCATCTTCAAACTCTATCTCACTTAAAAATTTTAACCGTTTGCCGATAGTGGAAGAAACAAATAGAGTCATCCTTCTGAATTGAAACTGATGACCTTCTGAAATACCATCAGTACCTAAATGCTGCCAGTTTGCCTCCATGTATCCTCCTAATGAAACCGGCAGTTTACCAACTGCCACAAAGGGCCTGTTATAAACTGCATCCATATTCATGGTTTGTTTAACTGTGTCTTTGGGAATACGTCTTAACAATGCAGGGTCTATTTGTGCCCGCAAACTAATACAAGACAAGAGAATTACAGTTAGAATAAAAAATGTTTTCGTCATACTGCTTTCAATGAAATTTTAAGCTGATTTTTTTCAATCGTAACAGGGAAGGTTCTGAGTGTATTATCAGCCGGGCCATTTTGTACTGCCCCCTTGCTACTAAACTCACTTCCATGTGCAGGGCATTGCAACTTATCTCCAAATACCTGCAATTCTGCTCCCTGGTGGGTGCATCGCATCCAAAGAGCTGTGTATTCGTTTTCATTAAACCGGTACACACAAATGGGATACTGCAAAAGGTCATTTTGCACTACTATATACTTTTTGAAATGTTTTTCATTTCCTGCTCTTGTTTCAAAGTCGGTAAAAGGCACAATCAAATCATCTCCGGTAATCTGACCACTTAAAATTTTAGCAGATGTGCAACTTTGTAATACAGCAGCCATTGCCGTACCTCCAATACAAGCAAAGCCGCAGTTTTTAATAAAGTTCTTTCTATCCACTCCTATAAAGATTTTAAAAATTTGAGCAGCGCATTTCTATCTGCATTTGATAACTGGTTGAATTTATTTTTACTTTGTGAGGCTTCTCCACCATGCAATTGTATGGCATCTTCTATAGTTCTTGCTCTTCCGTCATGCATTAGGAAATACTGTCCGCCCTGTGAATTGGGTGACAAGCCCAGGCCCCATAATGGCGGGGTACGCCATTCAAAAGTTTTCGCATTGCCTTCTGTATAGCCATCATCTAAGGCGGAACCCATATCATGCAAAAGCATATCTGTGTATGGATGAAATGTTTTGTTTGATAATGCAGCAATAGGAGAAAACCCTGTTTGCAAAGTTTGCTTATGGCAACTTTCGCAACCTGCTTGTATAAATATGCTCTTTCCCTGTATTACTTCGGCATCGCCCTGATTGCGCTGAACAGGTGTTTTTAACGTTTGCAAATAAAATACAACGTTCTGCACAGTTTGATTGGAAACTTCCGGGTCAATATCTAATCCTGAATAAACATCTTTCGGAAAAAAAGTTGAGGTAATTCCCATATCCTGATTATAGGCATTAACAGTTTGATGCAATAAATTAAAAGCTGCCGCCTTCTTTCCAAACCGATGAATGTATTTACCATTTTGTGGAATGGCATTAGAAGGGATGGTAACAAAATTGGGTACATAATTCCAATTTGGTACACCTGAAATGCCATCACCATCAGCATCTGCGGGGTCTGCCATTGCAAGGATTGAGGCATCTGTAACAAACTCTAAAAAACCCAATCCGGTATTTGCAGGTGGTGTAAATTTTGAAAAAGTTGCACCTGTTGGTATTTGCTCCGGAGTAAAACCGGGCAATGCCCTATTTTGTAGTTGCGGTCCGCCTAAGTGAAGAAAGTTGTTACCTGTGCTATCTACCTGGCCAAACCTTGTAAGGGTTGTGAATGGATGTCCTTTGCCATCGCCTGCATGGCAACTCCCACAACTTGAGGCTACAAAGATGGAACCGAGCCCCGTTTGAGTGGTAAATATCTCATCATTAAAAGCAACATCGCCTGCTAAAAATTGTCTATTTTGTTCGTATGTAAGCCCTGCCACAGGCCCATCCAATAGTTTATCATCAGCCGGTGCAGCGGGCTGTAATTTTGAGCAGGCTTCTATCAGCACTACAGCCCCGATTATACAGGCCATCACAATGTATATTTTTTTCATTGTCTAAAACATTACATAATATGCACAAAAGTATGAACTTAGACTTATCTAACAAATTTATTATTTTTTATGAAATCTTACTTTGAAGGCTCTAAGCTATTATTTACCTTTGCCAAATGCACTCTTACACAGAAGAAAATTATCTAAAGGCACTTTTTAATCTATCTGCCGATAAAGGCGAAGTAAGTGCTAATGAACTCAGTAAGCAGTTAGGTATAAAAATGCCTACCGTTAACAGTATGATGAAAAAGTTGTCTGTCAAGAAGTTGGTTCATTATGAAAGTTATAAACCACTCCGGCTGACTGAGAAAGGAAAAAAAGAAGCAGGTTTAATTATTCGCAAGCATCGTCTTACTGAGATGTTCCTTGTTCAGAAATTGGGTTTCGGTTGGGAAGAAGTACATGAAATAGCTGAACAAATAGAGCATCTTCATTCACCAAACTTCTTTGAAAAGATGGATGCCCTTTTAGGTTACCCTAAAATAGACCCACACGGTTCACCCATTCCGGATAAGACCGGTAAAATGGAATGGATAAAATATGAAAAGTTAAGTAGTTGCAAAGAGGGAGATACTGTAAGATTGGCGGCAGTTATTCATACAACAGACGATTTTTTGAAATTCCTAAATCTTCGTGAACTTTCCCTTGGGGTAAAATTAAAAATAAAAACGGTGGAAAAATTTGATGGCAGCATGACAGTTAGCCATAGTAAAAAAGGTGATGATACTTTAAGCCATATTGTATGTGAACGCCTATTGGTGGAAAAGCTATAAGGCATACACCTGGATTTCCTACTTCCCTATAAATTTAAATGCACAGGCATACACTTAAAAAATGTATTGCCCAGGCTGATAAGATTCGAATCCCATGCGTTTTATTTTAAAGAAATAGTTGCGATTTTAATTGCTTTCTCCTTGTCATCAGTCCATGCAAATAATAAATTATTGCCCGATTTTGTCATTTGCGGAAAACCGCTTGATTTTGACTCTGCTGAAGCGGCAACAGTAAATGAAGGTTCTTTTTTACCATTACTATAAGCTTTTACTGCTTTTATTACCGACCCCTCCATCCAGCTTACAACAGCAGTATTTTTATCCAGCATTACCACATCCACCCGGCCAATTCCTTTTCCTTCATCAATCCGTACAGGGCTATTGAATGTTGCTCCGCCATCAATAGAAAAAACAACATTTACCTGTGCCTTTTTATCTGGTGATGAAAACCATGCCACTGCAAGACTATTGCCTATGGCATCAATCCTGGGGCCGTTTACCGGGCATCCTTCAATTTTCCATTTATCTGCAAATATTGGTTTAGGGATTATCCATTTGCCGTCAACGAATCTTACAATTGATATGTCCCTGATTTCTTCTTCCGACCTGTCTCTGTAAACCACAACCGGCCCATTTGCTGTAATAGCAGCGCTGGTCTGGCAGCAATCACATACACGGTTGTCAAGTTCCCACTCATTAGATTTATTTCCCTGCTTATCTACTATAGCTCCACGAATAGTCATTTGTCCATGATGCCCTTCAGCATGTCCGCCCGCAGTTTCCATTACAGAGTTCCTTCCATCAAGCCATGATATAAAATAATTTTCTTCGTATGGTATCATCGAAACAAAACCATGCTCCGCTTTCCTGCCATCATCATGCAAAATTTTTGCAGCACTCCAGTTTTTTCCCTCATCAGCAGAGGTAGTAATTTTTACATCGTATGTATAAGTGCCGTTTTCGCTTTTTTCTAAATAATGTGCTATCATATTTTTTGCTCCGTCCGCTGCTACCAGTGGATAGTCTGCCCAATTTACAAACCAGTTATCCCCTGAACTGATTATCGTTGGCTCAGACCACTGCCCATTATTGAGCTTAGAAATTTTTAAGAAACTCTTTCCTTTTGTTTTTTCAATCCATGACAAGTACACCAATCCATTTTTATCTGTAAACAGATAAGGTTCGGCACTGGCAGTATCGGCAGGTGATTTTAATTCCTTTAAATTAATAGTTTGGATGGGGTCAGTTTTTTCTTTGCCAGAATCTTTTGAAGAGTTTTTGCAAGAAGATATTGCAAGAGCAAATAATAAAACAGTTACTAATTTATTCATTTGTATTTATGATTTTGAGGATGGTATCAATATTATTTTTGTCGTCCCACTTGCGATAGCCTGATTCGGAAAAAACCAGTTTGCCTTCTTTATCAAAAATAAAAGTTGTTGGAAGGCCTTCAATACCTACTTCTTCGCTGTTTTGTATTTGAACATAATTGAATGGATAAGCATGCAGCTTTTTGAATGCATCAATCTCTTCAATAGTTTCGGCCGAAGCCAATAAGAATACCACATTTTCATTTCGCAGGATATTTTGGGCTTTTTCAATTGAGGGCATTTCTTGAAGACAGGGTTTGCACCAGGTAGCCCAAATATTAATAAAGATTGTTTTTCCTTTGTATTTTACAAGGTTGATAGTTTTTCCATCTAAATCTTTTAGCCGGATTTTGTCAATTGGCCTGTCTTTCTCAATAATGCTAACAACTTTATCTTTATTTCCTTCGTTGCAGCTTAATAAACCAAATAGTAAAGCCACACTAATTTTATGTATAAGAACCATTTGCTTTTTTTCCAAATATCAGCAGAATTAGGGGTGATGCAAATTATGTACATGATGCAAAGAATCCATTGTCTGATGGTGACAAATATGGTGCCCCGGATGATGCTCACAATTAGTGTGATGATGATTATTAGTTGTTGTAACCAGTGAGTCATTCAGGTGTCCGGGATATTGGGGATGATGATGACCATGATGGTTAGCGGTGGGGTCGTAAGGCACCCAATGGTGGCTGTGGTCATCATGTGAGTAAGTATTGTGATGGTATATATTATGATGATGCCAGAACAAAGAATCATGATGATGGTATGCACTATCCCAATAGAGCCGCTGCGTTAAATTTGAAGCAGCAATAAGGTTATTTGTGGATTGCTGCATCGCAGATAATTCACTTGTTATTCCAGCAGAAGCAGAAATATCAATTTGCTGAAGAGTTTCTGCGGGTTCATTTTTTTTATCACAGGCTACGATAAATAAACCCGCTATAAATAAAATACAAATTGTTTTCATAATTTTTGACTTTTAATGTGAAAGAATTTCAAAGGTTTGGATATATAAGCGTTAAAGTAAATTTGCAATGTAAGATAGAATTTTTTATTGATTTCTTTAGCATCAACCAGTCTCTTTTAATCCTTATTCAGCTTTGATTTTGAAGCCATTAGATACACACCAATGAGAATAAAAGGGATACTTAGTATTTGCCCCATATTTATTGCCATCATCTTTTCAAAAGATTCCTGATTCTCTTTTACAAACTCCACCAGGAACCTGACAGTAAACAGCATTGTCAAAAAGCATCCAAAAAGAAAGCCGTCTCTCCGCTTTTGTATATTGTCTTTGTATAAAAACCAAAGAATACCGAAAATGACAAGGTATAGTATTGCCTCATATAATTGTGCAGGATGCCTGGGAACACTATCCACTCTTTGAAAAACAAAAGCCCATGAGGCATCGGAAGGCTTACCAATAATTTCTGAATTAAAAAGATTGCCCATCCGGATAAAAAATGCAGAAAGCGCTACCACAATTACGAGCCTGTCCATTAACCATAAAAATGACTGTTTATGTTTCCGGCAATGCCAGACAACAGCAGCAATTATCCCAATTGCGGCGCCATGACTTGCCAATCCCTGGTATCCTGTTAGTTCAAATTTTCCATTAGTAATCTTAAAAGGAAGAATGATTTCCAATAAATGGTTCTTGTAATAACCAAACTCATAGAATAGTGTATGACCAAGCCTGGCTCCAATCAACGTTCCAATGAAAATAAAAATAGCAAGCTTATTCAGCAGATGCACAGAAACATTTTCTTTTACATAAATTTTTGACAGGATAATAAAGCTGCTGATAAATGCCAAAGCAAACATTAAAGAGTAATACCTTAATGCAAAGCCACCAATTCTAAAAATTTCAGGGTCAATATTCCAATTAATATAAAGGAGCATAGTTATTCTAAGATTTGTATTTTACTTTAGGCATGTTGCATTGATAGCAACAATTACCATACTTATACTCCTCAACACCGGGCCAGCGGTTCGTTTTAAGAATGCAGTAATGTTTCTTTGTCATATATAGGTATCTATTATTTACAGTTAATGCTGATGAATAAACAATCAATATAATCAGTTGCCATGTGCATCAATAATCCGATTGCAATTGCTCTGATTTTTGGTATCCATAGCATTATAATGTAAAGCACTATTGCCGGATAGCTATGTAGGGGATGAAACCCAATGCTACACCGGCAGGCACTAAAAAAAGGATTAGAAACCAAATGGTCAACATCAACCAGCATCGTCAACAGAAAGACCAGATAAGTTTGCTTCCATTTTTCTCTAAAAAAAACAAAAGCAATCCCCAACGGAAAGACCAGGTGAAGAAAATAGTGAATAACCTGTTCAATAATTATCATCCTTTTACATTATCTACTTGTTTATTTTACTTTCAACATACTTGCATTAATAGCTACAACCACAGTACTTACACTCATCAACACAGCCCCGGCCGCAGGGCTAAGCAGAATTCCCATTTTATACAATACACCTGCTGCCAATGGTAAAGCCACTACATTATATCCGGTTGCCCAAATTAAATTCTGAATCATCTTCCTGTAAGTCGCTTTGCCAAATAAAATTAGGTTCACCACATCTTTCGGGTTACTATTGACTAAGACTATTCCTGCTGTTTCTGCTGCTATATCACTACCACTGCCAACAGCAATGCCAATATCTGCAATTGCCAAAGCCGGAGCATCGTTTACTCCATCACCTGTCATAGCCACAAACTCACCTTTGCTTTGCAGTTCCTTTATTTTCTCTAATTTCTGGTGTGGTAATACCTCAGCAAAAAAACTATCCATGCCCAATGTTTTGCTTACACTTGCTGCTACTTTGTTATTGTCACCAGTAAGCAATATTGATTTGATATTATTTTGTTTCAACGTTTTAATGGCTTCTGCTGATTCAGGTCTTATCTCATCCGATAATGCAATGTATCCTGCCAATTCATTATTGATAATTACAAACACAACCGTTTCCGTGTCATTAGCTGTAAAGCCATCAGGAACAGTAATATTATTTTCTTTTAAATAGCCCGGACTTACAACCAATACTTTTTTGCTTTCTACAGTTGCTTCAACGCCTTTACCTGTAATCGCATTAAAGCTTTCTGTTGCCGGAATTTTGATAGATAAGTCTTTAATTTTTTGCAAGATGCCTGTTGCAATGGGATGCTCAGATTTTTGTTCTAATGCAGATGCCAGGCGAATGATTTCATTTTCATTCAGGCCTTTTTGGAGTGAAACAATTTTTGATACTTCAAATTTTCCTACAGTAAGTGTACCGGTTTTGTCAAATACAATGGTGGTGATTTTTCTTGCATTTTCAAATGCGGTTCTGTTTTTAATCAGCAACCCGTTTTTCGCTGATAAGGCTGTCGATTTTGCAACGACCAACGGCACTGCCAATCCTAAAGCATGGGGGCAACAAATAACAATAACGGTTACCATTCTTTCCATAGCAAAAGCCAAAGATTGCCCTGTTAAATACCAATATAAAAATGTACCAATGCCTGCAGTAATTGCTATCGCTGTCAGCCATTTTGCAGCCTTGTCTGCAATCAACTGGGTTTTCGATTTTGATTTTTGTGCATCATCCACCAGCTTTATGACTTGTGAGAGATAAGAATCTTTCGCACCATGAGATACGGCAACTTTAATAGAACCGTTTCCATTAATAGAACCAGCAATTACTTTATCTCCTTTTCCTTTCTCCACCGGCTTTGATTCACCAGTGAGCATTGATTCATTCAGGTAGCTTTCGCCCTCGGCGATAACTCCATCGGCGGCTACTTTTTCTCCTGGTTTGATAAGTATAATATCACTCTCTTTCAGGGTTTCAGTTTTTACATCAGTTACTTTTTCTCCATCCACTAAATGTGCATCATCGGGCATTAGCTGAACCAAGAGCTCCAACTCCCTGGATGCACCAGCTACTGATTTCATTTCTATCCAATGGCCTAAGAGCATTATTAAAATAAGTGTTGCCAGTTCCCAAAAGAAGTCCATCCCTTTCAAACCAAATACAATTGCAACTGAATAGATATAAGCCACAGAAATTGCAAAACCAATAAGGGTCATCATGCCGGGGTTCTTCACCCTTATTTCACCTACCAGCCCTTTCAGAAAAGGCCATCCACCATAAAAGAAAACAATGGATGAAAGAAGCAGCAAAACATATTTTGAGCCGGGGAAACTGATGTGAATGTTCAACCAATGCTGAATCATTTCTGAAAGTAACATCACAGGTATAGTTAATACCAGCACTACATAAAATCGCTTTTTGAAATCAGCAATGCCGGAAGAATGGGCTTCATGCCCGCCAGAAGTACCGGGTTTCCCAAGTGGTACTAATGTCATACCGCATAATGGGCATTTGCCCGGCTTATCCTGCACTATTTGCGGATGCATGGGGCAGGTATATTTCTGAAATCCTTTTGCTTCTTTAATGTTTATTACCGGAGCAGGTTGTTCTTCTTGCCCTGTATGTTTTTCATCTTTATTATGCCCATGATGATTTAAGTGACTTTCACTTTGCTTACTGGTTAGCGGAACTAAGTTCATTCCGCATTTGGGGCAATTGCCAGGTTTGTCCTGAACTATTTCAGGGTGCATGGGGCAGGTGTATTGGGAGTGATTATGTTCCATGTTAATACATTAAGTTCTGGTTATAATTATCATTTCTAAATATTGTACAATCTGGCAGCTACATCGGTACTTATTTTTTCATCGCTTTTAGCTTTGCTTTCATTTGCTCTATCTCGGCCTGCTGACTTGTGATGATTTGTTCAGTTAATTTTTTTACTTCCGGGTCTTTTATGTTTGCTTTCCCCGCCATTAAGATTGCGGCTGCATGGTGCGGAATCATTCCTTTCAAAAATTGTTTGTCAGATACCCCAACCTGGTACCTGATGCATAAAAAGAAGCTGATTAAGAAAATAAAGCTTACTGAAAAAATTATAGCGTTCAGTTTTTTCTTCATATACATCCCACCCATTATAGCAAGCTCCAGCATTACCATTGGCATGGTCATAAGACCTGCCATGTAAAACTGGTTTATATTGGGGATTGCGTTGGAGAAGGTATTTACCATTGAGTACATAAGCACATACATTGCTACAAAAGATAATAATACCATCAATAGCAATTTTTTATACATCATTAATCCTGATGCTGCTGACTGCGGTTGTTTTTGATGTTCCATTTCCATAATTGATATTTTAAAAGTTATTCAAACAATAGATAATTTTTAATATTGAACCAGTATCGAATATTTATTCCTTGTGCTTAATTAATAATGCCAGGTCAACCCAACGCCCCATTTATAATCACTGTCATAATTTGTGCTGATGGAAAGAGGTTTTGCAATCATATACCTGAAACCAACAGCGTATTCTTTATCGGTATTTGCCCGGAAGTCGAAAAAGAAATTATTGCTTAGTGGTATGTCCCTTCTTTCTAACTGCAACCGCAATCTTCCTGTATGGTCTATGCGCCATTCAGAACGAATAAGCATGGGCAACAAATAGTAAAACCCTGCATCGAATACACGGCGATTATCTTTGGAATTGGGCTTATTGGCTAAAGCAAGTGTTTTGTTTTTCCGATAATCAAAGCCGATATAAAAAGCTAAGTATTGATTTTTATCTAAGTAGCGGAGTAAATGTGTTTCGGTTTCATAATCACCTTTCCAGCTTACCCTACCTTCAAACTCCAGTGCATTTTTATTATTGGAAATATTGCCAGATAGCCAGGTGCCCTGAGAATGAACAGATAAGTCGAACCAGGGATAAAGTATATTGTCTTCTTTTTTTAATTTACGATAACCGGTTTTAGCAAACTCATTTTGTTCGCTGCCTTCATAACTAACTACCCGTGCCATACCGGCCATCATGTGGTATAAGATATGGCAATGGAAAAACCAGTCCTTCTCTTCGTTTGCTTCAAACTCAATGGTAACCGTTTCCATGGGCTTTATATCAAACGTATGTTTCAGAGGTGAATAATCACCCTGGCTATTGATGAATCGGAAGAAGTGGCCGTGCAGGTGCAGGGGGTGGCGCATCATGGTATTGTTGGTTAAAATAAACCTTACCCTTTCACCTTTGCGGATGAGAATTTTATCGGCAACCGATAAAGTCTTAAAATCAAAAGACCATACATAGCGCAGCATATTGCCCGTAAGTGATAATTTAACTTCTCTTGGTAGTAAAGTTGAATCCAATGTAGTAGGATGCAGTGCCCGTAACATATAATAGTTAAACTCGCCGGGCATTCCCATATCCATTCCCTGCATATTACCCCCGCCTGACGGACGGGCAGGCATGTCCATTCCATCCATATTACTCATATCCATTTTTTTCGGAACAGAATCTTGTTTCATGTTCATTCCTTTCATCTCCATGCCGCCCATGTTCATGCCACTCATATTCATGCTGCCCATCTCCCGCATCATTTTAAAATAGTTTAGCCTGGGAATCTCAGGGGCATTCATTACCGGGCCGTTTCCAAAATACCCGGATGAATATCCAACAACGTCCCAGGAAGTAGCTCTTAATTCAGCAGCACCGGTTTCGGGAACAGTAATTAAAACATCATACGTTTCAGCGACTGCAATTTCTAATTTGCTTACAGAAATGGGAGTAACATTAATTCCATCTGCTGCAATTAACCGCATATAACTCATTCCATACTGTAGCGTAAAATAACTGGAAGCTGAACCATTAATAATACGAAGCCTTATTATTTCACCGGGCTTTGCATCTTTAAAATAATTTTTTTCCTGCCCGTTCATCAGAAATTTATTGTAGTACACATCCGACACATCCATTGCAGGCATACGCTGCCATTCCTGTTTTAGCTTATCCTTAAAATAACCGGCGGCAATAGCTTCACCATAACTTTGCAATGCGCCTTTTTTTATAGCATACCACTCGCCGCCTCGTTTCAGGTAACGCAATACCTGGTGGGGATTTTCGTCGGTCCAATCAGATAATAACAATACATATTCTTTCAATTGTGGCTCGGGCTGCGCCGGATGTATTACTATAGAACCATACAAGCCGCTTTGTTCCTGCAACATGGTATGTGAATGATACCAGTAAGTGCCACTTTGAATAAGCGGGAAAGTAAATGTATAAGTCTCTCCGGGTTCAACTGGCGAAGTAGTTAAATAAGGAACTCCATCTTCTTTATTGGGTAATAATATTCCATGCCAGTGGATAGAAGTTTCCATCTTCATCAGGTTATGTACACGAATGATAGCGGTATCGCCTTCAGTAAATTCAAGAATGGGCGCCGGTATTTGTCCATTGATGGCAATGGCATGGCGGTGTTTGCCCGTAAAATTTACCATCGTATCAGTAACATACAGGTCGTATTCAACTACTTTTCCTTTGTAAGCCTTTCCCTGATTGTCATTCACTGGTTGCAAGGCATAATTGTATGCAGTTGTTTTTTGCATCTTTGAATCTTTGCCCATTTCCATTTTCATAGATGGGTTGTGCTGTGCCATGCTGTAAAAAGGAAGGAACACTAAAAAGAAAAGTAGTGATTTCATTGTAGGCCGATTTATTGTTTATTCGGATTTTTTGTTTTTTTCCGTGCAGGGTTGTTGTCCGGGAAACGGAATGTATCCATTGGACTTGTCATCGGCATGCTCATATTTTTCATGTCGCCCATCTTCATGCTGCTGTCCATACCAGGCATATCTTTCATGTCTTTCATATTGTCCATGCCTTTCATATTCTTCATGGTATCCAT
Organism: uncultured Chitinophaga sp.; assembly: GCA_964641575.1. Lineage (GTDB taxonomy): Bacteria > Bacteroidota > Bacteroidia > Chitinophagales > Chitinophagaceae > JJ008. The sequence goes on along the minus strand of CAZXMP010000071.1, from coordinate 7,328 downwards.
ACCAGGCATATCTTTCATGTCGTTCATTTTGTCCATATTCTTCATATCCTTCATGTCCATATCTTTCATATTGTCCATGCCCTTCATGTTCTTCATGTCGGCCATTCCTTTCATGTCTTTCATGTCCTTCATCTTATCCATTCCCGGCATATTATTCATGTCCATATTCTTCATGGTATCCATTCCCGGCATATTTTTCATGCCTGGCATTGAATCATTCATTTGCATTGTACTGTCACCCTTCATGTCCATTCCTTCCATATCTTTCTCGTTGTGGCTGCTGCCATGCTCCTTCATTAGGTATTTTCCCATAGGCCCCACACCGGCAACATGGGTAAGTTTTGCCCCATAATGGCCTGCAATGGACAGGAATACAGCGGTAACAATTGCAAATAATAACACGATGAACTGATAAGAGCGGCGAAATAACTTATAAAAATCACCAATGCCTTTTACCAAGAAAGTAATGCCTGACATCCACAAAGTATATTGTGCATACTTTTCATGTTCTTCAAATATGGCTAAGGCTTCTTTGGGGGCATTGGGAGCAATCATTGCATGAAACAATGTGCTTGCCGCCAAAGCAGAAATAAAAGCCAATCCCATTATAATTAATGTGGCCCACCTGATTTGCTGCCATTGAGGTTTCCAGAGCACAACGGCCTGGAAAGCTGCAGCCAGCAGTATAAGCACTATGGGAAAGTGTACTACTAACGGATGGAGCGAAGGAAAATCTTTAAACATAATCTGTTACTGTTTTTGTGATACCCAACCAAATAAGTGAAGAAACTTCCATACCAAAAACTGTTTGCCAGCCTATTTATTAAAGCCTGATAAGTGAATCAAAACTAATTTTCAGTTTTTCCCATGCTACAGTGATAGTAATTTTCCCGTTCTTATTTTCTTCGATAAAATATTGTAACCTTTCTGTATGGGTATTTTTCTTTGGTTTCACTTTCAGCCGCACTATATCATCTTTTTCATCGTATTCTGTTGCCAGATGCTGCTGCCAATGCCTGTTGATGATAATTGTCCATTCATTCTTTCCGGGTATAGTAAACAGGGCATATTTACCGGCAGGTATTTCCTTTCCATTTACGATAAATGTTTTTGGAATTTCTAAAGTAGTAGCATCATGTGCCCCTGTTACCCATACTTCATCATACGGAACAAGGCCGCCCCATATTATTCTTTTTCGAACACCGGGTGAGTGGTAGTTAATTTTTATACTGTCGCCATTGAATATAGCAAAAGCCATTGATTTAATGCTCTTTTTGCTGGTATCTTTCACTAAGTTTGGATTGTAGCACACTTCTTCTTTTTTCTGTGCTGAAGCAGTATGCAGCATAAAAAAGAAGAGAAATGAAAACGCTGCTGTTACATAAGATTTCTTCATAAACTACTATTGTTTGATTGCTTTAAATATTTGAACTTCTCCAAAAACTGTTTTGAACTTTTTCTTAATAGAAGGATTTACAAAACCTGCATCAGAAATCAGCGGAAGCATTAAACCTTTTGCATTGGCTTTTGTAGGTGTATATCCATCAAATCCACGAATCATATTAAATAATAGCCGCTGATGCCAGGAATCAGAACGTCCGAAATCAGCAATAAATAACTGTCCGTTGCTTTTGGTTATTCTGAACAGTTCAGCAAGAATTTTTTGTTTTGCAGATGTTGTTAGGTGATGAAATACAAGGCAGGATATTATCCGGTCAAAACTGTTATCCTCGAACGGAAGTGATTCACCGTCATAACCTGTTAATTGTATGTCGAGATTTTTTTGGTTAATTTTTTCTGTTGCTTTATCTAATATGGCTTTATCTATATCAATTCCAGTAATTTTAATAGTTGAACGATGCTCTTTAGCCATTATGGTGAGTGTGGCTGTACCACAACCAAAATCCAAAACCCTGTCGCCGTCAGTTAAAAAAGAAAAGTTTATCAGTGATTGTTTTATATGCATTTCAGGCATAGTAACACCGATAAGAAAATCATACAATGGTGTTAACCATTTAAAGCGAAGTGCCGGTATGAATTTTTTTTTGTCCACAATAAGCATTTATTTATAAAATAGCATTCTGGTAAATCGGTTTATATTGTATTTATCATTTGGTGGGTACGGAAACCCTGCCTCACAAATCGTTTCATTATAAATAAGGAAACTAAAAGCAGGGCTCCGACCCATGTTATTTTTCAGCCTGTACTGCATAAAAGCCGGAAGAAAAAATTATCCGTTTACCGGATTTTCTAAATCCTTTTTCCCTTGTTCATTCAAATATTTCTTCAATGCCTTTTCCCCAAACAGTTTAAACACTACCGGCGTTACTATCATATCCAATAAAGTTGAACTCACCAATCCACCTAAAATAACAGTAGCAACGGGGTATAAAATTTCTTTTCCCGGAGCCGTAGCATCCATCGTTAAAGGTATTAGGGCAAAGGCTGCAACCAGTGCTGTCATAAGTACCGGTACCAATCTTTCCAATGAACCACGGATAATCATTTTATCACCAAATACTTCTCCTTCATGCTGTACTAAATGTATATAGTGGCTTATCATCATAATTCCGTTTCGGGATGCAATACCTGTAAGAGTGATAAATCCTACCATTGTTGCAATGGAAAACACACCACCTGTCAGCATTACGGCAATCACACTTCCTATTAAGGCCAATGGTATATTCAGCATAATCTGTAATGCGATACGGCTACTTTTAAAATGGCTGTATAATACAAGGAAAATACCCGCTATTGAAAAGATGCTGAGTATGGTAATTAATTTTGAAGCAGATTGCTGGCTTTCAAACTGACCGCCCCATTGCAGGTAATAACCCTCTTGCAGCGGCAAATTCTTCTTTACAATTTCCTGCATTTCTTTTACAGTACTGCCAAGGTCACGGCCTTGCACATTGGCTGAAACCACAATACGCCGCTGTGTGTTTTCATGATTGACCGCATTAATGCTGTTCTCCAATTCTATTTTTGCAATCTGGCTCAATGGAATTAATGAACCATCCGATGCGGCAATTTGTGTATTGCGGATAGCATCTATGTTTTTTCTGGTGCTGTCGTCGGTTCGTAAAACAATATCAAAACTTTTTTGGCCATCCAGTATCTGGCTAACCACTTTACCATTGTAAAAAATTTCCAGTTCATCAGCTACATTGCCCACCTGCAAACCATATCGCTGCACAGCCATACGGTCAAGCTTAATCATAAGCTGCGGAACCATTACCTGGTTTTCAATCTGCACATCCACTACGCCGGGCACATTACTGATAATGGATTTTAATTGTTCTGCATTGGAACGCAGCGTCAATAAATCATTGCCAAATATTTTTACGGCAACCTGTGCCCGCACTCCTGAAAGTAAATGGTCGAGGCGGTGAGAAATAGGCTGACCAATATTTATTGATACCCCTTTTACGACTGATAAATTACTGCGAATTTCTTCCAGCACTTTCTCCCTTCTTCTGCCACCCGGCTTCAATGCAACTTCAATTTCTGATGAACTTGGTGGTTCTGCATGTTCGTCCAGTTCAGCCCTGCCGGTACGGCGGGCTGTAAGGGCTACCTCTGGCACTTTAAGAATTTGCTGCTCAACAACCGTTCCCAGTTTATTACTTTCTTCCAGCGATGTACCCGCCGGGGCAACCATATTTACAGTGAATGTTCCTTCATTAAAGGGTGGTAAAAATTCTGTTCCGAAAAATGGTACAATACTTACCGAAGCAATAATCAGGGCTATTGCAGTACCCGCCACAAGTTTTGTTCGCTTCAATCCCCATTGCAACAACTTAAGGTCTTGTTTTTTCAGCCATCTAACGAGAGCACTATCCGGCTCATGTGCTGCATCAACAGAAGTATCCTTTTTTTTCTTTTTCCAGAATGCAAGGTTTATATGATGTAAATGATTTTTCTTTCCTAATAAATAACTGCACAAGGCCGGTGTAACTGTTAATGATACGACCAGCGATGCAACAATGGAAGTAATATATGCAATACCCAAAGGTGCAAATATTCTTCCTTCAATTCCCTGTAAATAAAACAGCGGAATAAAAACAAGCACCACTATAATAGTGGCATACACTATCGAGTTTCTTACCTCACTGCTGGCTTCATAAATTACTTTTAGTAAAGGTTGGGGGTTCTCACTAACCCAATTTTCTTTTAATCGCCGGTAAACATTTTCAACATCCACAATTGCATCGTCCACCAATTCGCCAATGGCGATAGCAAGGCCACCGAGTGTAAGCGTATTAATTGAAATGCCAAACAGTTTAAAAACGATAGCTGTAATGATAAGAGAGAGCGGAATAGCTGTAAGTGTAATAATTGTAGTACGGAAATTCAACAGGAATAAAAACAGAATGATGATTACCAATATAAACCCATCTCTTAATGCTTCTTCTACATTGGTAATTGAATTGATAATAAAATTCTTTTGCTGAAAAACATCGGTATTGATGTGAATATTGGTTGGGAGTGATGCTTTGATTTCTTCAATTGCTTTTAATGCCTCATCTGTTACAGTGAGTGTACTTGAGCCCGGTTGTTTTTCGATACTCAGGATTACGGCAGGTTTACCATTAAATGAACCGTCGCCTCTTTTTATTGGGCCGCCAAATTTTACTTCTGCCACTTGCTTTAATAATATAGGAGCAGCATTTCTGTTGCTTACAACTGTATTCGCTAAATCTTCTAATGTATTTGCACGGCCAATATTTCTTATAAGGGTTTCCGAACCTTTATTATCAACAAAACCACCTGTAGTGTTTTGATTGGTTAGCTGCAAAGCATTATCAACATCATCAATTGCCAGATTATACTGCCTTAATTTTTCACTTGAAATCAATACCTGGTACTGCATCCGTTCCCCGCCAATCGGTATCACCTGGCTTACTCCTTTTACACTCATTAATCTCCGGCGAATGGTAAAGTCTGCCAATGTTCTTAAATCAGCAGGTGATGTTGTATCGCTGGTTACAGCCACCATCATAATTTGTCCCATGATGGAACTGATAGGCCCCATTACCGGTGTAATGCCTTTAGGCAATTGAATATTCTGCAATTTCTCCGCTGTTAATTGCCTTGCCCGATACACATCTGTATTCCAATCAAATTCTACAAACACCATCCCTAAACCCGGGCTTGCTACTGAACGGACCACTTCCACACCCGGCGCACCATTCAGTTGTGTTTCCACCGGAAGATTTACCTGGCTCTCTACTTCTTCGGGTGCCATGCCATTGGCCTCTAAAAATATTGTTACTCTTGGCCTGTTCAAGTCGGGCAACACATCTACTGGAAGGTTAACCAATGTAAATACGCCATATACCATCAGCAGGGCAGCCATTGACACTACCAGCATCCGGTTTTTAAGGGAGAAATGAATGAGTCTGTTCAGCATAAATAAAATCTTTAATTACCGTAACCACTACTAATGCAGGCAGGATTGTTTAACTCATAGCAGGTGGTAAACCTGCTATGAGTATGTACAGTTTTAATGTTGGTGATTGTGTCCGTCTGCAGCAGGCTTGGCCTTTGCAGTCAGGTCAAAAGATGCGGATGCAGTTTTGCCGGCTGTGGTAAAAGTTACAATTGCCTTGTTATATTTTTTTGTTTTATCTAAAGTGTACATAAATCCTTCCTTACCGTTTGGGATTAATGTAACGGTTGAAGTCTGCCCGTCAGCCATTTGAATTACTGCAGTTGCAGTTACGCCGGTATTAGGCATTGCTTTTTCTTTTGCATCAAGCAAGTAAGCCATTACCATACCGTCCTTCATATTTACTTCAATATGGAAATCACCGGCAGATTTCACCGTTCCACCATGTGGTGAGCCGTGCTTATGGTCGCCGCCACTATGCTGTGCAAATGTTACTGCTGATGTCAAAAGCATCACAGTCATTGCTATTATTATTTTTTTCATCGTTTTAAGTTTTATAGTGAACAAATAAGTTGTTTAAGTTTCAATTACAATCAATGATTCTCATGACCGGCCCCTTTGCTGTCATGTCCTTCTGTTGTTTTTTTTACTTCCTCTGCTGTCCCTTCTTTTACGTTCATTGTAAAATCAACTGTATGTACTTTGCCACCGCTTTGAAATTGAATCCATCCACGATAAATACCAGGCTTTTTAAATGTAGTGTGCAAATCAAACTTACCGCCGCTTACATCTGGATGCACATGCAAATACTCTTTATCACTAAGACTAACAACTACCATGTGAGCTTTAGCTCCCAGATAATTTTCAAGGGTATTTACATCAATCTCTTTACCCTCCTTCATTAACATTCCGGAAATATGCATCTGTGCACCGGTTATTAGTTTACCGCCAGTAGCATTCAGCATTACAGTAAAATTGTCTGATTTGCCGGTAAGTTTATCGGCTGTGTAAGTAACAGCAGGTTTTGGTGTACCCTTTACATTTGCAGAAACTTTTTCTACCTGGTGGCTACCACCGCTTGGCAGGTAATCAGCAAACAATGTATAATCGCCGCCAGTTTCAAAACGGGTTTCATTTTTGCCAGGCCCGTTTGTATAAGTTTTGCCAGTGGGTAATACTCCAATTTTATAAGAACCATCAGCCTGGTAGTCTGGATGGATGTGTTCAAAATAACTAAGGTCGTTACTTACTACAATCAGGTGAATTTTCTTTTCATGCTGTACATCCAATGGCACTGCTTCCGATTCTTTACCTACTACTTTAGGAGTAAACAGAAGAGTGGCCTCTTTACCTGCTTCTAACTGTGCAGGAGTGGAAACGTACTCCATTTTATAAGTAAGTCCATTATCTGTTCCGTCAAAATGTTCCAGCTTCATTCCGCATACAGGACAGGTACCTTCCTTGTCGTATGTTTTTCCTTTTTCACAATTCATAGGACAGCGGTATTTGTGTGCATGTGCAGCGGTATCTGTTTCGGCAGCCGCTGTTTCTTTTGGTGCAGAGGCGTTGTTGTTACAACTTACGGCAATGATTCCGGCAGAAATAACAGCAGTAAATACAAAAAATATTTTTTTCATTTTATTATTTTTTAAGAATTAATGTTGATGATTGGAGTTATTCGTTTTGTCTTTCGTTTTTCTATCGTAGTGGCAGCAACCGGGAAGTTTTTCATAAGCTTTATCATCTCCGGTAAATTTTTCTGTATCGTAACCAGCAGCAGCAATAGCTTTTTGTATTTTCTCATTACTGATTACTGCCGGGTTATAAACAAGGGTAAATACTTTTGTTTCCCTGTTCCATTCTGCTTTTTCAACGCCGTCGGTTTTAGCTGCTTTTTCAATTGTTTTTTTACACATTCCGCAATTGCCCCATACTT